>JACRGR010000068.1 GCA_016212275.1 Nitrospinota bacterium | reverse complement strand
TGGTGGCGCACCCGAAAGTGGCGGAGGCCGCGGTGGTCGGCATGCCGCACGACATCAAGGGGCAGGCGCTGTACGCCTATGTGATATTGAAGGCGGGAAGCGAGGGGAGCGCGGAACTGGAAAAAGAACTGAAAGAGCATGTGGCGAAAGAGATCGGCGCGATAGCCAAGCCGGACATCGTGCATATCACCCCGTCATTGCCCAAAACGCGCTCCGGCAAGATCATGCGGCGGATACTGCGGAAGATAGCGGAGAACGACATCGGCTCGGTGGGCGACACCAGCACCTTGGCCGACCCGTCGGTGGTGGATTCGCTCATCCACACGCGCCATGTGAAGTAACCGCTCCCCTAACGGATAACATCGGGTCGTATTTCCATTTGGATGAAGTCGATGTTCTTCCCTTGGACATCGCGGATGCATTCGCCGGTCACAACAAATCCCACTCGTTGATAAAGACGAAACGCAGGGGCATTCGACTTTCTTACGATTAGCTGTATCCGACATAATCCCCGCTCTTCAAAACCTATCTTAAGTGTGCCGCGGGTCACTTCTTCCCCCAGCCCTCTCCCCGTCCAATGCGGATGCAAGGCGACCCTGAATTCTGCCTCCCCACGGGTGGCGGGTATCAGCAGGCTGAACCCCACCACCTCTCCATCAATTTCCGCCACAAATGAAAGCACTTCCGGTTGGCCGCTGAATTCGTCCAGCCACCCCCCCTTCCTAAGTGCATAGCTCATTTCGCCAAAAAGGCCGGAATAGGAAGGCCACCGCCTGATGAGGCATTTATTTTCGGCCGTGAGCGGGCGCAGGACGACCATGTTTTACCTCGCGGAGCCGCTAAATTCGCGGGCTTTTTGCAATGAACCAAGGATGGTGTCCCTCTCCGCTCCGCCCCCCTTTTCAAGCAGGGCAACCCATTCATCGGTACTCATCACCGCTCCAAAGCGGGATTGCAAGACCACGCAGACCACCCGGTGGATGTCCTGGGCGCTTGCATAGCCGGCGCGATTGGCAAGGGGAATGGTGCCCGTGGCGTCGGACAGGAACTCGACCGCGAACCCGAGATGGATGGCGTGGATGGCCGCAGAGAGATCGCACATTTGGGTCATATATCCAACGATAGTCACCGTATCGATTCCACGCTCTTTCAGCCATTCTTTGAGGCCAGTGCCCGCGAACCCGCTGGGGAACGATTTGGTGATTAGGCGGCTCCGCATTTTTTCCGCGATGGCGGGATGGAGCGCGGCGCCATGCGATCCGCGGGCAAAGACCGGGTGGTCCCCTTCCAGCAGATTTTCCACAACGATAACAGGCATCCCCGCCGCCTCGGCGGCATTCATGGCCCGCAAGATATTGGCAAGCGAATCACTGGAGGGCGGGAACTCTATCGGCAGTTTGCCGTCAAAATACTCGTTCTGCACATCGATCACCATCAGGGCGCGTTTCGGTTCCGTTTTCATCTTTGATCTCCTTTCTCAATGTTCGTTGGCGGATGTCTGAAATGCGGATGTTGTTCCCATGGTTCGGATAATGCCTTTTTTCAGATTGCCGAACAATTGGCCCGTATGCCAGAATATGATGGTAATGGGCCAATAGCCGGAATAAGGAGCCTCATGAGCATAGACACCGTTGCCGTTATTGCATTCGATGGGATAAGTCCGTTCCACCTCTCCATCCCGTGTTGCGTCTTCGGCGAGAACCGGCAAAGGTCGGCTCTCCCCCGCTTTAATCTCTTTGTCTGCGCCGCGGAACCTGGCCCGCTCAGAACCTCGGCGGGGTTCAGTCTTTCAACCCCGCACACTCTTTCCAGCCTGTCAAAGGCGGGTATCATCATCGTTCCCTCTTGGCGCAATCCTGATGAAACACCTCCGCGGCCCCTGTTAAAGGCACTGATCAAGGCACAGCGGCGCGGGGCGCTTATTGCGGGATTATGCCTGGGAACTTATGTTTTGGCCGCGGCCGGTCTGTTGGACGGATGTAAGGCGACCACCCATTGGGAATGGGCAGACGATCTGGCCCGCCGGTACCCGCGCATCGATGTCGATCCGGCGGTGCTTTATGTGGAAGATGGCAATATTATTACGTCAGCCGGAGTTGCCGCCGGCATTGACTGTTGCCTTCACATTCTTCGTTGCCGCCACGGGGCGGATGTTGCCAGTAGAGTGGCGCGGCGGATGGTGGTTTTCCCTCACCGCCAAGGCGGGCAGGCCCAATATATTGAGCAACCGCTTCCCTCGCACCTGGAGGAGGACCATTTGGGGAAGGTGATGGAATGGATCCAAAAAAATATCGATAAACATCTTACCCTTGACGCTCTTGCACGGCGCGCCTTTATGAGTAGACGGACATTTACCCGGAGTTGGCGCAAGGCCACCGGCACCAGCCCTGGAAAATGGCTGATGGGACAACGGATCGCAATGGCGCAACGCCTGCTGGAAAAGACCGACGCGCCCATGGCTATTGTTGCGCAGTCCGCCGGTTTCGGCTCCGAAGTCTCCTTTCGGCAACACTTCACCAGCGCGGTCAAAACTTCCCCTGGCCGCTACCGCAGGGAGTTCCGTGGCAAATAACAGTTTTCTCTCACCCAACGCACTTTTCGCCTCAACGTCGTTTTTTTGGGAGGGTAGCAACATAAATGCCGGAGGTTCGCGCTTTGCGCCGTCGACCTGGCTCCACTTTACTCCATTCAAGTACCTGATACAGAATCACATCCCCATCATCAGAATTATCCTGTTTTAGGGCAGTTGCCCGCCGGGGGGGAAATGCCTTACAATGCGTTCTTCGCGTTGGGCGATTAACTCAGCGGTAGAGTGCTACCTTCACACGGTAGAAGCCACAGGTTCAAATCCTGTATCGCCCACCACCTACTTTCCCTCTCACCGCTCAATCTTCTACTGGATCTGCATTGCGTGGGAATGTCGTACCGGTTTTATGGCGGCCTTACGCAGTTCGTGGGCCAGCAGGAACAGCGCGGCAAAGCCGAGCGGGTAGCCCCACTCCGCCGCCGCCAGCGGCCCGGTGTGGAAAAAAAGGTTCGCCACCGGCAGGTACACGATGGTCAGGATGAACCCGATGGAAAGGAAGAACCCCGCCAGCAGGTGCCCGTTGGAAAAGAAGTAATCGGTGAACACCGAGTCCGCCGTGCGGCGCGAGAGGATGTTCATGAACTGGCAAAAAACGATGGTGACGTACGCGGCGGCAAGGGCGCGTTCGTAATGCAGGGTTTCGTGGGCGTGCAGGGTGAAGACGGCCATGAACGACAGGAAGGCGAACAATCCCATCAGCGCGCCGAAGAAAACGATGTTCCTCAATGAACCGCCGTTTACGATGTGCTTTTTAAGGTCGCGCGGCGGCTCGTGCATCAGGGCCGCTTCCGGCGGGTCGAACGTCAGGAACATCAGCGGCAGGAACTCGCCGATGAGGTCCACCGCCAATATCTGCACGGCGAGGATCGGTATGGGGTATCCCCAAAAGCCGGCGAGAAACCCGAACAGGACGCAAAAAAGCTCGCCGAAGTTGGCCGTGAGCGACGAGGTGATGGTCTTTTCCAGGTTCTTGTAGATGGTCCTGCCTTCCTGCACCGCCAGCACGATGGTCGAAAAGTTGTCGTCCAGCAGAACGAGGTCGGACGCCTCTTTCGCCACTTCGGAGCCTTTTTGCCCCATGGCGATGCCAATGTCCGCCCGCTTGAGGCTCAGCGCGTCGTTCACGCCGTCGCCGGTCACGGCCACCACCTCGCCCCGTTTTTTCAGCAGTTCCACGATCCGCAGTTTGTCCTGCGGGGTCACGCGCGAAAATATCACGGCCCGCGCGGAAAGCAGGCGGTCCATATCGCCGTTGCTCAGCGCGGCCAGCTCCTCACCGTCCACCACGTCCGGCAGGCGATGGTCGGCGTCCTTCATGCCGATGGCGTGAGCCACGGCTTTCGCGGTGGCGGCATTGTCTCCGGTGATCATCACCACTTTCATCTGCGCGCGGAATGCGTGCCGCACCGCGCCTTTAACCTCGTCGTGCGGCGGGTCCAGCATGGTCACGAGGCCGGAAAATATAAGCCCGGTTTCCGCTTCGCCCATCGTATAGCCGTCCTTCAGCGGCAGGTCTTTGTAAGCCAGCGCCAGCACGCGCAGGGAGTGGAATGCGTGGCTCCGCCCCAGACTTAAGAAGCGGCGCACGTCATTGTCGGTTAACGGGGCCACCACGCCGCGCGATACGAAGTGGGTGCATGACTCCAGAACGTTTTCCAGCGCGCCTTTCATCAAGGCGGTGCGGTGCCCCTTGTGCTCCCGGATGATGGTCATCCGCTTCCGGTCGGAATCGAAGGGGAACAGTTCGATCCGCTGGTATTGTTCGTCCACCTCGTCCAGGTCGTACCCCGCTTTCAGGGCCAATGTGCCGAACGCGGCTTCGGTGGGGTCGCCGATGGCATACCAGGTGTTGTGCTCCGCGTCCGGGGGGCGCACCTTCCCGGTGGAGGATAGGTAGCCGTTCAGGAAAAACGCCTTCAGTTCGCCGATGGTCTCGCGCCGCCAGGATTTGCCCTCCTCGTCCACTATCTCGCCCTGTGGGGCGTAACCGGCGCCGGATACGAAGAAGTGCATTCCGCCGAAATAACAGTTGTTTATGGTGATCTCGTTCTTGGTGATGGTGCCGGTTTTGTCGGATGCGATGACGGTGGCGGCCCCCAGCGTTTCGACGGCGGAGAGTTTTTTGACGATGGCGTTTTTCGCGGCCAGCCGCCCGGCCCCCAGCGCCAAGGCTATGGAGATCTGCGTGGGCATCCCTTCCGGCACCATGGCGGCGGCAACGCCGATGGAAAACACCAGCGCCTCGCGCAGTCCCGCGTGCATCGCCAGCCGGGTGAGGATGAGCAGGCCGATGATGGCGGCGGCCACCTGCGTGATCTTTGCCGCGAGGTTCGAGACCTCCCGTTGCAACGGCGAGGGGGTGGCAATAATTTCTTCCGAGCCGCGCGCGATCTTGCCGATCTCCGATTCCATGCCGGTGGCGAACACCACGCCGCGGGCCATGCCGCGCGCCACCGTCACGCCGCTGAACACGCAGTTGTCCTGGAATGTGACGGCGACCTCCCGTTCTATTTTTATTAGGTGGCTTTTGGATTGCGGGGTGACTTCGCCGGTGAGGATGAAATCGTTGGTGGCGAAGTTCTCGCTTTCCACCAGCCGGATGTCCGCCGGCACGCCGTCCCCTTCTTCCAGCAGTACCAGATCGCCGGGAACGAGGTGAAAAGCGTTTATCTCGCGTTCTTCCCCATCGCGGATGATCTTGGCGGAGGGGACCATCAGCGCCTTGAGCGCTTCGAGCATTTTTTCCGCCTTGTATTCCTGCCAGAAGCGGACGGAGGTGTTCACGAAGATGATGCCGAACATCAGCACCGCGTCGCGGTATTCGCCAAGGTACATGGAGAAAAAACCGGCGGCGGCCAGGATGGCTACCAGCAGGTCCTTGAACTGGGTGAGAAAGATGGCCAGCGCGCTCCGCTCGTTGGTCTTTCGCAGGCGGTTTTCGCCGCGCGCTTTCAGCCGCGTTTGGGCTTCAGGCTCGGCGAGGCCGTCCTTGAGGTCGGTGTTCAGTTCTTTCGCGGCGGATTCGATGGAGAGTTGATAGAAGTGCATGCCTCCTCCACGTTGGCTAATGATGTATATTTTACCTTGTTTAACGGTAAATCGCTCAAACAGAAAGGCGGATATGCGGCGGAAGGATTTTTCGGGAAAAGACGGGGACGTGCAAATCGTATTATCCACCGCGCCGGTGGGGCAGGTGGGCATCGTGGATGCGCAAGGGTATCCGCGCGTGGCGCCGCTGAACTTCGTATGGCACGGCGGGAAGGTGTATTTCCACGGCGCGATGGCCGGGGAGAAGTTTTCCTATTTCAAAAATGCGGAATGCAAAGTGGCGTTCTCGGCGGATCTGCCGTATTCGTCCATCCCCTCGTACTGGATAGCGGAAAAGTATGCGTGTCCCGCCACCATTTTCTTCAAGTCGGTGCATATTAAAGGAAAGGGGAGCGTGGTGGAGGACGCGCGGGAAAAGGCCGAGGCCCTGCAAAAGCTGATGGAAAAATACCAGCCGGAAGGGGGATTCGCGCCGATAACGCCGGATGACCCGCTGTACCAAAAGCCGCTGGCGGAAACGGCGGTGTTCCGCATAGACCCGGAGCAAACGGAAGTGAAAAGCAAGTTCGCGCAGAACCGCCCGGCGGAAGTGCGGCGCGCGCTCATCGCGAAACTCGAAGAGCGCGATCGGGGAATGGACCGCGCCACCGCCGACGAAATCCGCAAAACGCTGGGGGTTTCCGGGGTTTCTGGTTGACGCTTGGGGAAAGAAGCCGATATTATGAACGCATGGGCTTGGATCAGAGCGTCCTAAATGAAATAAAAAACCGCATATTATCGGTAACCATGCCGCGGCGCGTCATTTTGTTCGGTTCGGCGGCAAAAGGGACGATGACCCCGGACAGCGATATTGATATTCTCGTTCTTGAGGACCATCCGGTCAGCCTCCGCAGGGAAGGCGTGCGCATCGGCAACGCATTGCGGGGCCTTGGTTATCCCTTTGACATAGTAGTTATGTCCACCGAACGGTTCGAGGAAACAAAGCCCGTAATTGGAGGCCTTGCCTATCCGGCCAATAAGGGCGGCATAGTGATTTATGAAGCCGCCTGATGAAATAAAAAAGGAACTGGTGCGGCAGTGGCTCGAAAAGGCGGAAAAGGATATGGGAGTGGCCAAGCTCCTTTTGCTCGAAAATGCTTCGTTCCCGGAGGCGATCGGTTTCCATTGCCAACAGGCGACAGAAAAATTTTTGAAGGCGTACATGGTCATGATACAGGCCGATTTCCCCAAAACGCACAACCTTGGGGAACTGTTGGATATTGTTGCGAAACAAAACCCCCGTATGGCCGCATCCTTGAATGATATTACCGAACTCAATCCGTTCGGGGTGGATTTCCGTTATCCGGGCGACCTGATGGATACTTCCCGCAACGATGCGGAAAGGGCCTTTGAACTGGCCGGCAAAACGCGCGAGACCGTTTTAGCCGCCCTGGAGATTGCCAAGTGAGTTTCCCACCTCCCTTAATATCAAGAGAGGCGATTCTCGACGCAATCAAGAGATTTACCAAAGAACACGGTCATCCGCCATCAATTAGGGATTTTTATTCAAAATACAAGATCGATCTAAGGGATATCAATCAGTTTTTTGATAACTGGAACCAAGCCGTGCAAACGGCAGGGTATAAGCCGAATACGGGTAATGTCCGGGCAGAGGATAATGAACTACTGCGGGATTGGGGAAAAGCAGTGAGGCATTGCGGAAAGGCACCTACAGTTTTCCAATATGGCAAGGTGGGCCATTATGACGTTACGACTATAAGGAGGCGTTTCGGAAACTGGAGAGATATGCCACAGAAATTCCGCGAATTTGCCGAAGGCACACCGGAATGGAAAGACGTGATAGACCTCCTGCCTACTGCTTCAGCCAATCCCGAAGGTTACATATCCGAAGACCGCGAGGATGAAAAAGAACCGGCTCACAAAACCGCCCATACTCGACTCTCAAACAGGACTACTTACGGGCCACCGTTGAATTTCAGGGGGCTTCGGCATGAACCGGTCAATGAAAACGGGGTGATTCTCCTTTTTGGAATGGTTGCGAAGGAATTAGGTTATTACGTTGAAGCGGTACAAAGCGCATTCCCGGATTGCGAGGCAAAACGGGATACCGGAAACGGTAAATGGCAGAGTGTGCGCATTGAGTTTGAATTTGAAAGCAGGAATTTCAAGGAACACGGGCATTCATCATCGGAGTGCGATGTGATCGTTTGCTGGCGTCACAACTGGAAGGACTGCCCTCAAAACATTGAGGTAGTGGAACTCAAAAAGTCCATCGTCGCCCTGAAATGACCATCAACGAACATGCGCTTTCGGAACTGCGGAGAGGGTGCATAAACCTGACCACCGACAAGGCGGAACTCCTCCTCTATTCGTTCGACGCCACCAAAATAAAACACCTGCCAGAGTGCGTCTGCTTTCCCGAATCCACAGCTGAAGTTATTGAAATAGCGAAGGCGTGCTCAAAACATAAAATCCCCATCACTCCGCGCGGAGCCGGGACCGGGTTCACCGGGGCGGCGGTGCCAATCCAGGGGGGCGTGGTCATCGCATTCGCGCGGATGAACCGCATCCTGAAGCTGGATGCCGAGGCGATGTATGTGGAGGTGGAGCCGGGCATCGTCAATTTCGAGCTGGGGAAAGAGCTTGCCCGGCACGGGCTTTTTTATCCGCCCGATCCGGCCAGCCTGAAAAGCTCCACCATCGGCGGCAACGTGATGACCGGCGCGGGCGGTCCAGGCGCGGTGAAGTACGGCGTAACCCGCGACTATGTGATGGGCCTCACCGTGGTGCTGGCGGATGGGAGCGTGATAGAGACCGGCATAAAGACGGCGAAAGGGGCGGTGGGGTACGATCTGACGAGCCTGATGGTCGGCTCGGAAGGGACGCTCGGCATCGTCACGAAAATCCGGTTGAAGGTGCTTCCGCTCCCGCCCAGCGTTGTCACCGCTTTGGCGGTGTTCGATGCGCGCACGGCGGCGGTGGACGCGGTGACGCGCATCCTGCGCGAACGGTTATTGCCGCGCACGCTGGAGTACATTGACCGCACCGCCATCCGGTGCGTGGAAGAATATTTGAAGATCGGCCTGCCGGTGGACGCTGGCGGAATGTTACTGATAGAAACGGACGGCGACGAAACACCCGCGCGTGACGAGATGCAAAAGATACACGGAATCTGCCGCGAACTCGATGCGCGCGGTTTCACCATCGCGCAAAACGCGGACGAGGCGCAATCGTTTTGGAAGATCCGGCGTTCCATTTCGGCGGCCATCAACCGCATCAGCCCCACGAAGCTCAACGAGGACATCACCGTCCCGCGCACCCGCATCGCGGAACTGATGGATCGGCTGGACGCGCTTTCGCAACGCGCCGGATTGCCGATAGTGAACTTCGGGCACGCGGGAGACGGCAACATCCATGTGAACGTGATGACGGACGCGGCCAACGCGGAGGAATACGCGCGTGCGCTGAAAGCGGTGGAGGAAGTGTTCGACATCACCTTGGAGCTTGATGGCACGCTTTCGGGCGAGCATGGGGTAGGTTTGGCGAAGATGCCCTACATCCGCAAGGAACTGGGGGAGGCGGAAGTGGCGATAAGTAAAAGGTTGAAATTGGCGTTCGACCCGGATAATATCCTCAATCCTGGGAAGATATTTCCCTGAACACGGGGGGCGGCGCCATGGCGCTGGCCGGTTCGGGGCGATAGAAAATCGGATTTGCACGGTACGCCTTGCTTGTGATATAAGACGCAAGTCTTGCTTGATTATAGGGAAGCAAGGAAATAGAGAGGAAGAAGGAGAGTAGGGGAATGGCCGAGGAAAACCTTTCACGAAGGCGGTTTTTCAATTTTGTCGGTTGGGGCTCCATGCTTGCCCTTTTCGGGGGCGTTGGGGGAGCGGCCGCCAAGTTCTTCTATCCCGGCGTGCTCTATGAGCCGCGCTCCACGTTCAATGCCGGTAAACCTGATGAATATGTGGCCCCCACCGGTAGCGAAACCGTGGTGGTGGATGAGCGCTGGAAGAAAAACCAGCGCGTATGGCTCCTGCGTAACAAAAATGGCATGTACGGCCTGGTGGGCGTTTGTACCCATCTGGGATGCACCCCCAACTGGTTCCCCAGCGAACATGTGTTCAAGTGCCCCTGTCACGGATCGGTGTATAACGTGGAAGGGGAAGTGATCGGCGGCCCGGCCCCGGAGCCGCTGTACCGGCCCAAGCTGAGCCTCTCGCCGGACGGCTCGATGATAGTGACCACGGGCCTTTTGGGCATTCGCCGGTCGAATCTGCAAACCACCAAAAAACACAAAGACGTGTACTGGCACGAGGATGAAAAGCAGGCGCTGGTGAAGCCGCCGTTCTTCCTCCCGCTCCAGTCGTAGAAGGCAGGCAGGGATGGAACACAACCAGCAAAAACAGTCGCCGCTGAAAAAGACGCTCGACTTTATTTTCGCGCTGATAACGAATAATCCGATTTACAAGTCCATTTTCCGCGTGGGCTACCCCAACACGCTTCTCAAGCGGATGGCGGTCATGCGGTCGAGCTTCTACATGCACATATTCCCCACCAAGGTGGGCGAGCACGGCCTGAAACTGCGCTATTCGTGGTGCATGGGCGGCATCACGTTCTTCCTCTTCCTTCTGCTCACGCTCACCGGCATATTGCTGATGTTCTACTACGTCCCGGAAGAGCATCGCGCGTTCCAGGATATGAAGGACCTGCGGTTCATGGTGCCGTTCGGCGTTATCTTGAGGAACATGCACCGGTGGGCCGCGCACGGAATGGTGCTTGCCGTGATGCTCCACATGATGCGCGTGTTCTACACCGGATCGTACAAAGCGCCGCGCCAGATGAACTGGGTGGTGGGCGTGTTCCTGCTGTTGCTCACGCTTTTGCTCAGCTTCACCGGCTACCTGCTTCCGTGGGACCAGCTTGGTTTCTGGGCGGTGACGGTCGGCACGAACATGGCCTCGGCCACCCCGCTTATGGGGTATGAGGGACCGTTCCATGAACTGCTGGGCGTGCAGATAGACAACGACATCCGTTTCGCGATCATCGGCGGCACGCGCATCGGCGCGAACGCCCTGGTGCGCGCGTATGTGTGGCATTGCGTGGGCCTGCCGCTCATCGCCACGCTGTTGATGGTGCTCCATTTCTGGCGCATAAGGAAAGACGGCTTCTCCGGGCCGTTGTGAGAGTTATGGGGGGGGGAATGCAAGAAGAAGTCAGGAGCGACAAATCCGGCTACATGCTAATGAACAAGCCGGGGTATCCCCGCGTTTCATCGTGGCCGAACCTGGTGTGGATCATCCTTTTGATGATGCTGTTCCTCACGGTGCTTTTGTGGGGCGTGTCCTTTTTGGCCTACGCGCCGCTGGAGGAAATGGCGGAATGGGCGAAAACCCCGAACCCGGCCAAGGCCCCGTGGTATTTCATCGGTCTGCAGGAACTGCTGGTGTATTTCGATCCGTGGATAGCGGGCGTGATGCTCCCGCAACAGATATTGATCGGGCTGATGCTCATCCCGTACGTTGATATTACCCCCACCGAGCAGGGGAATTACGATTTCCGCCGCAGGCGGTTCGCCGTGGCCTACTTCACCTTCGGCATCCTCTTCTGGTTCGCCCTTATCGTGGTGGGCCAGCTGTTGCGCGGGCCGAGCTGGCAGGTGTACTGGCCGATAATTGACTACGACCTGGGCGGCAACACATGGACGCGCGAAGGGGTGCCGCTGAAGGAAGGCGGCGCGGAACTGAAATCGTTCCCGCTGGGCGTGGGGCTGGCCCTGCTCATCGGGTTCTCCACCATCGGCATGGTCCTTCCGCTCATCGTCACCAGAATGTTCCCGAAGTCCGAAAAGGTGAAGGAACTGGACAAATACCTCAAGGAGCTTGGCTACATCAGGTACTTCATTGTGCAAAGCCATGTGCTGATGATGGTGGGCACTTTGGGCAAGATCGTCCTGCGGCTTGGGTTCAACGTGAAGTACATAATCGAAACCCCGTGGTTCAAGATCTGAGGGTGTGGAGATGATGGAAAAAATTGTCGCTGGCATCCTTATCGTAAATACCGTTTCGTTCATTTTCCTGTGGACCCGCAACCAGAACCTGATGTACGCGATCTTCGCGTTTTCCCTCCTTTCGCTGTTCGGCTTCACGGTCGGCAAGGAGTTTACCGCCGAGTGGCGCGGATACCAGTCCACTTTTATCAAGATGCAGATCGAAAAGGAAAAAAACCCGGAAACGCTGGAATCGCTCAAGGCGACTCCCATCAAGATCCTTCAGGTATGGAACCCGGAGCTTGGCGTGACCGACCGCTGTATCACCTGCCACCAGGGGGTGGATAACCCGGATTTCGCGGACGCGCCGGAGCCGTACCGCTACCACGCCGCCGCGCGCGAGCACGATTTCGCCAAGATCGGGTGCACCATCTGCCACCAAGGGCAGGGAAGGGCCACGGAAGCCGATGAAGCCCATGCCAAAGAGATTGAGCATTGGGATTTCCCGATGTGGCCGAACAACATGGTGCAGGTATCCTGTCCAAAGTGCCATGTGCGGGTATACGAAAAGGGCTACCATCTCGCGGGGGCCGAAATGCTTGAAACCGCCCGCGAAATCACCTACGGCAATAACGATATGGGCATAGAGTGTACCTCCTGTCACACCATCCGCGGCGTGGGCGAGGTCATCGCGCCCGACCTTACCGAGTTTGGCGACCGCACTGAGCACGAGTTCGAGCAGACCCATGTGTTGAAACATGTGGAAGGCAAGAAGAACATGTACAACTGGACCTACCAGCACTTCCTCGACCCGCAGAAGGTAACGCCGGGCGACCCCGCCATCGGCATGGAACCGACCATCATGCCGAACTTCGGGTTCACCCCGGAGCAGGCGCACGCCCTTACCACTTATGTGGAGAGCTTCCGCGCCAATAAAATGCCGGTCGCGTATGTGTACAACGAGCAGTCCGCCCAGCAGAAAGCCACGTCGGACAAGGCGTCGTTCATCTCCGAATTTGAATCACAGTTCGCCAACTTCGCGCAACTGCCGCCAGGGGAAAAACTGTTCATCCGGTCAAATTGCTGGTTCTGCCACGCCATTGATAATAAAGGCGGAAAAATATCGAAAGACCTTTCACATGTTGGCTCCCGGATGAGCAAAGAGGCGATGAAAGAACTGTTTACCTCCCCGTCGAAGATGGGGCGGCATGCGCTGGGCACCAAGCTTAACTTTACCGATAACCAGATAAACGCGCTTTCGGAATACCTCGCTTCCCTCAAATAGGTTGTCACGGGGCTAATTTATGGTTAACATGAAGAAAGGCCACTGCAACATGAGAGATAGGCGAAAGAAAGGCGGCGTGTATGTCTGATTCCGTGCGCGATTTTGAATTTCTGTACGACCCGAAGGTGTACGAGGGTGTTCCGTGCCAAACCAACTGCCCGGTGCATACGGACGTTGAAGGGTATATAAAACTCATCGCCGAAGGGAATTTCGACGCGGCCCACCGGCTCATCCGTGAAACGAACCCGTTCCCGGCCATCTGCGGCAGGATATGCCAGCACTGGTGCGAACGCGGGTGCAACCGCCGGATGGTGGACCAGTCGGTCTCCATCATGCAGTTGAAGCGCTCGGCCACCGATTACTCGAAAGACACATTCAAACTGCCCGAACAAAGGTACAACACCTTGGAGCGTGTCGCGATCATCGGCGCGGGTCCCGCAGGGCTTACCGCCGCGCATGACTTGGCGAAATTGGGGTATCGCCCCACGGTGTTCGAGATGTTCCCGCATCCGGGCGGCATGATGCGCTATGGCATCCCGGCCTACCGTTTGCCGCGCGAAGTTATTGATTTTGAAGTGGAATACATAAAACGCTTGGGCGTGGAAATCCGCTACAACACGGTTGTCGGCAAAGACATCCAGTTCCACGAACTGCAGACGGAATACAAAGCGATACTGATAGCGGCGGGTGCCCACAAAGCGGTGCATATGAAGGTGCCGGGCGAAGAGCTGAAAGGCGTGTACCACGGTGCCACCTTCATGCGGCTCGTGAACCTCGGACAGTCTCTCCCCCCGATGGCGGGCAAGACGGTTGCCGTTATTGGCGGCGGGTTCACCGCGATGGACGTATCGCGTTCCTGTATACGCTTGGGGGCAAAGACCGTCTATATCGTTTACCGCCGGACGCGCGCCGAAATACCGGTCAACGAAAAGGAAATTCACGAGGCCGAAGAGGAAGGGATCATCTTCCGCTACCTGGAAGCCCCGGTCGAAGTAGTGTCCAAAGACGGCCAAACGGCGACCGGCGTAAAGCTGATAAAGGCGGAACTGGGCGAGCCGGACGCAAGCGGCAGGCGCAAACCGAAGCCGATAGCCGGCTCCGAGTTCGTGCTGGAATGCGATTATGTGATGCCGGCGGTAAGCCAGGCGCCGGATATGTCGTTCATCACCGGCAAATCGGGCCTGCGCCTGACGAACTGGGGAACGCTGGATGTGGAATCCGAGACGTTCGCCACGAACCTGCCGGGGATATACTCCACCGGCGATTTCATCACCGGCACGCGCGACGTGATCAACGTGGTGGCGGACGGCCACCGCGCGGCGATAAGCATAGACGCCTACCTGCGCGGCACGCGCGGCGTTTACAAAAAAGAAGAAACGCTGGAAAAGCTGGACGGCCAGATACCGGTGAAAAAACCGGAGTACGACAACATCCCGCGCCATTTCCCCGAAAACATCGCGCTGGACACGCGGCTGAAAACATTCGAAGAGGTGGAGCGCACCTACAACCGCAACGAGGCGATTGAAGAGGCGGCGCGCTGTTTCCAGTGCAGTCACACCTGGACGTACCATCCGGAGACCTGCATCCTGTGCGGCAACTGCGTGGACGTGTGCCCGCAAAAGTGCCTGGGGATGGCGGAGCTTTCGGAATTGCAGTTCAACCGGCTTTACAATGAGAACATCGGCCTGAAGGAACAGGGCATCGTTGGCATCGAGATAGACCGCGACCTGTGCATCCGGTGCACCTTCTGCGGGCAGGTGTGTCCCACGGATTCGATAGATTTCACCTGCTACAATAAGGGTTCGAAGGAAAAAAGTGGAACCAAGGGGAGTAAGTAGATGGTAAAAGTCAAGGACCGGATGTCGCGGAAGCTCAACACATTGCCTATGAATTCGACCGCGCTGGACGCGGCGAAAACGCTGACCGATAACAAGTTCTCCTCCATCTTCATCGAGGAGAACGGGCAGATAGCGGGGGTGGTGACCGATACCGACCTCATCCGCAAAGTGATGGCGCCGGAAAAAAGCCCCGCCAACACGAAAGTGGGCGACATCATGACGAAGAACATCATCTCCATAGACCTGAACTCCTCGCTCACGCAGGCGAGCGACCTGATGGACAAGTCGTACATCCGCCACCTGGGGGTGACGGAGAACGGCAAGATCATCGGGGTCATCTCGGTGCGCGACCTCATTCACCCGGTCTATACGGACGGCGAAGGCTGGTAAGTTTTTCCCAAGACGATTGAAGGCCGCGGGCGAACACCCCGCGGCCTTTATTATTCCCTCCAAAACCAGCGTCTCATTTTGAGAACATCCGGCAATATATTTATTGCCAATCCATTTGCCGCATTGTATATTCTTTTGTATCGAGGGGAGAATGTTGCCGTTCTTGGCCGCCATTCTCGGAAGGGCATGCTCATAACCGTTTGTTGAGGGAGGTTCGTTATGCCGTCTGCAGTTGGAACATTGGCCGCAATTCCTTTTGGAAATCTTATCGGAGGCCCGTTGCGCGCGGCCATTCAGGCGCAAGGGGAAGCCGCAAAAGCCACCGTGGAATTCATAAAGGCGGTGGGGTTTGAAGAGCCTTCCTCAACGACCGAAACGTCGAACATGGACGCGGGCAAAGTCCGCAATGTGGTGTTTCAGTACACGCGGAAGGATGCCAGCGGGGCCTCCTCGGACGCGAAACTGGAAGTGCCGATCCTTACCATCGTTCCCATTCCGTTCATACGCATCGAGGAAATGACCATAGATTTCACGGCGAAAATAACCGAAACGATCGAGGCCAAGAGCGATTCGGCCGACAAATCGGACAAGTCGGTTTCAGTGGCCGCCGGCGGATCCGGCGGGATGGGTTTTTGGAAAGCGAGTGTGGATTTCAAGGCGTCGTACTCGGCGTCGCACACCTCCAGCGAACAAAGATCCTCAAAATACAATGTGGAGTTCACCGTGAATGTCCACGTTCGCGCGGTGCAGGATAGTCTGCCCGCGGGTTTAAGCCGCATCCTGGGGATACTTGAGGCGAACATAAAAGAACCGCTCCCGGCAAAAGCCTGACCAGCGACCATTAAGGAGAGGGGATGGCGCAACTACATCAGGTGATAGGTGCCATTTTGCGCGACATCGCGCAGGCACGGGTGGCATCGGACGTGTTTTCACGCGATGTCAGCAAGTTCTACGAGCAGGATTCCCTCCTGCGGACCTTTCCCATCCCGCGTACCGATATAAAAGAAGTCACGGTGGACCTGAAGTTCGCCGTGGCGAAAACCGATGTGGACCCGGTGCGCAACGCCGAGCGGGAAGCAAAGACCTCGGCGGTGTATGAACGCTATGGCCAGGTTGTCGTCTCGGCGAGTACTGAGATAGTGCGCGGCATGGCGGAGGCGCAACCGCCACAGACAATGGCGACGGACCATATCGGCACGACGGAGTTTGCCAAAGAATTCACGCGGGACGTCCTGAATTTCTTTGAAATGAATTCGCGCGCGCTTCTGCAAAACGACGATTTTCGAGACGAGCAAGCGCACGCCGGCCTGATGCCTATCGTTTTTTACCGTTTGTTCCGGCCCAAAATGGCTCCGATGGATATGGCCGGTATGCCGGGCATGGCAACGTTCCCCCCCCCGCCGCCATTAATGATGGCGCCCGTCTGGATGCCTCCTCCGCCCATGCCAGGCATGCCACCCATGCCGGGGATGGCTCCTTCGCCCGCGATGGAACCGATGATGCCGCCCACTCCGCCCCTGCCGCCAAGTGGCGACGCGAACCTGGACGCCATCAGGAACGCGGTATCCGAAAAACTGCGCGAGATATTGTCGGCAATGAAAAAGGAAATTCACGATGTGCGCCAGAGCACTCCCCAGGATTACATGGTGGAGGTGGACGTGACCGCGGATAGGCTTGGCGCGATGCTGGAATCCAGCATCTCCACGATCAAAATCACCGCAGGCATCCGCAACTACACCTGGTCGCAGGTGGAACAAAAGGACGGCGAGCCGATACGCAGGCTGGTGCCGGAGTGACCGGGAAAGGAGCTTAGGGAATGGCGCGGGAAATCAGTGAAATAAAATCCTTGCCGTTGCATCAGATAGTGGGGGCGCCATTATTGGCGATCGTGCAGGGGCAGGCGCAAGCGGCGCAGTCCACGGCCGAGTTCATTGAGCGCATCGGGTTCGTCTATAAGGAAGAAAAGGATCCGTCGCTCACCGATAAAGCCGTGGCGGACCAATACCACTTCGGCGACATGCGGATGGCGTCGTTCCATGTTCAAAAGCCGGACGCCAACGGCGTGCAACAGACGTTCAAGGTGGAGGTTCCGGTGCTCGCGCTGGTGCCGATACCGGCGATACAGGTGAAAACCGCGGAGATCGAGTTTTTCGTCAAGATCACGGACACCATGTCCACCGCGCCGGAAAATTCCGCGAGCAGTTCGGAATCGAACTCTTCGGATTGGCTGGGAAAAGACCGGCTGGAGTTCCGCGCCGCGATGGGGCGGATGCCCAGCGGCGGGGGCGATAACCAGAACCGGCTCGACCTGCAGATGCGGGTGAAAATGACGGTTGAGCAGGCGGATGTAACCGCCGGCATGGCGCACCTTTTCCGGCTAATGGATCAGAACACCACCAGCACACAGCTTACGCCGAAACAGGAACCCACCGGCGAAAAGAGCGTATAACCATGGCGGTGGTTAAAAAGAAAGCGGCGGCGAAGAAGAGTCCCAAAAAAAAGAAAGCCGCGAAAAAAGCGGTTTCGAAAGTTACCGCCCCGAAGCCGAAACCAACCGTAAAAAAAACGGGCGTCGCTAAAAAACCCGCGGTTAAAAAGGCCGCCGGGGTTGTCGGTAAAGTTAAGACCCCGAAAAAGCCCCCGGTTGTTCAACCGGTGCAAACGGCTGGCGTTCCCGTGGTGGCGCCCGCCATTGTTCCGGTCCCCCATCCCGCGCCGCAACCCGCCACACAGATAGACCCGAATCCCGGACTTGGCTGTCCCCAGTGCGGTTTCCGCATCCCGATCTCGATTCAGATGCTTTTATCGGGCCAGCCCATCGGTTGTCCCGCCTGCCATTTGGAATTGCGGGTGAACCGGGAAGAATCCAAAGAGACCTTGAACGCGCTTGAAAAAGTAGCCGAGGCAATAGCAAAAACGGATGAGGCCAAAAGGGGATACCAATAGGTATAACGGACGGAGGCCGATGGAACCGGTAAGCATAGCAAGGGGGGTGGGAAAAGACGCTCCCAATGATGAAGCGGACGTACGGAAGATTCAAGGGCTTCTGAACCGGGTGCGTATAGGCCCCGATCTGCAGGTCAACGGAAAATGCGACGCGGGCACCCTCTCCGCCATCGGCAATTTCCAGCGGATATGGTTTGGCGAGGATTACCGTATAGATCCGAACGGGACCACGCTCCGCCGCCTAAACGGCACGGCCAAGCCGCTTACCCTTAAAAGCATCAGTCTCACCTATATCAGGAACGGGGGATATGCCATCGCCTACAGCGGCTTCGTTCCCCCGGCGTCGTACAAGGTTCTGCTGTATCCCGAAGGACGGGGCCAGCGTTCGTACTACGAGTTGCCGGATGATGCCTTGGATATCACCAAACCGGGATTGAACAACGCCAAAGCCACGGTGCGGCTGAAGGTGGAGACCACGCTTCCCGGATTGCTGAAATTGATCGAACAGGAAAACGCGTGGGGTGGCTGGCTTCCGTTCAAGGCGCACCTTGTGAACGCCGCGAACGGGGTGGTGACATCCTCCAATGACATGATCCTCCAATGCCCGATAAAACCGTATGCCGGTCCCATTCAATTGGCGATGGCGCAAAACGGGCCGCCAATGTATTACACCGGCAAAACAACGGGACGGTATTTCTGGCCTTCCCCATTTGGCGGCAAACGGTTTTTTTCTTACGGGGGCAAGTTTGAAACCGAGATGGCGAAAAGGGGGTTCGATTGCACCACCTACGTTGGCACGGTGCTCGGCCTGAACCCGCTGGCCGGCCAGATGGCCGGCGACGGCCTTGATCTCGCGAATCTGGCCGGGGCTGAAATAGTCCGGTATGAGTATGCGCCCGGCCAGACGAAGGAAATGGAGAGCATAAACAGCAAAACATTGAAGGAGTTTTTCTCCAAGAATGCCGAAGGGGCCTACATCGTGTGGTCGGCGGGGCATGTGATGCTGGTGAGGGACGCGGTGGTCCACGAGTTCAGCATCCCCGACGGACTTCCCGGCTATTACCAGCGGAAAGTGGCGGATCGCCCGTGGCAAAGCGGGACAACGTATAGCGTAAGGAAACTTCCCATATCACTGGCATGAAAAACGGGCGGAGGCGATAAGTGGCCGGCATTTGTACCCCGATCACGCTTAAGCCGTGGCAGGCGCTCAGCCGGATGGCCGCGGTGCGCAAAAGGCTGGGCAGGGTTCCGCTATCGGACATCGAGGAACTCGTATTGGATCTGCCGTGGATAATGCTTCAAAAGCAAAAGTGGATGTATGGCGCGGAATTTCAGCTTTTGTGGCAGGAAGGCATGGCGAGGGACCTGGAGGTGTGTTGGGATTGGCTCCTGAAATTCAAGAGGGTTCAGGCGGCGTATGATTCAGCGGTCGCCGCCATCAAGGAAGAGCATCAAAAAAAGGGATTGCCGGACCCCGCTTCTCCCGCGTTAAAAAGCGCCTTCCAATCGCTCATAAAAAAAATTGCGTCCAGTACGGTCAACAAGTTTTCCATCGGGAACTGGACCGGCAACACCGGGCAGGAGCACTATTGCCACAAGGTGGACGTGGGGGGAAATTACTATTATTCCAATTCCGCGGGCGGATACTATTACGCCGGCGGTTACTATTATACCGGCACGATGGACGACCTTACCGCTTCGCTCGGCCGGTTCGGCCTGCTATTCTATTTGAAAGGAGAGGTCACAAAACTCTCCAACGATGTCGCTCTGCTACAGGTGACGGAAGTGGCGTGCAGGGCGAACGATAAATTCGCCTTCGAGACCGGCACGGTGGATCAGCTTCAGCCGCTGGGAAGGTGGAGCTCAAACGGTATGCTCCCCCTTTGTTCTTTGGAAGGGCATCTGCTGTTGAATCGCGATTTTAACAACCTGAGTAGCCATCTGGGGGTTGGCCGGTCATTCAATGTATATAGCCAGTTAAAGACCATCCAACAAAATCCGATGCCGGGATTGATATGGATCAACCTTGTGACCGGGGATACAAAGTTGTATTCGATGGTGGTCTCGGCGCGGGAGGGGTGCGAACAAATACGGATGACCGGCGGCACCCGCTGTTACTGAGCGGCGGTCGTTTGTCCTGAAAGATTTACCTAAGCCCATTTTGCCGGACCGCGTTAGATTTTCGGGATGCTGATCCCCATCGCGTCTTCGGCTTCGGCCAGCGTTTGCGCCGCCACCTTGCTCGCCTTCTTCGTCCCCTCGTGAAGTATCTCCAGCACGCGCTTGGGGTTGCCAGCGAATTTGGCCCGCTCCGCGTCGAACTTCTCCATGTACTTCGCCACGTTTTGCGCCAGCTCCTTTTTGCAAGCCACGCACCCGATGGCGGCGGAACGGCAGTCCGCCTCGATGGCCGGGACGCGCTCGGCGGGGGTGAACACCTTGTGAAAACTGAACGCATGGCACACTTCGGGATGCCCCGGGTCGGTCCGCTTCACGCGGGCCGGATCGGTGACGATGACCGCGATCTTCTTCGCGCGCTCTTCGGGCGTGTCGGAAAGGAAGATCGCGTTGCCGTAGCTTTTGCTCATCTTGCGCCCGTCGAGTCCGGGTAGTTTTTTCACTTCCCCCATTTTCGCTTCCGGCTCAACGAACACCTGCTTTTTGTAGATATTGTGGAAGTGGCGCACTATCTCGCGCGTCAGTTCCAGGTGCGGCAGTTGGTCAATCCCCACCGGCACGAGGTTGGCCTTGTACAGAACGATGTCCGCCGCTTGTAGCACCGGGTAGCCCAAAAAGCCGTGGGTGTGCATGTCGCGGTTTTCCACGTTCTCCAGTTTTTCCTTGTAGCTGGGGACGCGCTCCAGCCACGGTATCGGCGTTATCATCCCCAGCAGGAGGTACAGCACCGCGTGTTGCGGTATGAGCGATTGTATGAACAGCGTGCTTTTTTCCGGGTCCACCCCCGCCGCCAGCCAGTTGATCCCCATGTCAATCACGTTGTCTTTCAGTTCGCGCGTATCCTCGTAATTGGAGGAAAGCGCGTGCCAATCGGCCACGAAGTAATAGCAGTCGTATTCCTCCTGCATTTTCACCCAGTTTTCCAGCGCCCCCAGATAGTTGCCGAGGTGCAGTTTGCCGCTGGACTGCATGCCGCTTAAAACGCGCTTTTTGCTCATATCAGCAGGTTCACGATGGTGGTGATGATCGGCCCAAGGATCTTATGGGTGATGCCGAACGGGTTGAACATTATCAGGACGATCAAAAGGAGGATGCCAATCGGCTCGATCTTGCTGTAGGCATTCGCGGCCTTCAGCGGCAGAAGCCCCACCATGATGCGCCCGCCGTCCGCCGGGGGGATAGGGATGAGGTTGATGATGGCCAGTATCACGTTCAGCACCACCGAATAATAAAGCATCCCCACGATGGGGAACAGCACCATGGAGGCGGTGGAGGGGATGAGCGACTGGTTCATAAAGCCGATGTACAGGTCCGTTTCGGGAAACACCGCGGTGATCGCCTTGATGAGCAGGGCGGAAACGATTGCCAGCGCGAGGTTGGTACCCGGCCCGGCGGCGGCCACCCACACCATGTCCTCCTTCGGGCGGCGCAGGTTGAAAAAATTAACCGGCACCGGCTTGGCGAGCGCGAAGAGCATCCCGGTGGAATAAAAAAACACCAGCGGCAAAACGATGGTGCCGAAAAAATCCACATGCACCAGCGGATTGAGCGAAAGCCGCCCCATCATTTTGGCGGTATCGTCCCCTTTAAGGTATGCCACATAGCCGTGCGCAATCTCATGGAGCACGATCGCGAGCACCAGCGGTATCGCCATCACCGCGATCGTCTGGATGGTCGAAAATTCCCTTACTTCAGGCATCAAGGAAAAATACTTTATATTCGGGGGAAAGTCACTTAAAAGTTTGGAATATCCACACGATTTCCACAGCATTTCCACAGAATGAACGTGGAAAGTTCAACCAGCGGTTTTCAAACGGGTTGACCACCTCTTCTGTGATGGGAGTGGACACATTTTTGCGGTTGTGCACAATATTATTGCTTTTTCGTTGTTTACTTTTATAAAAAACAGGCGCAAACTTTTTACGAGGAGTTAGAACGACCTAAAAAAGGGGGTTTTTGCATGGACCTTGAGGAGCTTCGGGAATTTGCATCAGCGGTAGGGGTTCTTTGCGTCTATCACTTTACGGAAAAGGATGCGCTCATCCGCACCATCCAGCTTGAGATAGGCACGGACGATTGCTTCAATTCCCAAACCGGCTGTCCGGATCAAAACCGGCAGTGCCTTTGGGAAGCGGAGTGCGCCTGCAGACACGTTCACGCCGCCTGAAACGGGAGGCTACCAAAGCCCTCCGTAAAGATCGGCGACATCCTCGCCAATCGTGTCCCAATTGTATTTTCCTTGCGCCAGTGTCAGCCCCGCCTTTCCCACCAATTCGGCAAAGTGCTGGTTTTCAATAAGATGTAAGACGTTTTCCGCGAATTCCGCGGTGCTGTCCGGGTCATCGCACACGGCATTTGGAGACGCGGATTGCAGTATCTCGCGCGTATAGCCAATCGCGTTGCTTGCGATTGGCCTGCCGGATGCCAGGTAATCCCCCAGCCGCACAGGGCCGCGCGCCTCATCCATCACGCCGTTGTGCATCGGCAATAGCAGGCAGTCCGCCGCGCACAGGAATTTTCCGATTTCGTTGCGCGGCACCTCGCCCAGCCATTCAATGTCCGCCGCCAGATGAGCGTATTCGCCCAGAATGGCCTCCACTTTTTCCACCCACTTGCCCACCTTCAGGAGTTTGCCGAGCATTTTCAATTTTACCTTCGGCTTTTTCGCGCGCACTTGGGCAAACGTATCGAGCAGAACGCGGAGCGACCCGAAATAATTGTGCCCCATCGAGAGCAGTATCTTCTCGTCCAGCGGCCAGCCGATGTCGGCGCGCGCCGAATCGCGGGGGATTGGCTTGATAATTCCGGTATCGGCCCCGTTCGGCATAACTTGGATGCGGTTCTCCGGGAATCCGGCCTTCAGGAGTTTCACATGAAAGTACCGGCTCACCACCGTCACCGCGTCTGGCGCGGCCCAAAACGGCGTTTTGTTTTCTAGAAAGGTCAGCAGGCGATGCTGGAGAGGGCTGAACATTTCGCCATAAGCGTCGCCCCATGCGTCGTCCCAGTCCAGCAGTATCTTCGCTTTTTTGCCGAAGCGCCGCGCGAGGATGGCCGGGACGGAAGTGGAGGGAAGTGCCGTGCCGAACGCATGGATGGCGTCGTAATTCCCCGTCAGTACACGCCAGCTTCCCAGTACCGTGCGCATGATGTAGGCCGCCGCCGCGCCCGGACGGATGGGCGAGGGGAGGGTGACGACGGTGAACCCCTCCGGCGTGATTCTGCGGTGGATGCCCCAGTCGCCCGCGGTGGCGGAGGCACAGACCAGTTCCACCTGGTATCCGGCGCGGGCCAGCCCCTTGGCGAAGTAATACGCGCGGAAATAGGTTCCCTGTCCGGGCCAGCAGTAATTGAGGAGCAATACCTTTTTCACTGGATGATTTTAACACGCCGGTCATTCCCTCCGCGCCGGTGGGGAATGTTTCTATGTTATTATTCAAAAAACGGAGGGGCAATGGACACCTATTACAACCCGGCGGATCTGGATAAATTCGGCGACATGGGGAAGAACGCCCCGGAACTGTGGAAAGCATTCTCGCAATACTACTCAAAGGTGTTCGCCGAGGGTGCGCTCACCGAGCGCGAAAAGGCGCTCATCGCGCTGGCCGTGGCCCACGCCGTGCAATGCCCCTATTGCATAGACGCTTACACGAAAGCCGCGCTGGAAAAAGGCTCCAACCGCGAACAGATGACCGAGGCGGTTCATGTGGCCGTGGCCATCCGCGGCGGGGCGTCGCTCGTCCACGGGGTGCAGATGCGCAACACGGCGGACGGCATCAGCTTTTGACCATGACTATTCCGTGCGCGGGCATCGTACCGTTTGAAGCATCGTTGCAAAAAAGCGGCCTTGCCCCGTTCCATGCGCGGGGCATCGGCACTTTGCAGGTAAACCTGGGGAAAAAATGCAACCAGTCCTGCAAACACTGCCATGTGGAGGCCGGGCCGCATCGGACGGAAACGATGGACGGCGAAACGATGGACCGCGTGCTCTCCACGCTGGCGGACAGCGCGATCCCGGTGGTGGACATCACCGGCGGCGCGCCTGAACTGCACCCGCGCTACCGCCAGTTTGCCGCCGCCTGCCGGGGGATGGGGAAAACCGTCATTACGCGGTGCAATCTGACAGTCCTGCTCGAAAATGGATGCGAAGATCTGCCCAAATTTTTCCGCGCGCGCTCGCTGGTCGTGGCCGCGTCGCTCCCTTATTTCCGCAAGGAGGAAACCGACGCCATGCGCGGCGCGGGGACGTTTGAAAAGTCGGTCGAGGCGCTCAAACGGCTCAACGCCGTGGGGTATGGCGTGGAACCGGAGGCGGAACTGAATCTGGTGTACAACCCCGGCGGCGCGTTCCTGCCGCCGCCGCAGGCGGGGCTGGAAGCGCTTTTCCGGGAGGAGTTGCTGAAAAAACACGGCATCCGTTTCAACCGCCTGTACACCATCGCGAACATGCCGTTGGCGCGGTTTTTGGGCTACCTGAACCGGAGCAGGAATTATCAAAAGTACATGCAAACGCTGGCTGGGGGGTTCAACTCCTGCGCCGCTGAAAACGCCATGTGCCGCGACATGGTGTCGGTGGGGTACGACGGCACGTTGTACGACTGCGACTTCAATCAAATGCTGGATCTCGCCGTGAACCACGGCGCGCCCTCGCGCATCGAACATTGGGATGCCCAAAAACTGGCGCGCCGCGAAATTGTCACCGGCGACCACTGCTATGGATGCACCGCCGGGGCCGGCTCAAGCTGTGGAGGCCAGACATCCGAAAACTGATGATCCTCGGCGTTCTGGCGGCGTCGCTTGCCGCCTGCGGCTACCGGCTCGCGGGGCAAAGCACCAAACTGCCCGATCCGGTGCGTACCATCGCCATCCCCGTGTTCGCCAACGATACGGCGGAGCCGGACCTTGAACTGACCGTTACCCGCGCGGTGACGGAAAAATTCCAGCACGACGGACGGCTGGCGGTGGTTCCTTCCGCCGGGGCCGATTCGGTGCTCACCGCAACCATCACCGGCTACACGCTGGAGCCTATGGCGTACGACGCGGAGAACAAGGCCACGCAGTACCGCGTGCGGCTGAAGGTGAAAATAAAGTTCGAGGACAAGGTGGGGCAGGGCGTGGCAATAGAGCGGGCGGTGAACGCGCAGTGGGATTACAAGCTGGGGGCGAGCATCACGCAGGCGGAAACGGCGCGGCAGGACGCGATCATCGAGGCGGCCCGCTATCTGGGCGACCGGCTCATCGGCCTTTTGCTCGAAGGGTTTTAAGGGGTATCCGCGGATGACGCAGATTTCATGGATGATTTTGGGAACAACCACCCCTTCATCCCCTCCTTGGCAAGGAGGGGAAAATAGGGGAGGTTCAACAATTCGCCTTTTCATCCCAATGAAAGCGAGCCGCGCATAGCACACACGGTGTACGGCAACACGGCGGGCCTCAGCCATTTCCACCGCAAAGGGCTGGAGCGCATCTACCGGCGGCGGATACCGCCCGGCCTGCTCATCACGGACGAACTTCTGCTCTACCTCTCCCGCCTCTCGCGCGAACTGGGGCGGCAACTGGCGGTGCTGATTGACCGCAAGGGGAAGATCACCCACGTCGTCGCGGGGAACGATCACCAGATCGTTATCCCGAACCTCGGCCAGCGGCGCGTGGCGGAAAAGCGGCTGGCGGGCTACCGGTGCGTGCACACCCACCTGAAAGGGGAAACCCTGACGCAAGACGACCTGAACGATTTGCTCCTCCTCCGGTTGGATGCCATCGCCGCGGTGGACGTGCAGAAAAGCGGACTGCCCGGCAACCTTTCGCTCGGCCACATTTCCGCCGCGAAAGAGGATTCGTACACGCTCATCGGCCCCGCGCCGCTGGTATCCATCAACGACGCGTTCCCCTCGCTCATCGGAGAAGTGGAGGAGGAGCTTTCGCGCACCGTCGTTGCAAAAAAAGTGGAAGGAGGGAACAACGCGCTTCTCATCCACGTTTCAAACATGCCGAAAGAGGCGATGGACTTTTCGCTGGACGAGCTTGCGGAGCTTGCCCGGAGCGCCGAAATAAACGTGGCCGACCGCGTTATCCAGCGCCGCGCACTGCCCGACCCGAAATACCTGATGGGCAAGGGAAAATTGCAGGAGTTCATGATAAAGGCGCTGTCGCTCGGCGCGGACATGGTGATATTCGACACGGAGCTTACCCCCGCGCAGATAAAGGCGATCACCGATTTCACCGACCTGGAGGTGCTGGACCGCACACAGCTGATATTGGGCATTTTTGAAAAACGCGCCACGAGCCGCGACGGCAAGGTGCGCGTGGCGCTGGCGCAGATGAGGTACCTGCTTCCCCGGCTGGGCGCGAAGGAATCGGCGCTCTCCCGCATACGCGGCGGCATCGGCCTGCGCGGCCCCGGCGAGACCACGGCGGAGGTCCAGCGCCGCCACCTGCAAAGCCGCATCACCGCCCACGAACGCGAATTGAGATCGCTGAAGGACAAGCGCACCGAAAAGCGCAAGCAGAGGTTGCGCTCCGAGGTGAAGACCATCTCCATCATCGGCTATACCAACGCGGGGAAATCCACCCTCATCAACCGGCTCACGCACAGCGACCTGGTGGTCAAAAACCTGCTATTCTCCACGCTCGACCCCGCATCGCGCAAACTGCGCCTGCCGAACGGGGAGTTCGCCGTCATCAGCGACACGGTGGGGCTGATACGGAACATGCCCGAATCGTTGCGCGGCGTGTTCCGCGCCACGATGGAGGAGCTTGCCGAGGCGGACCTTTTGATAAACGTGGTGGACGTTTCCAATCCCGATTTCGAGGACCACATAAAGGTGACGGACGAGATATTGGAAGACCTGAAACTGCAAGAGGTGCCGCGACTGCTGGTGTTCAACAAGATCGAGATGCTGGACGCGGAACTGGCGCATGACCTGTGCCGACGGTTCGATGCCGTCGGTATTTCCGCCGCCGCCCAATTGAACTTGGGCGGCCTGTTGGACGCCATCACCCAAAAACTGATTGTTTGAACACCCTTCCCCTTTTTCCGGTATAACTAACGACATGGTGGACTTCATTCGTAGCGCGTGGCGGTGCCTGGGGATGTTCATTTCGGACGTCTTCTGGCGCGTGCTGTTCCGCGCCCGCGTGTTCGGCGTCCCCGTGTTCCCACAGACCGGCGGCGCGCTGGTGGCCTGCAATCACCTATCAAATTTCGATCCGATGTTCACCGGCTGGAACGTGGTCAACGGCTTCGGCCGCTTTTCCCTGCGGCGTATTTGGATTCCCGCCAAAGAGGAGCTTTTCTTCTTTCCGCTCGGCCCTATCATCCGCTCGTGGGGCGCGTTCCCCGTCAGGCGCAAAGCGCACGACCTTAAATCAATGGCGCTTGCCGCCGAACGCGCGAAAACGGACGTGGTGATGATCTACCCGGAAGGCACCCGCTCGAAGACCGGCGAGCTTGGCCCCGGCAAGGCGGGCGTGGGAAAGATCATCTACGATTCGCGCGCGACCGTCATCCCCACCGTGGTGTTCAACACCCGCTACTGCTGGCCGCAAGGGAGCTGGTTCCCGCGCCTGTTCGTGCCACTGCGCTTCGTGTGGGGCAAGCCGCTGGATCTCTCCCGCCACTACGCCATGCCGGATTGCAAGGAGACCTCGCAAGCGATAGTGGACGAAGTGATGCGCGCCATAGGCGAATTGCAAAAGGAATACGCGCACTTGGACATGAACTACAATAAACCGAAATGAATCCGCTTTTTTCCCCATCGGCTTACCAGCGCCCCGCGGGGGTGGACGAAGCGGGGCGCGGCCCGCTGGCCGGGCCGGTGGTCGCCGCCGCCGTCCTTTTACCGGAGGGGAAAACCCCGCCGTGGCCGCTGGCCGACTCAAAGACCATCCCGCACGAGCGGCGTGTGGCGCTGTTCGACTGGCTGTATGAAAGCGGCGCGGAGATCGGCGTCGGCATCGTTGACCACGAAGAAATTGATAAAATGAACATCCTCCGCGCCTCGTTGCACGCGATGAAGAAGGCGGTGCTGGAACTCAAGAACCCGCCGGATTTCCTGATGATAGACGGCACCTTCACCCTTGATATGCCGCTACGGCAGGAAGCGATAGTGAAAGGGGATTCAAAAGTGGCGGCCATTTCCGCCGCGTCCATCGTGGCGAAGGTCACGCGCGACAGGATGATGGACGAATTTCACAAGCAGTTTCCGCAATACGGATTCGACAGGCACAAAGGCTACCCGACCAAGGAACACAAGCAGGCGATCATCAAGCACGGCCCGTCCCCCATCCACCGGCGGACATTCAGGGGAGTAAAGGAAACGTGCTGACAAAAATGGCAGGACAGGTAGTCCTGCCTGTCCTACCAGCGATTATCCGGTGGGTACACCCTTTAGGGTGTACTTTGCCCCCTTCGGGGCAAGGATTTCTTGCATCCCCGCGGATGCAACAACAGCCTAAAGGCCGTTGCTACCAGTGAGGGAAGGGGACACAGGTTGGAATTCTTCCGCAAGGTTAAAGGGAAGCTCGCCTCTTTGGCGTTCGGCCAAAAGGCCGAAAAGCTGGCCGAAAAACATCTTCGCGCCAACGGCTACACGGTCATAGAGGGCAACTACCGGTGCCGCGACGGCGAGATAGACCTCATAGCGCGCGACGGAGGCTATCTGGTGTTCTGCGAAGTGAAGGCGCGCCGGAACCGGGCGTACGGCACGGCGCTGGAAGGGGTCACGCCCTCGAAGATACGCAAAATTAAAAAAGCCGCCGAACACTACCTGCTGAAGAAAAAGCTGAGCGGGGTTGACTGCCGGTTCGACATCGTGACGATAGACGAATCATCCGGCGGCACGAAAGTGGAACTCATCAAGAACGCGTTTTAATCAGCCGCCGAGCAGGCCGGAACGTAGAAGTTTTTTCGCAAGCTGGTAAATGTCCTTTTTGCTCCCTTCCTTTCGGATGCCGAGGGCAACAACAATGACTGTTAAAGACTGCTCATCCACGCGGTAAATGATTCGGTAGCGTTGTCCCGCCGCGCGTTCGCTCCGGTAGCCGGCGAATTCTCCTGAAAGCGGCTTTCCCGATGATGCGGGATTTTCCGCCAGTCGGTCCAATCTTTCGATTATCTGGTTTCTAACGCGACGGTCTGTAATGGCATCCACTGAGGAGAGGGGGGAAGGGGTAATTTCAATCCGATACTGCATTGAGGCGAACCCGCTACTTTAGTTGCTTTCTGGCCTTTTCCCACGGAATCGTCTTTCCCTTTTCGGCTTCGGCGATTCCCTTTCGCAGGTTGGCCATCTGTTTTTCGTCCCCCAGAATCTCAAGCGTCTCCACCAGCGATTCGTAAGTTTCCCACGGAAGGACGGCGAGCACCGGTTTGCCGCGGCGGGTCACTTCCACCACTTCCGGGTTGCTTTCCAGTTCATCGGGGAGGCGGGTAAGATTCTTCCGTGCTTCGATTATCGGCATCACACGCGCCATATTTTTCCTCCTAACGTACCCCTAATCGTACCTCAAATAGTCCGCTTTGGCAAATCGCTGAAAAACTGGTATAAAATACGCTCTCTTTTGGCACTTTTAGGAGGATTTTCGTGCACGACTTTCAGTACGCGAACGGCGCCCTGCACTGCGAATCGGTGCCGCTGGAAAAGATCGCCCAGGAGGTGGGCACCCCATTCTACTGCTACAGCCAAAACACGCTGGTGCGCCATTTCAAAGTGTACGAAGAGGCGTTCAAGGACGTTAACCACCTGATTTGTTATGCGGTTAAGGCGAACTCGAACTTGGCCATCATAAACGAACTGGTGAAGGCCGGCGCCGGGTGCGACATCGTTTCGGGCGGGGAGCTTTTCCGCGCGCTCAAGGCAGGGTGCGACCCGAAGAAAATAGTCTATGCCGGCGTGGGCAAGACCGAAGAGGAGATCGAATACGCGCTGAAAAGCGGCATTTTGATGTTCAACGCGGAATCGTCGCAGGAGCTTTTCGCCATAGACGCGGTGGCGGCCCGGCTGGGTCTGAAGGCGGGAGTGGCCCTGCGCGTGAACCCGGATGTGGACCCGAAGACGCACCCGTACATTTCCACGGGGCTGAAGAAGAACAAGTTCGGCATTTCCATAGACGGCGCGCTGGAGGAATACCGCCTCGCCGCGCAGATGAAAAACATTCAGCTTATCGGCGTGCATCAGCACATCGGGAGCCAGATAACCCAGGTAAGCCCATTCGTGGACGCGGTGGAGCGCCTGCTGGCATTCGTGGAAAAGCTGAAAGGGATAAACATCAACATAAAGTACATAGACATCGGCGGCGGGCTGGGCATCACCTACAAGGACGAGTCCCCCCCGCTCCCCGCGGAACTGGCGAAGGAGATAGTCCCCCAGCTAAAAAAGAGCGGATGCACCATCGTGATGGAGCCGGGGCGCAACATCGTGGGGAACGCCGGGGTGCTGGTGAGCCGTGTGCTCTACACGAAGAAAAACGAGGGAAAGACCTTCTTCGTCGTGGACGCGGGAATGAACGACCTGGTGCGCCCCGCCATGTACCAGGCGCATCAGGGCATACAGCCGGTGGATCACGCGGTGGCCGACCGCCCCAAGCTGGAGGCGGACGTGGTGGGGCCGATTTGCGAGAGCGGCGACTTTTTGGCCAAGGACCGCATTTTGCCGGAATTCAAAAAGGGGGAACTGCTGGCGGTGATGAGCGCGGGCGCCTACGGGTTCTCCATGGCTTCGAATTACAACTCGCGCAGGCGCGTAGCCGAGGTGCTGGTGAAGGGAAGCGCGTACCATGTGGTGCGCGCGCGCGAAACGTGGGAAGACCTCATACGTGGCGAAAAAACGATAGGGTGATACATGTCGAAAACGGTGGAATTCCAAAAGTGGCAGGGGCTGGGCAACGATTTCATAATTGTTGACGACCGCGATGCGAAGCTGAACCCCACGCCGGAACAGTCGCAAAAAATGGCTGACCGGCGGTTTGGCATCGGCTGGGACCAGATGATGCTCGTGCGCAAGTCGCGCAAGGCGGATTTCAAGATGTCCCTGCTCAATGCCGACGGCTCGGTGGCCGAAATGTGCGGCAACGGCGTGCGCTGTTTCCATCGCTATCTTATTGACCGCGGCATCACGAAGAAGAAGAACCTGTCCGTGGAAACACTGGCCGGCATCATTAAGACCACCCTGCAAGGGAAACTGGTGGAAGTGGATATGGGAGAGCCGATACTGGACGGGCCGCGCATCCCGGTGCAGATGGAAGGGCAGATCATCAACCGGCCCATCATCACCGAGATGGGGGAATACCGCATCACCGCCGTTTCGATGGGGAACCCGCACATCGTCATATTCGCGGACAACATCAAGGACCTTCCGCTGGCGCGGGTGGGGCCCATGCTGGAAAAGCACGAACTGTTTCCCCGCAGGACGAACGTCCACTTCGCAAAAGTGGAGAACGCGAAGAGCATTTTTGCGCGCACTTGGGAACGCGGCGCGGGCATCACGCTTGCCTGCGGCACCGGCGCGTGTGCCGTGGCGGTGGCTTCCGTCCTGAATAAAAAGGCGGGCAGGAACGTGATCATCCACATGCCGGGGGGCGACCTGAAGATTCGCTGGAATGAAAAGGACAACCGTGTCTATATGACCGGTCCGGCGGAAAAGGTTTTTACGGGGAAAGTCCAGATTTAGTATATTATTCAGTAGGTTAAGGCATGACTTGAAAGGGATTCCCTGGCTTGTCTTTCGCTCGAAACCACTGGACGGAATTCCCCTATTCTATTTATTTATAATGTGTTGTAACGTCATTTGCCGAACTCCGGAAAATAACCTTTTAGTGGTAGTAATTTCAATAACTTATTTCTTGCATTTATTATATTGATAAAATATATTTATACCGGTATGAAGTCAGTCTATCCGGATGTTTTGATTGCAGGCGTGCTGGCGATGGGGCTTGTCGTCTCGATTGACCATCTCACACCGAAGAACCCCGTGGAGGGGTACGAGCACCTGCTGATCGCCGCCATTTGCTTTGCCATCGTGAAGGCGGTTCATTGGATGCTGACGCAGTTCAGCAATGCAGGCAACGCGGAAAAAAGCGGAGAGTAGGTTTACCGGCTGATCTCCGGAAACTAGATTTTGGCGAATTCCTCGACAGGGACTTTGATTTCCTTCACGGCTTTCTTTTTTGCCTTGCCGATATTGTTAAAGGTTTTCTCTATCTTCTTCAGATCCCCTGCTTTGAAATATTGCTCGCCGCAAAAATCGCACTCTTCACAGGGAACATCGTTAACGAATAGAAACCTGTCACCACCTTTATAAAGGTACTGGACTTTTTTCTGCGTAAAATTCTTATTGCCGCAAAAACTGCATTTTTTTTCCAATTTCAGCCCCTTTCAAAAGGACTTTTAAATTTGGGCGGGTGAGGGATATAAACCGTAATTATCACCAGCCAATCGCCTCGTTTGCCGCAAACCGCATGAATTGGTTTTCCCGATGAGGCAAAGCCCGCTAACAAACAACTATCGCCCCGTCCGGTATCCTCATAATGCTCCAATATCCTTCCGGAAAGCAAGGCTTGCTCGATTTCCTGAAATGTCAGGGAATCGGATTGCCGTTCCTGATCGCCATGTTTGGAATAGTAATACCCGTTTTTCTTTATCCTCTCTTTTACCCATTTCAGGTCAAGCATCAGCTGTTCAGTACTTCTTCAAAAACTCGATGAACTGCCGCACGCCGTAGCCCGCGCTTCCCGCCGTCTGGTAGGGGGCCAGCCCCTTCGCGCTGTACGCGGTCCCCGCGATGTCCAAATGCGCCCACGGATAATCGGTGAACTTCTTGAGGAACGCCGCCCCGGTGATCGCGCCGCCGTACCGGTCCCCGATGTTCTTCACGTCGGCCACAGTGCTCTTTATCTGGTCGTCGTACTCTTCCCATAAGGGGAGTTGCCAGCACCGTTCGCCGGTCTTTTCACCCGCTTTTTGCAAGGCATCTATCAGTTTCTGGTCCGTTCCCAATAACCCGCTGGCAAGCGTCCCCAGCGCCACCATGCATGCGCCGGTGAGCGTGGCGATGTCCACCACGGCGCGCGGCTTGTACTTCTTCGCGTAAGCCAGCGCGTCCGCCAGTATCAGCCGCCCTTCCGCGTCCGTGTTCAGTATTTCCACGGTCAGGCCGGACATGCTCCGCGCGATGTCGCCCGGCTTCACGGCCCTTCCGCCCGGCATGTTTTCGGTGCAGGGGACGAGGCCGACGATGTTCTTTTTCAGTTTCAGCGCCGCCACGGCGGTCATCGTGGCGATTACCGCCCCGCCGCCGCTCATGTCGAACTTCATGTCTTCCATGCCGCCGGACGGTTTTATGGAGATGCCGCCGGTATCGAAAGTAAGCCCTTTGCCGACCAGCACCAGCGGTTTTTCATTTTTCTTTCCCTTCAGGTGCTCCATCACGATGAACTTCGGCTCTTCGGCGCTTCCTTTGGCCACGGCGAGGAACGATCCCATTTTCAGCCGCTCTATTTCGCGCTTGCCGTACACGCGGCACCGCACGCCGGCCTTTCGGCACTCGCGCAGGGCGTGCGCGGCGAGGAACGAAGGGGTGGCGGTGTTTCCCGGATGATTGCCCAGATCGCGCGCCAAATAGACGGCGCGGCAGATCTTTTCAGCTTCGGCTACCCCTTCTTTCACCTTCGGCGTTTCCGCGCCGCTGGCAAAGATGGCGGATTTGAGCTCGGTCCCGTTCTCCTCCGGTTTTTTGCGGTACTCGTTGAATTTGTAAAGCGAAAGGACGATCCCCTCGGCCGCTCCCTGCGCCACATCGTGCGCGGAATGTTTTTTAGAGGCGAGCGCGTCAACGGATAGCGCCAGGCTGGTGGCCCCGGCGGCGCGGGCCGATTGGGCCGCCTTGGCCGCGGCGCGGCGGAGAACCTCCTGAGTGAAGTCCTCTTTCTTGCCCAAGCCGACAAGCAGGACGGTATCAGCCGGTATTTTCCCCAGCGTATCAATGGCGCGGACGGCGTATTTTTTCGGGGAGTACTTTTTTGTTTTCAAGAGGCGGGCGATGTAGCCGCCCAGTTTGCGGTCGATCTCCTTCGGCGGTTTGCCGCCTTCGAATAGGAACAGGGCCACCGCCCCCGTTTTCGCCGTTTCCAGCGCTATTTCTTTTACCTGCAATTTCACCATCGCGCATTTCCTCAAATAAAATAGGTCCATCCTCAGACTGCACGGATTGCCGCAGATTTGTGTGTAAAGAAGCTCCATCTGCGGAATCCGCGGACTATTATTCCCAAGCCTCCGCAGTTCGTTTACCATCGCGGCGCGATGCAAAACCGCGCGCGTTTTGAAGTATAGTATATCCCCGGAGGAAATGGTGAAACGGTTTTTCCGAATGGTGTTTGCCCTGTCTATTGCCGTGGCGGGCCTTGCCTGCGCGACCGACGGCGCGGAATCCCTGAAGGCGGGAAAAGGCGGCGGCGGCAAGGCGTTTCGCGCCACCGCGTATGAATACAACATCAGCGCCTCGCCGCAAGTGCATTCCAGCTCGTTTGATTGCTCCGTTAAATTCGTCGAGCAGGGGCTGGTGAAGGTGATCGAGGTGCGGAATTTCCTGAAAGGAAGCGCCGCGCCGGATGTCATCGTTCGCATCGTCGCTTCCGCCAATTCGGTGGGAAGCGTGATTTACAACGCAAAAGGTGAAGCGGTGGCCGAATACCCGAACGGAGAATTGGTGAACGGCAACCTGTTTATCTTCAAAGCGGGGACCGAAAAGCGCAAGGTGTCCGGCAGGTGGTATGTGGACCTCGACTATCTGATGAGCGATTTTACCATTACGGATGACTTGGGCACGGAACTGTACAAGGAAACGGTGATCTACCAGGCAAAAAGCCCGTCACGCAAATAGGCCGGCAGGGGGCTTATGGCCGCATTTATTCTGTACATATCGGTTGCGCTCTTCCTGTTCGCCCTTTTTGCCTGCGCGGGAGCGGCGGTGGCCCCGCGCACGGTGCGCGGTCAACCGCTCTATGCGCGCATTGCCGTTGGGTTTGCCCTGTTTCCCGTGTTGTGTGTCGTGCCTCTTTACGCGGCGCACAGTTTTATCCCGTCATTCCTCATCCTGCTCATCCTGGCGGCCATCGGGATTGGGAGAGTGAGGTTCAATCTTCCCGGCACGCCGGCAGAGAGGTTGTTTTGGGCGGCCATGGCCGCGAACTTATTGCTCCTTGCGTATGGGGTATCGGCGCATCCGGGGCTGGGGGACCACGATCCGTACGAACACGCGATGGGGGCATCGTACCTGTATGAAACCGCCACCCTGTTCGCGAAGGAGGACGTGTGGCGGGATTTTGCGACACTGGATCCCTATCCGCCGGGCTACGACGCTTCGTCCGCCGCGCTCGCCAGCTTGGCCGGTTCTGTTGGCCACGGTCTGCGCTTGTGGGGACTGATATGCGCCGCCGCGTTCCCCGTCGCCGTCCGATTTTTCGCGCGGGGCATGGGGCTTTCCGAAAGGTCGTCCGCCCTCGCGGGATGCATAAGCGTTCTTCTTCCCCCTTCGCCCACCCATTTCGCCTGGACACACACGATGGGGATCGGGCTGGCGCTTTCCGCGGCGGGGGGGGCCGCAATGGCGTTGCAACACCGCAAATGGATGCTTCCCGCGGGATTGGCGCTGGCGGGGTTGGGGCTGTCGGCAACGTCCGACGCGCTGTACGCCCTCGCCCTTTTTGCGCCCGCCGTTTGGCGCGCGGCGGGAGGGGGCAAGCTCCCACGGGCGGCGCTGGTGCTGGGGATCGCCCTTTTGGTCTCGGCGCCCTGGATCGTGCATGTTGGAAAAAGGTTTGCCGAAGCGGGACCGTTGAAGTTCACGCGGGACGATACCCGGATCCGCGGTCATTATGACGTGCCACCGGAAACGCCGCGCCCGTGGTACAAGGAGCATCGGGGAAACGCGCGGCCATACGGGGCGGACGAGTTTTTCCTTCCGCGCTGGAAGAACAATTTCAATATTCCGGTGGGCCTTCCCGCCGCGGCGTTCCTTCCGGCCTTGGCGGGATGCCTGTTGTGGTGGCGGCGCAAGCGGGTGGCGTGGCTTGGCGTTTTGATGGCGGTCATGCTGGTGGCGGTGCAGGGGGAGCGCCTGCCCGCCGAATATTTCCCCCACCGCGCGTGGACGTACCTGGCGGTGTTCAGCGCCATCGGGTGCGCCGTTTTTCTCCGGTATGGGCCGTCCCTCTCCCGCATGGCGGCGACCATTGCCGCGATTGTGGCTTTTGCGTCGTTCGGACATTCGGCGGCGGTGCGGATCCGCATGGAATCCATGCAATGGGGCAACGAGGCTTTCCAGAACGAGGCCCAGCGCGATGGATATTACCGTCTGCTTTCAACATTGCATGGCGAAAAAACCTGGCCGTTCGCCGGCGATATCCGTTTTGGCCACGTTTCAGCCATGGGGGGGCGGGTGACGTTTTGGGATGAAAAAGAGAGGGCGGCGGACCTGTTTGTGGCGCGGGGAAAATATGAGGAAGCTACCGGGCTATTGATAGACGCGGGCTACCGCTTCTTCGTGCTCGATTCAACGGTGGACCTGCGGCATGGGGCGGGGACGGGGGAGAAGATATACCGCGCGCTGGCAATGCGGGGCGACATGCGCCCCCTTTCCGTGGGGCCGGGGTTTGCGCTGTTCGCGGTCACAGATACGCGGTGAGGCCGCGTTTTTCCATTTCCTCCACCAGCGATTTGATTTCCTGCGCGCGGTCTTTTTTGCACACCAGTATCGCGTCGTCCGTTTCCACCACTATCAGGTTTTCCACGCCGAGCAGGGCCACGAGTTTTTTGGTTACCACCGTGTTATCGCGCGAGGAAAGCGCCACAAGTTCTCCCTCCTGCTTGCGGTTTCCCGCGGCGTCGGCTTTCCATATCTCGTCAATGGCGTCCCACGATCCCACATCGCTCCACTGGAAGGCGGCGCTCACCACCGCGACGCTCCCCCGGCATTTTTCCATCACGCCGTAGTCAATGGACACCCCTTCGGCTCCGGCGTAGTACCGCTCAAGATCGTCCTGCGCGCGGGGACTGTTGCGGTACGTTTCCCACAGCGCATACAGCGCGGGAAGGTGTTCCTTCACCATATTCATGTATGTTTGCGCGCGGAACACGAACATGCCGCTGTTCCACAGGTAGCGCCCGGTGCCGATATAGTCCTTGGCCTTCTTGCGGTTCGGCTTTTCCTTGAACGAATTGACCGCGAACGCCTTGCCCGACAGTTTCCTCCCCACCTCGATGTAGCCGTAACCGGTCTCGGGGCGCGCGGGGGCGATGCCGAACGTGACGAGGATGTTCCCCGAGGCGGCCAGCCGGGCGCCTTCGCGCAGATCGTCCAGGAATTTTTCCGGCGGGGAGATGATGTGGTCGGATGGCAAAACGGCCATGATCGCGTCCGGCCCGGCATCCAGCACATGCGCGGCGGCCAGCGCGATGGCGGGGGCGGTATTTTTCCCCACCGGTTCCACCAGGATGTTTTTGGCGGGGATGCCGTTCAGCACCGCCCGCACTTCATCGGCGTGGCTTTTCATGGTGACCACCAGCGTGCGTTGCGCGGTGGCAAGCGGCAAGACGCGGTCAACCGTTTGCCGCAAAAGCGGGTCCGGACCGTTGAGTCCCAAAAGGTGTTTTGGACGCGCCGTGCGCGAAAGCGGCCAGAACCGCGTGCCGCGCCCTCCGGCGATGATCACCGCGAAAATATTGCTATCGTCCAAAAGGCCCCCCAAAAAGAATAATGGATTGACCGTCCGATTATAATGCCTCTTGGGGCGGTTTTTCTTCCTGCAAAATTTTTCCCCACACCGCCAGAACGAAAATGAACGCCAGCGCCGCCACGCCGCACGCCGCGAAGACGGGGGACAGGGATCCGCCGAGCACGAACAACGCCAGAAGCATCGGGCCAACCGTCTGCCCCAGCCGTATCAGCATCGCCAGCGTGGATACGAGCACCCCACGGTGCTCGTGCGGCGCAAGGCCGGTGACGATGCTTTGCAGAAGCGGCACCGTTACCCCCATCGCCGCGCCGAACACCAGTATCGGCGCGAGCATCCACTGTTTTTCCGATACACCGAGAATGGAGAAAAACGATACCGCGAACAAAACGAACCCGGCGATGAACATCATCCGCGCCCCCATCCGCCGCTCCATCCGGTGCGCGAACGGCGCGAACCAGGCCGTGGCGAACGAGGCCGCCGCGATGTACAACCCCACCTCGTAGGCGCTCATGCCGAACCGCCGATCCATGTACAGAGGCAGGTAGGTGAGTATGCCGCCGTACAGAAGGATGAACACCGCCATACCGGTGGCAAGGGCCAGCACCGTGCTTTTTTTCAGGATGTGCCCCGCGGAATCGCGCAGGTATTTCATCATGCCGTCAGGTTTTTTTATCGCCGGTTCTTTGAAATACACCATGATAAGCGCCGCCGCCGGCAGGGCCGCCCAGAACGCCAGGAACGGCGTGCGCCAATCCACCGTGGCCATCAGGCCGCCGATGAACGGGAAAAACGCCGTCCCCACGCTCAAGACCGCCGAGTTCAGCCCCATCACTTTCAGCCGGTCTTTTTCCTCGAACAGGTCGCCGATGAGCATGGTGGACATGGAGGGCAATATTGCGGAGCCGATCCCCTGCACGAACCGCAAGGCGGTGAGCGTGGAATAGTCGTCCACCCAATACGCCGCTCCCCCGGCGGCGCCGAATAGCGCCAGCGACGGCACCATCAGCGCCTTGCGCCCGAAACGGTCCGCCAGCACGCCGAACAGGAGCACGAACAGCACCCCCGGCAGGGTGAGCGCGGAGATGATCCAGCCGATGTGTTCAGGCGGCACCTCGAAATGTCGCGCGATGACCGGCAAATCCGGCACGATAAGGCTCACGCCCGCCACGGCGAAAATGGTGTTCAAAAAGATAACGTAGAGGTTAATGTTTTTGTACAGCGGCATTTGATAGGTTTCCAATTATTGGTTGTGGAATATATCACGGTAGGAGTGGAGACCTGGAGAAGTATTATTCGGGGCATGGAATTCGGCCGGCTATTTTGAAAAGCCGTGGAAAAAAGTTGGACACCTAAAAGGGGGTGACTTTTAGGTGCCCGTTCAACGTAGGATAAAAGTGGGGTAAAAAAAGACTCTGCTTACGTTTCCATAAGCAAGTCTTGGGAGGCTAAGCAATCCTTGCAGTGATGGTCTATGTCGCGGCCGCACATCAGGCACGAATGCGATCCGCGGTAGTACCTCAGGTGCCCGCCGCAATGCCGGCAAACCCTGACTGCGGTTTTCTTTTGAGTTTCCTCTTTAACTTCTAACTCAAATGCTACTTTCATGTTTCTAACTCCTTGCCCCTTATGTAAGCAATGGGTGTGCCAAAGTCGTTGTAGCCGTATCAATGCATTGTTTTTAAAAGACTAAAAATTTTCTACCGGTTTCGACTGGCCAATCAATTCAATCCGGCAGGCAAATTTTTCCTTAAATTTTGACGCTAACGGGAAAGAACTTCGTCAATTTTTGGGAGTCCCTTCAACATGGAAATTATGGCGTAAGAAGCCGCAATGCGGAGTATCGCCAAATATTGCCGAAAAGGTGGTTCGCGGCAGACGCCACCGGTCGCACCGGCTAGCGTTGATTGAAACTCTTACCAGCAACCAGCAGGAGTGCGGTGAAGGCCGCGATGTGTGAGGCGATTGAAAAATAAACAAGGTAAACCACTGACTGGTCGTACAGCAATCCCATGATGGCGCTCCCGACGAAGCTGAAAATGCCGTAACTCGCGTTGAAGATGCCGAACACCCGGCCCCGCGCCGAATGGTGAATGGAGTTCGCGATGGAGGCGCGCATGATGGACTCCTGAACGCCGATGCCCACCCCCCACAATACGATCCCCAGAATGACCCCCGCGCTACCCCCCAAAAACGCGCAATAGGAAAACAGGGTGGAAATGGCGACCCCCACCGCCACCGCGTAGATGCCGATGCGGTCGAACAGCCTGCCGAAGTAAAAGGCGGTAAGCGCCCCCACCACCATCGCCAGCGAGTACAGCAGGGGTATCTGGCTGTCCTCCATGATCATGTTCTTTTTCACATGGTAGGCCACCAGCGGAAAATCGGAAAACCCCATCCCCACCAGCGACACGGCGATGATGTATATCCACAATGGGCGGGAGATTTCCTTTTGACCGGTACCGTGTTCACGCGGTTCCAGCTTTTCGGGATTGGGATAATTCCGCTTGGCCGAGACCATGAGGAGCATCGCCACCATCGCCGGAATGAACAAGAAAAAGAACGATGCCTGATACCCCATCCCGGCGAGCAGGAAAGCGGAGACCAGTATCGGGCCGGTGAGCGAGCCGACGAGATCCAGCGCCTGGTGCAGGCCGTACCCAGCGCCGGTGCCGATGTTGCGCGCGCCGTAGGAGAGGATGGTGTCGCGCGCGGGGGCGCGGATGGCTTTTCCCACCCGCTCGGTGAACACCCACACCGCGATGGACGGCCAGCTTTTGCCGATCCCCATCAGCGGCACGGAAACAAGGCTGACCATGTAGCCGAAGATGGCGAACGGCCAGTACTGCCGGGTTTTGTCCGAGAGGTGGCCGGACACGATCCGCAGTCCGTACCCCAGCAGTTCGCCGAAGCCGGCCACGAAGCTGACCACGAACCCGGAGGCGCCGAATATCTGCATGTAGGGGCCAACGATGGCGTGCGCGCCGGACGAGGCGATGTCGGCGAACAGGCTGATAAGCCCCATCATGAAAACGAGCCGGTACGGGTTCATGCCTATATTCTATTGCACTTGGCGGGCAGTCCGATATTCAGGAACTCTTCTTTGTCCAGTCCTGCACCCGCAGGCCGCCGATCCTGGAAAACTCCCTGACATTATTGCTAACAACTACGCGCCCCAAGCTCAAGGCGTGTGCTCCTATCATCAGGTCCAGCGGGCCGATGGGGATGCCTTTGGCTTCAAGCTTGGCGCGGATTTTCCCGTATTCTCCGGCGGCCTCGCGGCCAAAAGGGGCGATCTCCAATGGCAGTAAAAAAGTATGCAACGCCTTGCCGTTCTGTTCCACCTGAAGGCTTTTTTGAACGCCGTATTCCAGCTCGGCCAGCGTCACGGAGGAAATGCCTATATCCCCCGGCGCGTGTTCTTCAAGCCGTTTCAGGACGGATTCCGGTTTTTTCCTGATGATGAAAATGCAGATGTTCGTATCGAGCAGGAATTTCACTAAAACAATTCCCCGCGTTTTTGTGCGCGAGGTTGTTTACGGGAGGCCATAAAATCGGGGGAAAACATGGCGATCCCTTCCCGCAATGATCCCCACCCTTTTTTCTTGGGCAATAGGATGACGGCCTCGCCGATCTTTTTTATGAAGACCTCGTCCCCCTGGAACCGGAATTCGCGCGGCAGTCGCACTGCCTGACTCTGCCCGTTCTTGAACAGCTTTGCCGCCTTCATTTGTTTTCCTTGTAGTATATATTGAAAGTATATATTTAATGGAGGTTGCCCGTCAAGCTGTATAGCTTGGAAGGTGAAGAGGTTCGCTCCGGAACAAAAAGGGCAACTACTATTGCTTGGGGGGGACGTTCTTCAAAAACTCTTCGATGAAGCGGGTGCTCACCTTGCCGCTCACGAACTCCTCGGAATGCATGATGCGCGTGAGCAACGGGATGGTGGTCTTCACCCCTTCCACATGGAACTCGCCCAGCGCGCGGCGCATCCGGTGGATGGCGTCCATCCGCGTGGGGGCGTGGACGATCACTTTCGCGATCATGGAGTCGTAGTACGGCGGTATTTTGTACCCTTGGTACACCGCGCTGTCTATCCGCACGCCGGGCCCGCCCGGCATGTGCAGTTCCTTTATCGTGCCCGCGCTGGGGGTGAACTTTTCCGGGTCTTCCGCGTTCACGCGGCACTCGATGCTGTGGCCGTACATGTTCACGTCCTTCTGCGCGAAGCTCAACGGGTGCCCCGCCGCCACCATGATCTGCTCCTTGATGATGTCCACGTCGGTGATCATCTCCGTCACCGGGTGCTCCACCTGCACGCGGGTGTTCATCTCCATGAAGTAGAAGTGCCCCTTGTCGTCCACCAAGAACTCGAACGTGCCCGCCGAGTAATACTTGATGTGGTGCGCCAACCCGAGCGCCGCGGCGGTCATCTTCTCCCGCAGTTTTTCGGTGAGTATCGTCGAGGGGGCTTCCTCTATCAGCTTTTGGTGGCGGCGCTGGATGGAGCAGTCACGCTCGTAGAGGTGAACGATGTTGCCGTGCTTGTCCCCCAATATCTGTATTTCCACATGGCGCGGGTTGGTGACGTACTTTTCCATGTAGATGGACTTGTCGCCGAACGCCGCGCCGGCCTCGGCCTGCACGATCTTCAGCGAATCGAGCAGTTCCGATTCCTCGTGGACGATGCGCATGCCGCGCCCGCCGCCGCCCGCCGACGCTTTGAGGATGACCGGGTAGCCGATCTCGGCGGCGAATTTTTGCGCGTCCGCCTCTTTTTCCAGCGGGCCATCGCTTCCCGGCACCACCGGCACGCCGGCCTTTACCGCCGTTTCGCGCGCCACGCTCTTGTTGCCCATCAGCCGGATGCTCTCCGGCGAGGGGCCGATGAAAGTGATGTTGCACTCGCCGCACACCTCGGCGAACCCGGCGTTCTCCGAAAGGAAGCCGTAGCCGGGGTGTATGGCATCGCAGTTCGTGACTTCCGCCGCGCTGATGAGCGAGGGGATCTTCAGGTAGCTTTTTTGCGCCTCGCCGGGGCCGATGCAGACCGCCTGGTCGGCGAACCGCACCGCAAGCGATTCGGTGTCCGCGGTGGAGTGGGCCGCCACGGTGCGAATCCCCATCTCTTTGCAGGCGCGGATGATGCGGAGCGCGATCTCCCCGCGGTTTGCGATCAATATCTTTTTAAACATGGGCATATCCGCCGGTTATCCGCGGCGCCACATTACATCGGCTCGATTTTAAAGAGCGTTTCGCCGTATTCCACGGGCGAGCCGTTTTCGGGCATTATCTTCACCACCCGTCCGCTTATGTCGCTCTCTATCTCGTTCATCAGCTTCATCGCCTCGATGATGCACAGGGTCTGCCCCTTGCTCACCACATCGCCTTCTTTCGCGTACGGCTCGGCCCCTTCGGCAGAGGCGCGGTAGAAGGTGCCGACCATCGGGCTTTTCACATGATGGCTTTTGTCATCTTCAGCCACGGCCGCCTCCACCGCGCTTTGTATTTGAGCGGGGGGAATAACGTGGTGCGGCTGGGGTGCGGGGGCGTAGTGCATCGGCATCGGGATGGATATGGAACCGCCTTCGCCTTTGGATATGCGGATTTTCTTGCCGTCTTCCTCCAGCTCTATCTCGCGTATTTCGCTCTTCTCGACGAGTTTAATCAGTTTCTTCAGTTCTTCAATATCCATCGTACGCCCTCTCTCCTTACGCATCCTCCACCTTTCCGGCAGGATAGCCTATGCGCGGGTTAAACCCTTTCCAGATATTCTCCGGTGCGGGTATCTATCTTGATTTTATCGCCAACGTTAATAAAAAGAGGCACTTGCACCACGCCCCCCGTCTCAATCGTAGCGGGTTTTGAGGCCGAGCTAGCGGTGTCTCCCTTGAACCCCGGCTCGGTTTCTTTCACTTCCATCTCAACGAAAAAGGGGATCTGTATGCCGATAACCACCCCGTTGTGGTACAGGAACGACACCATGCTGTTTTCCTGCATGAAGTTCCTGTTTTCCCCCACCTGATCGTCGGTAAGGAAGGTCTGGTCGTAAGTGGAGTTATCCATAAAGTGGTAGCCGACGGCATCCTTGTAAAGGTACTGCATCTCTTTTTCTTCGCAGTCCGGCTCTTTGAAGTCGTTTCCTTCGCGCACGGTCCTTTCCAGCAGTTGACCGGTACGCAGGTTCTTGATGCGGGCGCGGACGAAGGCGCGTTTGTTGCCGGGGCTGACGTGTTGGGCGGAGACCACTACATAAAGGTTCCCTTCCAGTTCCACTTTCATACCCGACCTAAGGGCGGTAATATCCATTCTGTTTCCTCTCTCCTATTATTGAAACAGGAGGCATTTTACCCTATTTTTCGCAAATTTCGATTACTTTTTTGCAAAAAACGGCGATTATTTATCAAAAAACCGGTTTTTACGATTTTTCCGGCTCATCTTCCACCACTTTGAGCGTTTCAATCGTACTTTCCTCGAAAATCAAGGAACCCGTAGTTTTGATTAATAATTTCCAGAAATTTAATGGAAAAGGGGAACCTCGTTCCACGGTGGAAGATGGGGCTTCCTCATGATGGATAAGTGTAATCACTTAATCTTATGTGTTATCATGCGATCTGCAAACAGGGTTGCGGTCATCATTATGGAGGCGGCATGGTTCGTACCCAGATACAGTTAACCGAAGAACAGGCGAAATCCCTGAAGCGGCTGGCCCATTCCCGCCATCTTTCCATCGCGGAGTTGATACGGCAAGCGGTGGACAGCCTCATCCAAACCGGTTCCGCGATTGACATCGGGGAGAGGCGGCAAAGGGCCATGGCTCTCGCCGGACGGTTCGGCTCCGGGAGGAAAGACATTTCCCAAAAACATGACGATTATCTGGCGGACGCTTTCAGGAAATGAGGGTGTTTCTCGATACATCGGCTCTATACGCCCTGTTGGACAGGGACGACGCGAATAATGGCAAAGCGCAAAAGGCCTGGAACGGCCTGCTTGCCGGTGGCGATAGCGCATTGCTTACCACCAACTACATCGTGGTGGAATGCGTTGCCTTGATCCAACACCGTCTCGGATTGGAGGCCGCGCGGGGGTTCCATGAGGATCTCTTGCCGATAGTCAATATTGAATGGGTGGACGCCGAAATTCACCGGGCGGGCGTAAGCGCGTTCCTTTCCGCCTCGCGGCGGCGATTGAGCCTGGTTGATTGCGTGAGCTTCGAGGTCATGCGCACCTTGGGCGTAAAAACAGCCTTCGCGTTCGACGCGCATTTCTTAGAGCAGGGGTTCCGTTGCCTCCCATAGCCGGAATTATTCATAAGCAATCGTTGTGAACATTCCATTTTCCCCCCCCATCTGATTTAATAGCGCGGATATGGCGATCAAAGCGGTCAAAGGGGTTAAGGACATCCTTCCGGCGGACATAGGGAAGTGGCGCGCGGTGGAACGCGCGGCGCGGGAACAGTTCGCCCGGTTCGGGTTCAAAGAGATCGTCCTGCCGATATTCGAAAAGACCGAGGTCTTCACCAAGGGGGTGGGGGAGGAGACCGACATCGTGCAAAAAGAGATGTACACCTTCGAGGACCGCGGCGGCGAGAGCATCACCCTGCGGCCTGAGGGGACCGCCTCGTGCGTGCGCGCGTTCATCGAGCATTCCATGTTCCACCCGCCGGGCACGGTGACAAAGCTTTTTTACATGGGGCCGATGTTCCGGCGCGAACGTCCGCAAGCGGGGCGGTTTCGCCAGTTCTACCAGATCGGCGCGGAGCTTTTCGGCTCCGCCGAGCCGGAAGCGGACGCCGACGCGATACACCTATTGCACCTGTTCATCACGGCGATAAAGATTAAAGGGCCGAAGCTCATGCTCAACAGCCTAGGGTGCGAGGAATGCCGCCCGCCGTTCAAGGCGGCGCTGGTGGATTACCTCGGCGCGCGCAAAGAGCACCTGTGCGAAGCGTGCCAAGGGCGCTGGGAGCGCAACCCCCTGCGCGTGTTCGACTGCAAAGTGGAAAAATGCCAGGACGTGATGAAGGACGCGCCGACGATTGACAAGCACTACTGCCCCGCCTGCGCGGAACATTTTTCAAAAGTGGAAAAGCGGCTGACGCTGTTGAACATCCCGTTCACCGTCAATCCCCGCATGGTGCGCGGGCTGGACTACTACACCCGCACCGTGTTCGAGGTGACGGCGGAAGGGCTGGGCGCGCAGAACTCCATCGCGGGGGGAGGGCGGTACGACAATCTGGTGAAAAGCTCCGGCGGCCCGCAGGTGCCCGCCACCGGCTTCGCGGTGGGGATGGAGCGGCTGATGGAGTCCATCGGCGGCGAATTGGAGATGGAATCCGGCGCGCCCGACGTGTATATCGTGTTCATGGAAGAGGCGGCGGACGAAGTATGCCGGATCGCCGGTGAACTTCGGCAATCGGGAATCAAAGTGGAGCGCGCCTACAAACCGGCGGGCATAAAGAACCAGATGGGCAAGGCGGGCAATTCCGGCGCGCGGTTCGCGCTGATACTTGGCGCGGACGAGATGGCGAAAAAGACCGCCGTCATCAAGGACATGAAAACGGGCGAACAAAGCGCCGCGCCGCTGGACGCTGTGGCGGCGGACATTTCTAAAAAGCTCCACTGAATTCTTTTTATTAAATCCCGAATCGCGGGGTTTCAATTCGGTTGTCATTCCCGCGAAGGCGGGAATCCAGTTCCTTCTGGATGCCCGTTTGCACGGGCAAGACATTTTATGGATCCAAATAATTGGGGTGGCGGCTGGCGCCGCCACCCGTATGAGGGAGGTTGGATAAAATACCGGAAAAGGGTTCATCCGGCAGTGAAAAACACCTCAGAAGTTCACGTTCACTTTCATCCAGAAGGTGCGGCCCGGTTCGTTCACGCGGTTCCCGGTCGGCTGAAGGTACCCGGAAATGTTGGCCGATGCGCCGGAGATATGTTCCGCGTACGCCTTGTTCAGCACGTTGTCCACCCCCGCCGTCACCAACGAGTTTTTGGAAGGCCGCCATCCGGCGTTGAGCGAGAAGACCATGAATTCGTCCGTCCGTCCCAGGTCCTTCCCGTACAGAACGATGTTGCCGGAGCCGATGTCGTACCGGTCCTGCGCCGCCACCATCCGCGTGACCGCCGCGAATGAAAAACGCTGGTCGTCGTACTGCGCGGTGACTTTGGCTTCGGGGGGCGATTGTTGGGCCAGCGGTTTGCCATCGGTGATGTTGTCGGCATAGGTGTAGGACAAGGCGGAGATAAGTTTCCATTCCTCGCTCACCGCATAGCCAAAGTCCCCCTCGAATCCCCATATCCGCGCATCCACGTTGCGCGTATATCCTTTGTCCCACGCCATCAGGATGTAGTCTTGCACTTGGCTGAAGTAGCCGGAAAGCGAGCCGGACCATACGCCGCTGTTCCAGTTATTGCCCACGTCGAGTTGGGTGGTCTTCTCCGGCTTGATGGTCAAAAACGCGCTCTTGGTGGTGCCGGGGATTTTATCGCTTGCCCGTTCCCAGTAATCGGCGAACCGCTCGCTGTGGCCCAGTCCGATGTAATAGGCGCCGGTCTCGTGGTCCTGTTCATACCGGACGAATCCGCTGGGCAGGGATTTTTCGTCGCGTTGGCCCAAAGTGTTGTTCGGATTGCCGGGGCACATCATGGCCCCCACGCACGGCCGCATGTCCTGCGCGCTGTGCAGATCCACCCGCAGGCCGCCGATGATCTTTCCCCCTTCGGAACCGTTTTTCGTCGCCTCGGCGAAAAATCCGTATTGGCTGAAGCTGACATGCTCATACGACGCGCCGGAGGAATAGGCGGCGATAGAGGCGGCGGCGCTGGACTTCATCATGCCGTTGGCGCCCGCACGCTCCACGTCGCGGTTTTGGTCGGCGCCTAGCACCAGTTTCGTGCTGTCCGTCAGCGCCAGCGTGGCCACGATACGGCCGCCGGTGGTGGTGCGGTCCGGGTTCATGGCGCTGAAAGAAGCGGGTGGCGTGCTGGCAAGCGAGAAGTTGTCCATCACATGGTCCACATGGTTGGAATAGACGTCCAGCGTCAGTTTTTCCACCAGCGGGGTAACATTCTTTTTCTCAAGTTTGAAAGCGTAGCTGGCGCGCGCGTCTTTGGTCTCGTCCATCGTGCGATCGGCGTTTGCCGCCTGCGCGTCGCTCTTGTCAGTGGAGACCTCCACCACGGTGTTGTCGTCCGGCGTCCATCCGAGCGCGAAGCTGGAACTCCACCGATGGTAAAAGGAGTGGTAGGTTACGCCGTTGCCGTCCTTGTAGTCGTCCGCGTCGGCGCGCATGCCGCTTGCCTTCACATACACGTCCGGCGTGCCGGCGCGCATATCGGCGATCTGGTCCATGCGCCCGTTGCTTCCCATCAACAGGCTACCCATGAACTTGCCGTCCGGTCCGGCGAAGCGTTTGCTCTCCCGCTCGAAAATGACGGTGGCCGCCGATGCGCCCGGCGCGTACAGGACGGATTGCGGCCCTTTCAGCACGGTCACGCGGTCATACAGGTCGGGATAGATGAACGCGGTCGGCGGATCCATTCTACCGCCGCACCCGCCGTACACCTGGTGGCCGTCCGCCAGAATGCTCACGCGCGAGCCGGACATGCCGCGGAACACCGGGTCGCCGTCGGTGCCTCCTTTGCGCACGTTGGAAAATCCCGGAATGTTCTTGAGGAACGCCGCGCCGTCCGCGGCGGGCACCGGTTGTTGCGGCGCTTTGGGATCCATCTGGATGGTTAGGGGGCGCACGCTTCGCGGCGCGGTGATCACCACCTCTTCCACCTCTTCGGCTGTGGCGCATACCGGTAGAACAAAAAACACCGCGGATACCGCGATGAACAAAGAAGCAAATTTCAATAACCTCTCCATATATGCCTTTCCCGATAACAGGTTGTATTGGTCGTTTGTGTAACGGGGTCGATGGACGGACCGCGCCTTTCGCGGCGTTTGGGACACACCGGTCCTAAAAGCCGGATCATGGCCAGTCTGCCATCAACGATGCGGGGAAAGGTCAGGCTGAAGGGGGGCGTGGTTCCGGCGTATGCGGGTTTTTAAGAAGTATTGCGGGATCGATTTCAATGAACAGGCATGTCATACCTTGGGGCACAGTTGACGCCTCTTCAGGTAAGCCGGTCTCATGGTCTGAAAAAGCGGTATTGTTCAATCCGCCGGAAAGGGGCGTGTCGGGGCGGTAGGAGCATTTTGTCATGGCGCACCCTCCGGCAAGCAAAAGATGATGTTGGCATTTGCACGGTTCGCCGGGATGGTGCGGGCAGTTCCCTTTGGCGGAATTCACGCTTCCCAAAGGGATCTCCTCTAGGGCGGCGGGATTGGCGTGGCGGTGTTCCTTTTTCGGGGCCGATGCCTCTTGATGGCGCGCCGGGGGCGGCGCGGCTTCCTCTTCGTAGCCGCAGTCCTCATGCGTCATCGCTGACGCGGGCGCGGCGAAAAGCGCCACGAGCGCCGTAGCGGCGAAAAGCGTCTTAAGGGTATTGCATTGCCTCATGTGTCAATTCATCCGGAACGAATAGGGGATCAGAACTTTGGCCGCCACCGGCCTGCCTTCCACATATCCCGGTTCAAACAGGCTTTGCTTGAGCGCGGCCATCACCGCGGTATCGAACACTTCCCCGCCGCTTTTCACGATGCGGACATCATCCACCAGTCCGCGCTCGTTGATAAACACTTCGGCCAGCACCCGCGCCTCCTGTCCGGCGGTCAATGCTTGCTTGGGATAGACCGGCTTCACGTTCCTGCGGAAGAACGGGCGGTTTGAAAGTTTATCCGTCCCCAAATACGGTTCGGCGGCGGAAACACTCTCCGGTTGTGGTTCCGCTGGCTGGCGCATAGGTTCGGTGGCGGTTGGCGCCGGTTCAGGTTTTTTTTGAACCGGTTCCGGCTGGCGTTCCGGCTTGGGGCGGTGGGAGACCTCCTGCGCCTGCCGCGCCACCACCGGCGTGCCTTGGAACCGCGTAAGGTCCATGCTCACATAGTCCTGCCTCTGGTTTATCACCCACGCGCCACAGCTGAACACCGCGCAGTGGACCAAGAGCGAAAGGGTGGCGGCGGTCATCCATCCGGCGCCGTTCACTTTCGCTTTCAGCCTTGTCATTTCTATTCCTTCAATTGCCCGCGTGTTTCGGGCGGGTGACAATATCAATGTTATTTATGTCGCGCCCTTTCAGCACATCTATCACTCCCATGAAATCGCCATGCCGGCAATTCTGGTCCGCCCCTATCAGCACTTCGGCGTCTTGCGGCAGGTTTTGCACCGCGCTTTCCAGTTCTTGCAAGGTGACTTTCCGCTCGTCCAGAAAAAGGGTCCCGTGTTCATCAATGTTGATAACGGTCTTCCGTTTTCCCTGTTCGGGCGCCGAGGCGCTTGCCGCTTCGGGAAAAGTCATCTCAATCAGTTTCAGGTTCAAAAACGTGGTGGTGGTGATGAAGAAAATAAGGAGTATCAGCACCAGGTCTATAAGGTTCACCGGCGCGATCTCGATATGGAATTCCGGCCTCCTGCGGCGCCTCATGCCTGTTCCCCCTTGTCCGGCGCGGCGACGCCGCCGATAAGGCGGTAGAGCTTTTCCTCCACCTTCAGGGATATCTTCGATGCGTACACCTCGAACGATTTGTAGGCGATCATCGCGGGTATCGCCACCACCAGTCCACCCACGGTATCCAGCAGGACCTCCTTTATGCCGCGCGCCACGCTTTTCGGGTCGGTAAGGCCCATCGAAGAAACCCCTTCGAACACATGGAAAACTCCGGTGAACGTGCCGATCAGTCCCAACATCGGCGCTAAGGTGGCGATAAGGCCAAGGATAGTCACCCGCTCCATCAGTTTTCCGTCCAGCGCCGCGAGCTTGGTCTGGATGAACGGTTCGAGCGATTTTTCGTGATTGTAGCCGGCGATCTCGCGGAATGTGTCCTTTATTATCCCCTCCGGCAATTCTCCGGCCTGGGCCAGGTTGGTTAGCCCGTCCAGGGCGTTGGTCTCAACGCGGAGTTTTTTGAACTGCATGATCTTCGCCACCATGACCGACACCGAAAAGACGCTGATGATTAT
>JACRGR010000007.1 GCA_016212275.1 Nitrospinota bacterium | reverse complement strand
AGGGCGTCTATCCCCCGGTCGGCATCCGCCACATGGGCGTATATCTCCACCCGGTTGCAGGTGGAAAGGATAACTTTCTCATCCACTTCCGGCAGGCGGGCGAATATTTCCTCCGCCGCGTCCTGAAGCTGTTTTTGGTTGAATGCCAGCTTTTCGCGCACCTCCACCGGTGCGGTGTTGTGGTTCAGCCCAAGTATTACCAGCGCCATCTTCCCATTGTATCCCGCCACGGGCGAAATCTCCAAACCGCCATACCTTCCCAAAAGTTCTCCGTGCCTTCGCGGTTCCAACCGGCTTGCCTCCCCGCGGAGGCAACAACAGCCTAAAGGCCGTTGTTACCAGTGATCCCTTTGCCCATCAGTGTTCATCCGTGGTTGTGCCTCGCTCCGCACTTCCCACTTTCTTCTTCCCTTTTGCCGCACGGCACATTAAATTATACGCACCTTTACATAGGGGGAACGGTATATGAAAGCAAAAGTGGCAATCGTTGGCGCATCGGGATATACCGGAATAGAGGTAACGAAAATTCTCAGCCGCCATCCCGGCGTGCGGCTGAGGGCCGTGGCAAGCCAAACGAACGCGGGCAAACCGCTCTCCACGCTCTTTGGAGCGGGTGCGCCGGACATGGACTTCTGCCTGCCGGGAAGCCCGGAAATAGACGAGTGCGACGTCATTTTTTCGTGCCTGCCGCACGGCGCGTCCGCCAAGCTCATCAGCAAGTGGATGAGCAAAAAAAGGACGGTGTTCGACCTTTCCGCCGATTTCCGGCTGAAAGACGCCGACGCCTACCACCTGTGGTACCACTCCGCGCATCCCGCCGCGTACCTGCTGAAAGACTCCGTGTACGGACTGCCGGAAGTGAACCGGGAAAAACTGAAAAAAGCGAACCTCATCGCCTGCCCCGGATGCTACCCCACCGCCTCCATCCTCGGTCTTTTGCCGGTGATCAAGACCGGCATGGTGAAACCCAACGTGTTCATCAGCGCCGTTTCCGGCACGTCGGGCGCGGGCAAGCAGACCAAACTGGAATACAGCTTTTGCGAAGTGAACGAGGCGCTCCACGCCTACAGCGTCCCCAACCACCGGCACACCCCGGAGATGGAGCAGGAGCTTTCATTGGCCGCCGGGCGGGACGTGAAAGTGACCTTCGCGCCGCATCTGGGCCCCTTCAACCGGGGGATATACGCCACCATCTGCGCGGAACTGAACCAAAGCATCTCGCAAAAAGCGATACAGGAGCACTACGACAACTTCTACCTCTCCGCCTCGTTCGTCACGGTGTGCGAACAGAACCCCGACCTGAAAGACGTGCGGGGAACGAACTTCTGCCACATCCGGCCCATCGTGGACCAGCGGACCGGCAAGCTGGTCATCCTGAGCGCGCTGGACAACCTGATAAAAGGAGCGGCGGGCCAGGCGGTGCAATGCTTCAACCTGCGGTTCAAGCACAAGGAGAACGAAGCGCTGATGTTCGGCCCCTATTAGAGGAAGGCAAAAGAAAAATCCGCGGATTGCACAGATGAGGAAATAGCTTTTCTTTATCTGCCCCAATCGGCGTAATCTGCGGATATACTCGCATCATTTGATTCTCGAAAGGAAGGGAAATGACGCCAAAAGGATTCTCATTCGCCGCCATCAGGGCGCGGTTCAAACCGTGGGACAAAGAGGACTTCGGCCTTATCGCCAGCGACCGGCCCTGCGCCGCCGCCGCGGTGTTCACCACCAACCGGGCCAAGGCCGCGCCGGTTCTGCTGGACATGAAACACATTAAATCGAAAACCCACCGCGCCATCATTGTGAACAGCGGATGCGCCAACGCCGCCACCGGCGCCACCGGCTACCAGAACGCGCTGAAAACCGCGCGGCTCGCCGCCAAGGCGCTCGGATGCCGGACGGAAGAGGTGCTGGTGGCATCCACCGGGGTTATCGGCGTTCACCTGAACCCGAAAGTGAAGATCGAAGACGGCGTTCCCCTTCTGGCGAAAAAACTTGGCAAAAGCCCCGCGGGGTTCGTCCGCGCCATCATGACCACCGACACGAAACCGAAATCCGCCTCAAAAAGCGTCATGCTCGGCGGGAAGAAAGTGACCATCTGGGGAAGCGCGAAAGGCGCCGGGATGATACATCCCGACATGGCGACAATGCTCTCCTTCGTCGTCACCGACGCGAATGTCCCGAAACCGGTATTGCAAAGCGCGCTCAAGCAGGCGGCGGACAAGACCTTCAACCGGCTGACGATTGACGGCGACACCAGCACCAACGACACGCTGGCGGTGCTGGCGAACGGCGCGGCGGAGAACGCGCCGCTGAAAACCGGCACGCCGGACTTCGCAAAATTCACGCAAGCGCTATCAGCCGTGTGCGATTCGCTATCCGGCCAGATCGTGGCGGATGGCGAGGGGGTCTCGCGCATCGCGCGCATATCCGTGGAAAAGGCCGCGTCGCAAAAAGAAGCATTGGCGGTTGCCCGCGCCATCGCGGGATCCTTGCTGGTCAAAACCGCGCTCCACGGCGGCGATCCAAACTGGGGACGCATCATCTGCGCGGCGGGGTACAGCGGCGAAAAAGTGAACCCGGACAAAATGGAACTGTATTTCGGCAGACATTGCGCGTTCAGGAACGGACAACCCGCGTCAACGCCGGAAAAACTGCTGTCGGCGGAAATGAACAAAAAGAAGGTCGCCATGCGGCTGGTGCTCAACCGGGGCGCGGCGGGCGACAGCTATCTCTTCTGCGACATCAGCCATGAATACGTCACGATAAACTCGCACTACCGGACGTAGGCTGTGGAATCGTTATGAAGTCATGATGTATAAGCAAACACATTACGAATGGCTTGAATCGCTTCTTCATGCAAAAGAAGGGAGTTAAGGAATGAAGGGAAGATTTATCCAGTCGGTCTTACAAGAGCGGGGCGGTGGTTTATGAGGCAGATTGAGAAGCAAAACGCCAATGAATTGCAATCAGATGCAAAGTAGAAACACAAGCGGCTTGATATGCCACTGTATTCATAGTGGTTACATTAAATCTCGATTTAATGGATTAAAAGTTAATGCAATTAATGCTTGATACAAAGCGGGTACATGATGAACCTGATGCTTAACGGTTGCCCAATTTTTTGAGGTCAATTAGGTTTTTATGGAACTATTTCCCGAAAGACAACAGGAAAAAGTTTACAAGATCGCCGAGATCACCCGCCTCATCAAGAACCTGCTGGAAGAGGCATTCCCCTCGGTGTGGATAGAGGGGGAAGTGAGCAAGGCGCTCTACCATTCATCGGGCCACTTGTACCTGACGCTGAAAGAAGAGAAGGACGTGCTGGACGCCACCATGTGGGCCTCGTCGCGACGGAACCTGAAGTTCAACGTCGAGGTGGGGATGAAGATACTGCTGAAGGGGCGCATCTCCAATTACGGCCCGTACGGCAAATACCAGCTCATCGCGGAGCGCATCGAACCGGCGGGCATCGGCGCGCTCCAGATAAAGTTCGAGCAACTCAAGAAAAAACTCGCGGCGAAAGGATACTTCGAGGAGGAGCGCAAGAAACCGCTCCCGGCGTTCCCGGAGACCATCGGCATCGTCACCTCCGCCACCGGCGCGGCGTTCCGCGACATGGTTCGCATCCTGCGGCGGCGCAATCCCTCGATAAAGATAATCCTCGCGCCGGTTTTGGTGGAAGGGGAACAGGCGAAATCACAGATCGCGCAGGCGATAGACGATTTCAACCGGTTCGGCAAGGTGGACCTCATCATCGCGGGGCGCGGCGGCGGCTCGCCGGAAAGCCTGTGGGCGTTCAACGAGGAAGTGGTGGCGGACGCCATCTACCGCTCGCGGATACCGCTCATCAGCGCGGTGGGGCACGAGATAGATTTCACCATCGCCGATTTCGTGGCCGACCTGCGCGCCAGCACTCCCAGCGCGGCGGCGGAACTGGCGGTGAAAAACCGCGCCGACCTTGCGCACGCCGTGAACGTGCAGTCCCGCCGCATGGTATCCGCCATGCGGGGCATGGTGCGCGAGTACCGGCACCGGCTGTCCGGGCTGGTGCGTAGCCCCGTGTTCACCGACCCCGCGCGATTTCTGGAGCACGACCGGCGGCGGGTGGATGAGAACCTGCTACGCATCGCAAACGCGGTGCGGCGGCACCACGGCAACGCGCGAAAACGCGCGGATGCCCTTGCGCGCCAATTGCAGTTGCTCCGCCCTTCCCTGCTCATCCGGCGCAAGATGGACCATGTGCAAAACCTGGAAAAACAGTTGGCGCAAAAGTTGGGCGCGTTGCTGGGGGAAAAGCAAAGGCGGTTCGCCGCCGTATCCGGCTCCATCAACGCGCTTTCGCCGCTGAAGGTGCTGGAGCGCGGCTACGCGATAGCGCGCACGCCGGACGGAAAGATAATCAAGGATTCGGCGCAGGCGAAACCGGGCGACGCGCTGGAGGTGCTTTTGCATAAAGGATCGCTCGGCGTCCGCGTCGAAAAAACAAAGTAATCGCTCTTTATTCTAAAAGCGATAAGCCACAGAGACACTGAGACACAGAGGGGAAAGAAGAAAAATTAAACCACGGATTCACGCGGATGGACACAGATGGTTTGCTTGCCCATTATCAGGTTTATCCGTGTTCATCGGTGGTTCATCTTACCCGGTGTTCTCTTGATCACCAGTTCCACTTCAGGGTCCACAGCGGGACGTTCATCTCCATCCACCGGTTCTTGTGGTAATACCACTCCACCCCCGCCAGAAGTGCGCTCTTCTGCTTGCCCGCCAGCTTCGAGAGGTCCACGAACAGGCGCGGCTGTGTGTTGATGTCCTCGCCGTTGTTGTCGGTTCCCGCCACGTCGATGTACCCCTCGAACAGGAACGGGGCGGAGAGCGCCGTGAACGGCAGTCCCCACGAGGCGGTCACCTGATAAGTCCGTGAATTAAGGTTGTCCTTGCGCGAATAGAGGTTGACGGAAAATTGCGAAAATGCCGGAAGGGCGAGGTCCACGCCCAGCCCGAACATCTCGACGTTGTACCCTTCGCCGTCGCGGTTCACCTGCGCGGCCAATAGAACGTCCCTCACCGGCCCAAACGCCACCGGCGTGCCGCTCACTTTTGAAAGGCTGATGCGCGGCCCCCATTCCAGGTACAACCGCGAGCGGGTGTGCGCGTCGTTGCCGTTGAAATCCGCCAGCCTCCCGGACACCATATCCACGAAGAAAAAATTGTCGCCGTATTCCCATGTGCCGAAGTGCTCGAGCGTGACGATGTTCACCGCGCCGTCCACCGCGTTGTTCCCGTAGTACGGGTCGCGCAGGTTCCCCGCGTATTCGGCCAATAAGGAGGTGGTGGAAAAATCCTCCGCCCGCGCCGGCGCCGATGAAAGAGCGATCACCATGATAGTGGTGGAAAAAAGCGCGCGAAATATGGTCATCCCGGTGATCCTCCCTTTTGACGGCACTATAGATTGTCCGCCAAATGGTTTCAACCTCCCGCAACCCAACGAAGGAATTGACTTGCGTCACCCTGTTCGCTTACCATGCCCTTCCGATTTGGGCCGACAAGCGGCGACCCTTAATAAAACATTGGCGAAGTGCTCTCGGTTAAACGACTTGGTGGAGGCAATGAAATGAAAAAAGCGATCATGGGTTCTTTGTTGGGTATTACGGTTTTTGCGGCGGCCTGCGCCACAACGCCGTCGGGTCCGCCGAAACGGTACTGCTCCGATGGCCGCGAACTGCCGCGCTGGGTGTTCACCGGCGGAGCCGCCTTCCCCGGCGACCGCGGCAAAGTATTTTACGGACGCGGCGAGGCGGGCGGCATTTCCGATTCCTCCCTCCGGAACGAAGCGGCGCAAAACCGCGCCACGGGCGATCTCGCCAAGTCGTTCAAGGTTGCGGTGAAATCGCTGATGGACGACTACCGCGCCTCCACCGGGGCTGAAGGCAAGGAAGCCGCCGAACGCCATACCGAAGCGGTGCAACGCACGGTGGTGGACCAGACGTTGAGCGGCGTGGTGCTGGCGGACATGTGTGAAGACACATCGAACGGCGCCACCTACGCGCTGGTGAAGCTCGACACGGACAGCTTTGAGAACGCCATCGAAAAGAACAGGCAGTTGGGCGAAAAGATGAAGGAATTCGTCAGGCAGAACGCGGAAAAATCGTTCAGCAAACTGGAAGGCGCCACCGGCGGCAACCCGTAACTAACCGAACCGATGCATGGCGCGGATTCCCGCGCCATGCCCCTATTTCCCAATGGCGATCCGATCAGAAAGTAACGCCGACGCCAATATTCAAGAACGCGCCGCTGTAGGTCGTGGCGGTGCCGTTGATCGCCAAACTGTCCCTCGTATCCAAAAACCGGTACATCAGTTCCAAAGAAAGGTAGGAAGAAAACTTATCCCAGCTTTTCAACAGGCGACCGCCACAGGCGACATCCACCACGTTGCCATGCCCCATGAGGCTGGATACGGAACCGAAATCGGCCGCTATGTAGGCCGGATCGCCGATATTTTTGCCGATGCGGATGGCATCCAAATGATAGATTCCCTTCATGTTCGCGCCCGCGCTGTTTTTCTCGGTGAAGTTCATTTCTTCGATCAGCCATCCCAGCGAGGTGTCGGCGGCTTCCCATCTATAGGAAATGAGCATGCCAACGCCGCTCGCGCCAATAACTTTATCGGTAGCGCTGGTTAACTGGTACGGAATGCGGCCCTCAAAGGTGATTTCGGCAAAAGCCCGCGCCGGGGCCATAAGCGCGATGATGAACGTCAATATCGTCAATACCCGTTTCATTTTAATTCCCACATTTTCTCCTTGCCTCCGGCACTATAGATGCTTCCCCTCCTCGCGGATTGGAGGAATTTATCGAAATACTTAAAAGCAGGAACATAAAGCCTTGACATATTTTACCGTGACACATAGGATTGCCGCGCATGATAAATAGATCCGCCTCCTTCCTCTTTGGACTGGCGTTCTTGGCCGCGCTCCTTGTTTGCATTCCCCAAAGCCAAGCGAAGATGCAGACCTTCGAAAAGGAGTACACCTACACCGCCAGCGAACTGGACAGCAAAAGCAGTTGCCGGGCCATCGCCCTTGAACAGGTGAAGCGGCTCCTTCTGCAGGAACTCGGCATGTATATCGAAAGCGCCGTTATTGATAAAAGCTCATCCGATGGCAAGACCCCGGCCGAGGTCCGGCGGGAGATCACCACCCTCACGGCGGGGGTTGCCAGCACCGAGGTGGTGGCCGAGAAATGGGACGGCCAAACGTACTGGCTAAAAGCCCGCATCAAGGCCGACCCGGACGACGTGGTGAAAAAGGTGGATGAACTGCGCCAGGACAAACAGCAGAAGGCCGAACTGGAAGATGTGCGGAAAAAGGCCGCCGACCTCACCGAAGAACTGGAGCGGATGCGGAAGGAACTCAACGACACCAGGAACGCCGGATCCAGGGCGGACCAGTCGGCAAAGTACAACACCGCCGTTCAGCGGCTGACCGCCACGGACCTGTTCAACAAAGGGCTGACCTTTTTCAAGGCGCTGGAATTCGAAAGGGCCATAGATTCCTTTTCCAAGGCGCTGGAACTGGATCCGGACGCGCCGACCTACTACATGATCGGCCTTTCCCACAGCAGAAATGACGATGAGCGGACGGCGATAGAGTATTACAACAAAGCGCTCAAGCTGGACCCGAAAGACGCGGACGCCTATTACGCCCGGGGGCTTTCCCATCAGGGCGTTGGCGAGTACCCGGGGGCGATAGCGGATTACACCGCGGCGATCAAGCTGAACCCGAAAAAACCGGCCCATTACTCCATGCGCGGTCTGACCTATAGCCTCATGGAGGATTACCGGCGGGCCATAGAAGATTGCACTACGGCAATAAAGCTGGATCCGAATAAGGAAGACGCCTACTCCACGCGCGGGAGGGCCTACCGCGCACTCGGCGATAACAAGCGGGCGATAGCGGATTACAGCATGGCACTCAAGCTGGATCCCAATGATGCGTTAAACTACTACTTTCGCGGAACCGCCTACAACGACCTTAACGACAAGAAACGGGCGATGGCCGATATCGGCATGGCGATAAAACTGAACCCGAAGGACGCGGGGAACCATTACCTTCGCGGAAGCATCTTTAGCGACCTCGGCGACACCCCCCATGCGATCGAAGATTACAGCATGGCTATCACGCTGGAACCAAAAGACGCGAGCTACCGCTACTTTCGGGCAGAGGCCTACAGCACCCTTCGCGACTATCGGCACGCGATAGAGGACTACAGCGCGGCAATAGACCTAGGTTCCAATGATGCGTCAACCTACTCCAGCCGCGCGAACGCGTACAGCAACATTGGCGACAACCAGCACGCGATAGAGGACTACAGCACGGCCATGGACTTGGGTCTGAAGAACGCGCCGATCTACTATTTGCGCGGGGAGGCCTACCGCGACTTGGGCGATTACCAGCATGCCATCGAGGATTCCAGCGCGGCGATAAAGCTGGACCCGAAATATGGCGCCGCCTACTTCTTGCGCGGAAACGCCTACAGCATCCTTGACGATGAACAACATGCGATCGAGGATTTCAGCATGGCGATAAAGCTGGACCCGAAAGACGCGGGAAACTACTACTATCGCGGACTTTCCCACCACAGCCTGGGCGACCACCAAAAGGCCATCGGCGATTACAGCACCGCGATCAAGCTTGGCTCGAAAAACAGCGCAACCTACTACTTTCGCGGGGCCGCCTACAGCGCCCTGGGGGACAACAAACGTGCGATCGAGGATTGTAGCGCGGCGATAAAGCTGGACCCGAAATATAAAAACGCCTACTCGACGCGCGGGAAAGCCTATGGCACTCTTGGCGACAGCAAACGGGCGATTGAGGATTACAGCGCCGTGATCGGGCTGGACTCATCGGACACGGCGACCTACATCACACGCGGGAATGCGTACAACGCCCTGGGCGATGGCAAACGGGCGATAGAGGATTACAGCGCGGCGATAAAGCTGGATCCGAACAACTCTGAAACCTACGTTAGCCGCGGCAATGCCTACGGCGCGCTGGGCGATTCCCAGAAGGCCGTGGAGGATTACAAGGCGGGTGCGCGCCTTGACCATAAACCCGCGCAGGAGTACCTAAAAACCCAGGGCATCCAGTGGTAGCCGGGCACTCGCGCTGACTGCAAGGGTATTGCATTATTTTTGTGGCTATCATTAAGATAGAGCCGCAATGGGAAGTGAATCCATCCGCGCGTTCGTGTCGGTGAATCTGGATGAAACCCTGTGCGGCGCGCTGGGGCGCGTGGCCGCCGACCTGAAAAAAACCGGCGCCGACGTGAAATGGGTTCAGCCCGATAACCTGCACTTCACGCTCAAATTCCTCGGCGAAATGGAAAACGATTCCATTGAAGAGATCGCCGCCGCGCTGAGACAAACCAAACAAAAGAAATTCGATATCGAGATCGGCGGGCTGGGCGCGATACCGGACACCCGGCGCCCCCGCGTGATATTCGCCGACGTAGTTTCCGGCGCGCGGGAACTCTCCGCGCTGGCGGAAGCTGTGGAGTCCGCGCTGGAACCGCTCGGCTTTGAAAGGGAGGCGCGCAAATTCCTCCCACACCTCACGCTGGGGCGCATAAAATCGCAAAAAGGGATGGAAAAACTAATTCAAAAAATGGCTATGGACAAATCCTCAATTTTTGGTAAAATTTCGGTTGTGCGCTTTTCCCTGATGAAAAGCGACTTACGCCCGGCGGGGCCCATATATACGGAAATAGCGGAAATACCGCTGAACAATGGAGGGGGAAATGACTGATTTAACGTCCGATAAGAAAAAAGCGCTGGATATGGCCTTTGCCCAGATCGAAAAATCGTTCGGCAAAGGTTCCGTGATGCTCCTGGGAGAATCCGGTCCGAAGATACTGCTCCCCGGCGATGTGATACCGACCGGCGCGCTTTCGCTGGACATGGCGTTAGGCATTGGCGGCATACCGCGCGGACGCATCTGTGAAATATTCGGCCCGGAATCCTCCGGCAAGACAACGCTCACCCTGCACATCATCGCCAACGCGCAACGCAACGGCGGCGTGGCGGCGTTCGTGGACGCCGAGCACGCGCTCGACCCCATTTACGCCGAAAAGCTGGGGGTGGACGTGAAGAACCTCGTCATCTCCCAGCCGGACACCGGCGAGCAGGCACTGGAGATAGTCGAAACACTGGTGCGCTCCGGCGCGTGCGACATCGTGGTGGTGGACTCGGTGGCGGCCTTGGTGCCCGCCGCGGAGATCGAAGGGGAAATGGGTGACAGCCACATGGGCCTTCAGGCGCGGCTGATGAGCCAGGCGTTGCGCAAGCTCACCGGCATCATTTCCAAATCAAAAACGTCCGTCATCTTCATCAACCAGATACGCATGAAGATCGGCGTGGTGTTCGGCAACCCCGAAACCACCACCGGCGGCAACGCGCTGAAGTTCTACTCCTCGGTGCGGCTGGACATCCGGCGCATCCAGCAGATAAAGGAAGGCGAAGAGGTCATCGGCAACCGCACCCGCGTGAAAGTGGTGAAGAACAAGGTGGCCCCGCCGTTCCGCGAGGCGGAGTTCGACATCCTGTTCGGCCAGGGTATCTCGAAAGAAGGGGACATGCTGGACCTCGCCGTCACGCACAACATGGTCGAAAAAACCGGCTCGTGGTACGCCTACAACAAGGAGAAGATAGGCCAGGGGCGCGAACAGGCCCGCAAGTTCCTGATGGAAAACCCGGCGGTGGCGTCGGACATCGAGGCGCAACTGCGGGCGAAGCTCCAGCCGGGCAAGCCAAAGGAGGCGGAAGCGCCCGCCGAACCGGCCACCGAAGGCAAAAAGAAAAAGTAACCATGGTTGTTGCCGCACTGGGGATACTGATTTCTGTTAAAGGCGATTCCCCTGGTGGCACGGGCACTCCTGCCCGTGGCGCGTTCATAGGGCGCGCGCACTTTTCTTCTCCGGCAAACTTGCGCCCTCCGGGCGCAACGCGGACAGGAGTGTCCGCGCCACCATAATGAGCGGGGAGGAAAAGCGCGCGCTGGCGGCGGCGTACCGCATGTTGGCGCGTCGCGACCACAGCGCCTACGAGGTGCGCTCCTCCCTTTTGAAAAAAGGGTTTTCAGAAGATGCCGCGCTGGCGGCGGTCGGCGCGCTGACCGAAAAGCGGTTTCTGGACGACCGGAAATTCTCCCGCCTGTACGCGGAATCGCTGGCGCGCAACAAAAAGGCCGGTCCGCGGTATATTATGCAGGCGCTCCAAAAAAAGGGGATCGGGCAGAACCTCGCGCAAATCGCGGTGGAGGATCTGTTCGGCGGCACGGGGCGCGAAGAGGAAGAGATACGGCGTTGGATGGGAAAAAAATACCGGTCGTACAAAAAAGAACTATCACCGCTCCAGAAAAAAAAACGGCTGTTCGATTTCCTCATCCGGCGGGGCTTTTCGCATTCCGCCGTGATGAAGGTGATAAACGCGGGAAGGACTGAAGAGTGAACCACGGATTGTTTTGGGCAAGCTACTTTTTCGCGGTCGGCGCGGCGGTAGGCTCGTTTTTGAACGTGGTCATCTACCGCCTGCCGGTGGGCGAGTCCATCGTGCGCCCCGGCTCGCGGTGCCCCGTGTGCAAAACCCCCATCAAGTGGTATCACAATATCCCTATCGCCAGTTATTTCATCCTGCGCGGGAAATGCGCCGCGTGCCATGCGCCATTCTCGCCCCGCTATATGCTGGTGGAACTTCTCACCGCCCTTTTGTTCATGGCCTGCTGGGCGCGGTTCGGGGTGGGCGCGCCGATGTTCGTGTTCATGACGCTCATCGCCGCGCTTGTGGCGGTGTTCTTCATTGACCTCGACCACATGATCATCCCGGACGTCATCACACTCCCCGGCATTCCGATAGGGTTCGTGCTTGGGTATTTCGTCCTGCACATCCCGTTCACCGATTCCCTTATTGGTTTTCTTGCGGGGGGAGGAATATTTTTCGTGCTGGCGGTGCTGGTGCCAGGCGGCATGGGGGGCGGCGACATAAAATTCATGGCGTTCATCGGGGCATTGCTTGGATGGAAAGCGGCGCTCATCACCATTTTCCTCGGCTCGCTCATCGGCGCCATCGGCGGCGTTGCGGGAATGCTGTTTTTCGGCAAGGGCCGGAAAATCCCGTTCGGCCCCTACTTGGTGCTGGGGGTGCTTATCGCGGTCTTTTGGCAAAGGGAAGTGATAGACCTGTACTTCAGCCTGTTCGTCCCCGGCGCACCCTAACAAAGGCTATAGTGGCCACCTGCGAGTTCGATACCATTTTGCGCGAGTATTTTTCTTTGAGGCGCAACGGGCGAAATTGAAGTTGTTCCACTGGATATCCAAATTATTTTTGAGTGGAACCCCTTAAGCGGTTGTCCAGAGTTTCTTAGCCAATCTAATAGCCATTTACTTTTTGCGATTATCACTTTAACTTCACCTGCAGATGCGGGATGCACCTCAATCCAGTGAATTGTCTCATCACCATTCTTCTTATATCCGATGCCATAATCCCATCGGTTATCGTTCGGGAAGGTTTTACTTAGGGAGGCATCCAAATCAATACTTCCCGTAATTGCCCGCGGGTTTTTTGCTGATATTTTTTCCCGATCGGTCTTTTTTACGGCGCCAAGCCCTGCTTGATAGCTTGATGCCAGCTCAGGAATTTTATTTGTAGCCGATTGAAAGCTCACAGCCAGCGATTCTTATACCAACTTAGATACGACTTCATTTGCTCTTGCGGAGAATTCTGCGAGACCGCCCCACAGCGATTCTGAATCATCATCCGCTGAAGGATCCAAAGATGAAATGTCTTTAACAATCCCCTCCCTGTTGAAATAGTGAACATTAATGGTTTTTTTGCTGATGCTTTCAGCGACCTTTCCCAGCGATTGAGAGTATTTTACGTTAAATATTTTTAGCAATTCACTCGGCACAGCATTTCCAACTTGAAGTTTTTTAATGGCCCAAGCCATATCAAGCACTTGAGGAGAGTGTGTAGATAACAGAACTTTATACCCTCGATGCAAAAGCTCCAACACGAGCAAAAGGACAGTTGAAATTCCCCTTGGATGGAGTCCCATTTCAAGTTCTTCTATAACCACCCATTTTATGTCCTGCTTCGTAGAAACTTTTGTGCTCGGCATGAGCCAATACAAACCAAGTAAAAGTGGAATAAACTCGCGTTGTCCAGCTGACCAGACCATGAATGGTAAATGTTCCCCATCCTTTTTCCCCAGCACTAAGCGTTTCTGGGAGTGGAGCTTATCCACTTTTAAGTCAAATCCTGAAAAAATATCCTTTTTCAGTAAATTACGAAACTCAACCTTAAGGCGCCTCGGTTGTGGAAACAGGCTCCCTTCAGTGGTCTTGAATTCAGTGTCAACTAGCCGCCTCAGTTTTTCGCTAAATTCACGAACCGCGAAAGGGTCTCCAGACGCATAATCAGTAAAAGGACGTGGCCACCCATCACGCAAGGCAAGGACTCGTTGAGCCGGAATGAAAAATACAGTTTCACCATGAACAGACCTTGCTCTTTTAACTAGGTTTGCCAGATTTATTTCTTTACCACCCCAGTGGATTGAACTTTGGCCGTTTTTCCAAATTGAGTGCATTCCCTCGCCATAATAAATATCAAAGAAATTATCGGGATCCTTTGACCAATCGAGGCCATAAGTGTTCAATTCATTTTGAACAAATCCAGTGTCAGTCAAAAGTTTTAGGGTTTGCAGGGCAATGCTTTTACCGGTTGCTTGGGGTCCCACAAAGATAGTAAGGTCTCCCAAGGAGATATTTGCCTCGACAATCTGACCAATATTTTTTAGCTTGAGAAGGGCCATATTTTGTTTTATCCAAAAACCTTAAAGTTCTTATTCCCCATTTGGAAATATTTAGGGCTATCTATTAGCGATTTTATACCCCTTTTAGCAGAAGACATCAAACAATAAACCAATTTTCCCCTTATGCACACCCAATCACTTTCAAGGAACGATAATCATTTTCCCGCGCGGGGTTTGGGCTGGCGTTCGCCGACCGCCGCTTCGATGGTTTCCAGCAGGTCCAGCGGGCGGAACGGTTTCGCGATGTAATGGTCGAACCCGGCGGCGAGGATGGTTTCCCGTTCCCCTTTCATCGTCTTGGCGGTGAACGCGATGCACGGGACGGTCTGGTACTTCGGCATTTCCCGTATCTTCCGCAACGCCTCCATCCCGTCCATTTCCGGCATGGCGATATCGAGAATCACCGCGCTGAATTTTTCCTTCACGCATGCCGCCACCGCCTCCGCGCCGTTTTCCGCCACTTTCACCCGGTAGCCCGCCTTCAGCAGGATGTCCCGCACCAGCAGGCGGGACGACTCATCGTCGTCCGCCGCCAGGATGTTCATGGCGCCGGATTCCGTGCCGGAGAACGGAACGGTGAAATGCACGCTGGTTCCCTTGCCGGGCGCGCTCTTCACCCAGATTTGCCCGCCCAGCGCGGCGATGTGCGATTTCGCCAGCGGCAGGCCGATGCCGATGCCGCCGAACCGCCGCGTGATGGACTCGTCCACCTGCGAAAAGGCGTTGAATATCGAAGCCAGGTGCGAATCCTCCATGCCGATGCCGGTATCCGCCACGGTGAACAGGAGGATGTTCCCGTCCCGCGCCGCCGATATGGTCACGGTCCCGCCGGTGGTGAACTTCACCGCGTTATCCACGATCAATTCCAACGTGTGGGAAAGCAGGTGCTCGTCCGACTGGATGATGTCCGGGATGGCGGCGTCCAGTTCCACTGTAATTGCTGTGTGGTTTTCGGCGGCGTGCTCGGCCTCTTTTTCCACGCAGACGCGCACCAGGTCCGCCACGCACACATTTTGCCGTAACGAGGGAGCGGCCTTTTTTTCCGCTTCCACCAGATCCAGCACGTTGTTGATAAGGGCCAGGAGGTTCTTTCCCTGCTTGGTCACGATGCGGCCCTGCTCCATGATCTCCGGCGGAATGTTCCGGTTTTCCGCTATCAGGTTGCCGAACCCGATGATCGCCGTCAGCGGGGTCCGCAGTTCGTGGGACATGTTCGCCAAAAAGGCCGATTTCGCGCGGTTGGCCGCCTCGGCGCGTTCTTTGGTGTCCATCAATTCCGCTTCCTTGTGTTTGTGGCCGGTGATGTCGCGCGCGGAGCGCCAGCTTCCCGCCACGCTCCCATCTGTCGCGTACCGGGGCCAGGAGCTGATGTAAAAGTATTTCTCGCCGTAACCGGTCCCCAAAAGGAACTCCGCGCCTATGAACCGCTCCGCGCTGTCTTCCAGCACCGCCCCCTGTTCCGGCCTGGCCAGCAATTTGCGGAACGGTTTGCCTATCCATTCCGCCGCGTCGAACCCGATGGCGATGGTGAACTGCGCGTTCACGTCCTCGATGAGGCCGTGGCGGTCTATTTTGAAGATCACGTCAACCGCCGTATCGAACAGCTCGCGGTATTGAGCCTCGGATTCGCGCAAGCGCGCGTCGAGCCGCGCTTTTTCACAGATGTCGGCCAAGCGTGCGGCAAACGCGGAGAGGTGCTTCCCTTCCTTTTCCCACGCGGCCCTCGTGGCCGAGGCGCCCCCCAAGATCACAATGCCAAAGGGCCGCCCGTCGCACTCCATCGGAATGTAGGCCGCGGATTCCACGCCCAACCGCGCCAAATGGTCGCGCTCCATGAATGGCAGGCCCGCGTCGTCCCGGCCGAAGAACACCGTCCGCCGGGCCGCCACCGCCTCATCCATCAGCCGGTAATCGTCGCGTCGGAGGCGTATCTTCGGGTTGAAGGCCCGCACTTCACCGCCCTCCGCCTTTGCCAACGCTTCCACAAGACCCTCTTTGCCTGTGGGGTCGAAAAACACCAGTTCGCATACCGTCGCCCCTAGGTCTTTCGCCATCTCAACGCAGACCGCTTTCATCCGGGCGTCCAAACTCCCATCGGTCCCGGTGAGCGCCAGCGCCACTTTATACAATAGGGCGTTGAACCTGTTTTGCAGTTCCGTATCTTCCCGCGCCCGGACATCCGCCGTGATGTCGCGGAAAATCCCCATAACGGTCCTGTCGCCGGCCGGCCCCACCGCTTTGGCGCGTGATTCGATATTCAACGCGCCGCCCTCCCGCCGGCGGCCGCGGAACCGGAACACCTGTTCTTCGTTCTCCCCATCAAGCCGCAAGCCGATCTCGGCGGCCACGGCGCGGACATCGGCGGGATGGACCGCCTTCAGATATTCCATGCCGGTCATTTCTTCGGTGGCAAGGCCGAACAGTTCCGCCGCCTTCCCGTTGACGTAGGAAAAGCGGTCTCCGGAGATGATGTACACCGCCTCGAGCGAAGACTCCACGATGGCCCGGTAACGGCTTTCGGAGAGCGCCATGCGGGTCCCAGCCTCGCCCACGGCGCGCCGGAGCATCTCGGAATAGTTCGCGTCCAGCCGCCTTAGCAGGTCGCTTTGCAGCAAAACGCCCCGCGGCTGGTTGCGCGCGTCCACCACCACGATGCGGCGGATCCGCTTTTGTTCCAGCAGTTGGCACGCCTCGTACACGGTGCTCTCGCCGCTCACCGAAACGACCGGTGAGGCCATGTGTTTATACACCGGCTCCCGCAACCGCTCCTCCCCTTTTTGCATCTGAAGGGAAAACATGCGCACCGCGTCGCGTCGGGTGAAGATACCCACCCCTTCCCCTTTGGCGGTAACGATAACGCAGTCCACTCCCGCCTTCACCATCATCCGCACACACTCGATCACGGTGGTCATCTCGGACACAAGGATGATCTCCCGCGTGGCGGAGTGTTTTACCTTCTGCCGGGAGGTGAAGTGGCTATCCTCGATGCCGCTGAGAATATTGGTGAGCGTCACGATCCCGGCCAGCCGTCCGTCCGCGCCGATGACCGGGGCCGCGGGAATGCTCGCCCGCTCGAACGCTATCACCGCGTCCAGGGTGCTATCGTCCGGGTGGAAGGTGATCGCCAACGGTTCCTGCACCGCCGATACGTTTTGCGCTCCCGCGTCCTGTTCGCGCGCGACCGATAAAAGGGCGTGCGCTTCGGTGACCATCCCCACCGGCGCGTCCCCCTCCACCACCACCACCGCGCTGATGCGGTTTTTCGCCATCAGCGCCACGGCGTCGGCCACCGTCCCCTCTTTTGGCATGACGATGACGTTGCGCGTCATAACATCTTCGATCTTGCGAATCAGCATGTCGGCCTCTTTACCGGGGAAGGCGGAATTGAATTCCCGGCGGTCTCTTCCGATGAGCAAATACCATGCATGATGTTCCCCGGCCAAATGCGCCGGCCAATGGGCCGGGCGCGCCAACACAACAAAGGTCCTTCCGCGGGAAATTATATATTAAATCTGGTACGCTGGGGGGCAGATGAAACCCGACCTGATCGAAGTCTTTTTCCGGGACGGTTCCTACGCGCTCGATTTCGGCCTTACGCGGTGCCAGATGGAGGTCATCGGCGGCGCGATGGAAGCGGCGGGTTTCCCGTATGTGGAAATTGGCCACGGCTATGGCCTGGGGGCCGCGCGCAAGGGTTTTCCCCCGGCGGCCGAGACGGATGAAACGTACCTCGCCGCCGCCCGATCCGTGTTCAAAAACACGCGGTACGGCACGTTTTTCATCCCCGGCGTGGGCACCCCGGAAGACATGAAAATGGCCCACGGACACGGAATTTCATTTATCAGCATCGGGCAGAACATCACCGCCGTCGAAGAAGCGCGACCAGCGGTGGAACTGGCAAAGGAACTTGGCCTGCACACCACCGTGTGCATGATGAAAGCGCATGTGCTCCCCCTGCCGGAATTTACAAATCTGGTTTCACATGTGCAATCGTGGGGGCCGGACTGCATCTGCATCATGGACTCCGCGGGGACGATGGTTCCCGCCGAAGTGCAGGAACGTGTTACGGCGGTTTGCCGGTCCGGTCCGGCCACGGCCGGGTTCCACGGGCATAACAACCTTTCGCTGGCCGTGGCGAACTCGCTGGCCGCGTTCACCGCTGGTGCGGGGAGAATAGACGTTTCGCTGGGCGGCATCGGCAGGAGCGCCGGGAACACCGCCACGGAAGCGCTTACCGCCCTGCTCCGGCGCATGGGGAGGGAGACGAGTCCAAGCCTCGAAGGCGTGGAAGCGGTTTTGGAAAGCGCGGCGATGGAAGAAATGCCCTTGGGCAACGCGCCCGCGATGGACGACATTTTGCTGGGCATATACGGACTGCACTCCTCCATCAGCGGAATCGTGGAAACGGCAGTGGAGCGGCACGGGGTGCCGGCGGCCCGGCTGTACGAAGCGGTGGCGCGGCATAACCCGGTGAACCCAACGCCGGATGAGATCGAACGGCTTGCGCGGGAGCTAAAGGGGGACCGGTAGCGCTACTGGAAACTCCGTAGCGCCTCGTCTTCGGCCTTGAACACGCCGATCTTCTCCTTCAGCCGCGTGAAGGTGAAAAGTTCGTCGAGGTCGGGCGCCAGGTTCACCACTTTCAGATGTCCGCTCTTGTCGCCGATCTTCTTTGCGGCCAGCACCAGCCGGCCCAGGCCGGAACTGTTCACGAAACCGACGTCCTTGAAGTTCAGCAGGAGCTTTAGGTGGTTTTGGTCCAGTTCGGCGTTCACCGCGCCGGAAAAGTCCTCCAGGTCCGCGGGGGACTTCATGTTGCCGATCATATCCAGTATGGTCACATCGCCTGCCACGCGCATGGTAATTTTCATTTTCCCCTCACAAGCCTGTTAGTCAATCGGAACCGGAAACTCCTCCGTCCGGTATTCTACCCTTTTTTATAATCCACGACCAGCAAAGTAACGTCGTCCGCCAGCGCCGCGCCGCCGGTGTAGCTGGCCAGGCTGTCGAGCAGGTGCCGCGTCATCGCGTCCGGCCGCTCGTACCGCGCGTCCTTAAAGAGCTCGGCCAGCCGCTCGCGACCGAACATCTTGCCGTCCTCCCCCATCGCTTCCACCAGCCCGTCGGTGAACACCAGCAGGCGGTCGCCATGCTGGAAAATGTATTCCGAGTCCTCGAACCGGTCGAAATCGAACACGCCCACCAGGCTCCCGTTGGTTTGCAGATATTGCAGTTCGCCCGAATCCCGGTTGTATACCATCGGGGGCGGATGCCCTGCGAGCGAATAGGACATCTTGCCGTTCGCGAGGTTGATGACGCCGTAGAACAGCGTGACGAACGAATCGTCCGGCGTGAGTTTCGCCAGCGTGTTGTTGATGATCTGCACCACATAGCTGGGGGAACTGATGTCCTTGCCCGCCGTGGAGACGATCGCTTTCACGATGGACACGAGCAACGCGGCGGAAGAGCCGTGGCCCGATGCGTCCGCCATGAACACCCCCACATGCCGGTTGGGCATTTCGAACACGTCGTAATAGTCCCCGCCGATATGGAGGCACGGCAGGTACGCGGCGTGGAAATCCGCCTCCGGCGGGGTGGGAAATTTTTCCGGCATAAGGTTCTGCTGTATCCGGCGCGCCAGCTTGAGGTCGCTCTCAATGAAGTCGTTCTTCTCGCGCAGTTCCCGCGTCCGCTCGAACACCGTTTGCTCCAGCCGCTCTTTCTCGCGCCCTTCCTCGATGCGGTATATCTCCACCGAGGAGATGAAATGGTTGAACGAAATGGCGAGCTGGCCCACCTCGTCGTCCGCGTCTATCACTATCCGCTTGTCGAACCGGTCCTCTTCCACGATGCGGTTCACCTGGTCCACGATGTTGCTCACCCTGCCCGCCATGATGCGGACGATGAACAGGTAGGTGAGCGCGGCGGTGAGCAGGAGCAGGACGAAGGCGATGCCGGAAAACCAGAACATGCTCTGGAGGGTGCCCGCTTCCGAGGCGCTCAGCCCGAAGGTGGCCACCAGCACGCCGCGCACTTTGTGATCGTCCCCGTGGCAGGCGTGGCACGGCTCCTCGTTGGCGATGGGGTACATGAGCGAAGTCACCGTGCCATCCCCGGCCACGTCGCGGCGGACGAAGTCCGATTTGCCGCTTTCCACCGCGCGCTTGAGCATCGGGTCGCCGGCGGGGACGATTTGCACCGGCTCCTTCAGTATCCTGCTGAACCGGTTTTCCCCCAGCCGGTCGTTCACCTTTTTCATTGTCGCATCGTCCGTGAACGCCTCGATGCCGTTGGTACGGACGATGGCGAGGCTCTGAACGCCCGGCGCGGAGTGAAGGCTGGCCATGATGCCGGACATCAGGTCGGCGTGTCCCGTGAGCATCACCGGCTTGAGGGTGCCCACCACGAAATGCTCCACGATCTGCATCCGCTCGGCCTCGAATTCCGCCAGCATCTCCCGTTGCGTGCGGAGGAACATGGCCGCCAATGTGCCCAGCCCGATGACGGAAAGGAGGAGGATGAAGAGCGCGGCCTTCCCCTTCAGCGTGCGGTGAAGCCCCCCGATGACCGGCATACGGCTACTTTTTCTCTTCCTTTTTGATCCGGCATTCGGCGCGCGTGCCGTTCTTGTGGTACAAAAGTTCGTCCACATAGTAGCGCACCATCATGATGCCGCGCCCCTCTTCGTCCAACAGGTTTTCCGGGCTGAACTCGGCGGGGAGCTTTTCCGGGCTGAACCCCTCCCCTTCGTCCTCCACCGCCAACGACAGTTCGTCGGGGCCAACGGTGACGTCCACCGTAACGGTCTTCGCCGTATCCATCTTGTTGCCGTGCTTGATGGCGTTCACCAATAGTTCGTCCACGGCAAGCGGGATGGCGAAATTAACTTTCGCCAGCGGATACTCCATGTCCTCGCACGCGCGCACCACTTGGTAGCTGACCGCCGGGACCATCCGCAGTTCGCTGGGCACCTTGTAGTGCAGGGCGATGGTGGCATACGGCAGGACGCACTTTTTCTCGGAGGTGAGCCGCGGCAGGCGCAACGCCTTTTCCGTGACCCGGATGATCACGTCCTTGTTGAACGGTTTGGTGAGGAAATAAAACGCGCCCCGGTTGAGCGCCTCCTTCGCCACGAAAAAATCGCCGTGGGCGGTGAGCATGATGACCGGCATGGTGGGAAACTGCGATTTGATGCGCTCCAAAAGCTCCAAACCGTTCATGCCCGGCATCAGGATGTCCGTGATGACCAGGTCAATGTGATGATTCTTGAGGATGTGCAGGGCCTCGTCGCCGGAGGCGGCGGAATGGGTGGTAAGTTTCACCTGAGCGAGGATACGCCCGATGATCTCGGTAACGTACGCCTCGTCGTCCACCAATAAAACGCTAAACGGTTGTTCCATCCTGCTACAAGTCTATCAAATGGCGGGGGGAAATAAACCCGGAATCCAGCGCAACCTTTTCAGCGGCGGAAAACATGGAATTTCAGGACGGAGGAGGTATTACGGAAGGGTTTGCATGAACTTGTCCATGTTCGCCCGTTCCCCGTCCGTTTGGGCGTCCGGCTTTTGCTTCACCACCGGCGCAACCTTTTTCACTGGCGGATTGCTTGAGGGAAGCATTTTCCCAGCCACCGACTGCGCGGACTGAACGGCTTTCCCCACTTGTTCCGGGCTTACCGCCTCGGGCATGGCGGGCATTTTAATGTTTCCCAATTCATCCTTAATGGCGGCGGGTATCTGCGCCATGTTCAGATGCAGTACCGGCTCCGCCATCGCGGAGAGCGAATGCACCCACCGCGCGATGTACGACTTCCCGTACAGTTCCTGTTTGTAGGAGGGGAAATAATTGAGCGGGACAAGGATGACCGCCACGAACAACACCCCTTTTGCCAGCCCCATCGCCGCGCCCAACGGGCCATCCACCATCCCCGGCAGGTTTTTCAGCCCCGCCTTTTCGCGCACCAGGTAGCCGATGAGCTGACTGGCGAGGAACACCCCCGCGAAAACGGATAGGAACGCCAATCCGTCCGACAGCAGGGCGAACTTCACATAGGGTAAATAGATTTTTGACAGCGCGGGGGAAAAATAGGTGGCGGCGAGGTAACCGCCCAGCCACCCCAGCGCCGCGAAAAATTCGCGCACGAACCCCCGCAACCAACTGAACGCCGCGTACGCCAGCAGGACCACGGCGGCGGCAATATCGAACCAGTAAAATGACATCGGCTGTATTGTGTTTGAATGGTTGGTCTATAATCAAGTGGAAATTATCGTTGGAATGTTCGAATGAATCGCCAAGGCGTGGAGAACGCCAAAGGACTGGGATGGAGCCATGAAGATCGTTGACCGCTATGTGCTGGGGCTGTTCCTCCGCTTTTTCGCGGGCGGCATGGCGGTGCTGGTCACGCTGTTCACCGTCATCCTCTTCTTCGAGCTTATCGGCGACTTCATCAACCACCGCGCCGGCATCAACCTCATCGCGGGCTATTTCCTGAACAAGCTCCCGGAGGCGATGTACTACATGGCCCCGATGGCCGTGCTGGCCGCCGCCATCCTCTCGCTTTCCCTCATGTCGAAAGACCGCGAGGTGCTGGTGCTGATGTCGTGCGGCGTTTCTTCCCTGCGCATCGCCCTCCCCATCGTGGCCGGCACGCTGGCCATCGCGGGGCTTTCGTTCGTGGACAGCGAATATGTGATGCCCCGCGCGTTCGCCAAATCGGAGGACATTCTGCGCCACAAGGTGAAGAAAATGCCGGACATCAGCTCAATCAAGCAGAACATGCTCTGGGTGAAGTCCGGCGACCTGGACCTGTGGAACATCGGCTTTCTGGACGTGGAGGGCGGCATTCTGCACGGGGTGAATGTGATGCGCTTCACGCCGGACCGCGCCGGGTTCGAAAAGGTCATCACCGCGAAAAAGGGATGGAAAGACGCAACGGGATGGATCTTCGACGACGGCTTGGAGCGCGACTTCCTGCCGGGGGGCGACATTACCGAAACGCCGTTCGCGCAAAAACATTACCCCTTCACGCTGGACTTCAAGGAACTCAAGCACGCGGAAAAAATGCCGCAGGAAATGAACTACGCCGAGATCAGCAATTACATCGAGCATATCCGCAAGGTGGGGTACGAGGACATCCGCTACACGGTGGACAAGTACATCAAGATCACCTTCCCGCTCATCAGCGTGGTGATGGCCGTTATCGCCATCCCGTTCGGCCTGCGATCGGGGCGGGCGGGCGGCGCGCTTTCGGGCGTCACGCTTGCCGCCGTTATCGGCTTTTCCTTTTGGTTCGTGTTTTCCATGGCCGTCTCGCTGGGGCACAGCGGCAAATTGCCCCCGTTGATGGCGGCCTTCGGCGCCCACGCGCTGTTCCTTTCCGGGGCCGTGTACGCCATCCTCCACCGGGAGCGGGAGGGAATGGCGGCGTAATCGCCTACATGCCCGGTTTTGTCTGCCAGATTCCGAAAGCCGCTCCAGACGGGTCCATCATCACGCTGAACCAACCCATGTCCGGAACTTCGGTGAACTCCTTGACCACTTTCGCCCCGAGGGACTGGGCCTTTTTGGTCGCGGCCCTAACATCGTCCACCAAGATGTACGGTATCCAATTGTCCGGGGCGCCGGGAACGGGATTCTTCATCATCCCTCCCCCCGTTCCCTCGCCGACTTTGATCACCGTGTAGCCCCCTCCCGGAAAGTCTTCCAGTTCCCAGCCGAACAGGCTGGTATAGAACTTCTTGGATCTATCGGGGTCTTGGGTATGCAGTTCGACATGAACGAATGGATTTGCCATGATGCGCCTCCTTGAAGGTTGTCCTTATGGTTCAGCGTAACAGATTATTGCCTTCCGTCAAGATTGGGGATGGGGGTGGGCGTGGTAATAATTGGAATATCCGCGCCATTAGTGTTATTATTGCCGCTGGTATTATTTATTTTGAAAATGGGACCTGATACAACGCAACGCATTCAAGACCCCGCCGCAGTCTTGTCCGCCTTCACGCTGAACCAGCCCATCACACATCTCCGGGCCGCCGGCGCCGGAGCGGACAACCTTAAAAAAAGAAACGGAACATGAAATTTGAAACGCTGAATCTCGACCCGAAAATACTGGACGCAATCACGAGCATGGGGTACGAACGGTGCACCCCCGTGCAGGAACAGACCTTTCCTGAAAGCCTGATAGGCAACGACGTCGCCGTGCAGGCCCAGACCGGCACCGGCAAGACCGCCGTATTCCTCGTCACCGCCCTGCAACGCATGGTGGCGGCGAACGACGCCGGCGGCACCCTTCGCGTGCTGGTGCTTGTGCCCACGCGCGAGCTGGCCGTGCAGGTGGAACAGCAGGCGGTGCAACTGTGCAAGAACCTGCATTACCGCTCCATCGCCATCTATGGCGGCGTGGGGTACGACGAGCAGGAGCGCGCCCTTTCCAGCGGCGCCGAGATCATCGTCGCCACGCCGGGCCGCCTGATAGACTTCCTGAAAAGCAGGAAGGTGGACATGGGCACCCTGGGCTTTTTCATCATTGACGAAGCGGACCGGATGTTCGACATGGGCTTCATGGAGGACGTGAAATACATCCTGAAGTTCGCGCCGCCCAAGGACAAGCGGCAGACCATCATCGTCTCCGCCACGCTGGACGACCGCATCCGCCACCTGGCGTACAGCTACATGCAAAACCCGGTGGAAATAGAGATCGAGCCGGACCAGATCACCGTCGAGAAGGTGGACCAAAAGCTGTTCCACGTCTCGCGCGAGGAAAAGTTCCCGCTCCTGCTCACCCTTCTCAAGCGGGAGGAGATGAAGTGCGCCATCATTTTCACGAACATGAAACGCACCGCCGAGGAACTGGGCTTCCGGCTCGGCGCCAACGGCGTGCAAGCCGAAGTGCTGACCGGCGACATTGACCAGAAAAAACGGCTGAAGATAATCAACCGCGCGAAGGAAGGTGCACTGAATATCCTGGTGGCCACCGACGTGGCCGCGCGCGGCATTCATATTGACGACGTATCCCACGTTATCAACTACGACCTTCCGGCGGACGCCGCCAACTACGTCCACCGCATCGGGCGCACGGCCCGCGCGGGTGCTAGCGGCACCGCATACACGCTGGCGTGCGAAGACCTGGTGATCAACCTTCCCCCCATCGAGCGGTATATCGAACAGAAGATCGCCGTGGCGAACATTGATTTCGACTTGGCAATAGACGAAGGGGGCGAATACCGCCGCGCGCGGCGCGGACGTCCCGGCGAGCGGGGCGGCAGGCCCCATGACCGTGATCGAGACCGCGGCCCGCGCCGCGAAGGCCGGCACGAACCGCGCCCGCAAGGCAAACGCTTCGAGGAACGCCGCCCGCCGCGGGGACCGAAAGCACAAGACGGCTACCAGCGCCCCCCGCGCGAATCCGTGCCCAAGCCGTCGTCCCAGATGTCGGCGGAAGACCGGATGGAACTGTACCGCAGGAAATACGGCGATTCGTTCGGCGGCAAAGCCGCCGAGCCGCGCCCGGCAGAAGAGGGAAGGCCCCGCCAGGAACACAGGAGCGCACCCCGCCACGAGGGACAGCGCGGCGAACGGCCAGGCGAATTCCGGAACGAGGGTGGCGGACGCAAACACAAGCCGCGCGGACGCGGTCATGGCAAGCCCGGCGCGCCCCAAAGGGAGCACGGGCAAAAGCCCCACGCGCCGCATCACGCCGCTCCCAAGCCGCACGGCGCGCATCATGCGAAGCCGCACGCCGAAAAACCGAAGCACGAGGAAAAGCCGAAAAAAGGCGGCATCCTGAAAAAGATATTCAGCGTCTTCAAGAAGAAGAAATAGCACCGGTAGGTACACGCACTCTTGCGTGTACCTTTCCGTAAAGCGGTAACTTTTCCCGGATTCTCCCGCTACGCGGAGATCATTGTCGCTTTTCGCGCGATGCAATACGCGACTTTCGCCACGGGCCGCGCCCGTCACGCCCCGGCTTTTTCCGCCATGTCCTTGATGTAAGCGCGGTGTTTCGCCGCCAGTTTTTCGTCCGCCAGCGCGAGGATCCGCACCGCGAGGTACGCCGCGTTTTTCGCCCCCGCGCTCCCAATCGCCATCGTGGCCACCGGCACGCCGCCGGGCATCTGCGCGGTGGAAAGGAGCGCGTCCACCCCCTGCAAGGGGCCGCCGTCCATCGGCACGCCGATGACGGGGCGGTCGGTGTGCGCCGCCACCATGCCGGCCAGGTGCGCGGCCAGCCCCGCCGCCGCGATAAACACCTTTGCGCCGTTTTTCACGCTTTCTTCGATGATGTGGCGCGTGCGGGCCGGCGAGCGGTGCGCGCTGGTGACGTGCATTTCGAACGATACGCCAAACTCCTTGAGAACCTCGGCGCACTTGTCCATCGTGGCCCTGTCCGACTGGCTTCCAATCAATATCGAAACATCCATACGCACCTCTCAATAATCTACGGTATCAGCCGCCTGCGCACCATCCGGGAGGCAAGCCATATCCCGCACGGGATGGACACGGCCATGAACAGCGCCCCCCACAGCGGCATAGTAGCAGACCCGCCGTGGAAGAGGTAGCGGTTGATGTTCACCGCGTGGGCCGTGGGAAACGCGAGGAAAATGGAGTAAAACCATTTAGGCAATTGTTCCGCCGGAAAATAGATGCCGGTGAACAGGAGCATCGGCGTGAGGAACAGCGTGAAGAAATAATTGAAGAACTCATATCCGGGCGTGAGCGCGGTGATGGTGAGGGTGAGCGCGCTCATGGCGATGCCGAACGCCGCCATGTTCAGCAGGATGAGCGGTATCTCGGCGTATGCGTCGAACAGGCCGAACGCGACGAGGATGACGAGCAAAATGCCGGAGGAGATCAGCCCCTTGGTCGCGCCCCACAATATCTCCCCCAGTACGATGTCGTCTATGGAAAGCGGGGTCGCCAATATCCCCTCGTACACCTTCTGCTCCATCATGCGCGTGTACGCGCCGAAGGTGCATTCGAACGCGGCGGCGTTCATCGCGGCGGCGGCCATCATGCCAGGCGCGATGAACTGCACATAGCTGATGCCGTTCACCTCTTTCACCAGCACCCCCAGCCCCACGCCGATGCCGAAGAGGTAGAGTATCGGCTCGCCGATGTTGCCGACGATGGAGGCGAGGTACACGCTTTTGAACACGTCGTAATTCCGTTGCCACATCCTAAACGCGCGCAGAAGCCGTTTTTGCATCAGTCCACCAACGTCCTTCCCGCGAGTTTCAAAAAGAGGTCTTCCAGAGTCGCCTTGCGGTGGAGCACCGACCGGTGCCCTATCCCCACCAGCGCGGAGAGCATCTCATGCCGCCCGTTATATATGTACACGGTGTCCCCGTGCATTTCATAAGCGGCGCCCAACGCCCGCACCCGGTTGAGCGCCGCCTGCCGGTTTTCGTCGCCCAGGTTCAGTTCTATCACCTCTTCCCCGATGACATCTTTCACCAGCTCCGACGGTTTTCCCTCCATCAGTATCTTGCCGCCATTCATGATCGCCACCCGGTCGCACAGCCGTTCCGCCTCTTCCATATAGTGCGTGGTGAGTATCATGGTGATCTTCTGCTTCTTCAGCGAACGCAACCGCGCCCATATCATGTGGCGCGCCTGCGGGTCGAGGCCCGTGGTCGGCTCGTCCAGCAACATCAGGCGCGGGCCGTTTATGAGCGCGCGGGCGATAGCCAGCCTTCTCTGCATCCCGCCGGAAATGGCGGAGAGCTTGTCCCCCTTCTTGCCATCGAGGTGGAGGAATTTTAGCAGTTCGTCCGCCCTGCTTTGGGCAACTTCCGGCTCGATGTCGAAATAGCGCGCGTAGGTAAGCAGGTTTTGCCGGACCGTCAGATCGCGGTCCAGGTTGTTCTCTTGTGACACTACGCCGAGATCGGCCTTTATTGAGACGGGTTCGCGGTCAATGTCTTTTCCAAAAACGGTCAGATCGCCCCCGGTGCGGGGCAGAAGGCCCTGTATCATCCGGACGGTGGTGGTTTTCCCCGCTCCGTTCGGGCCGAGAAAGCCGTAGCATTCCCCCTCTTCGATGTTAAAGGCGATGCCGTCCACCGCGCGGAATGCTCCGAAGTCGCGTTCCAGTTGCCGTGCTTCCACCACGCCCATGCCGGTATTTTGAAGGGACTTGCCTGTTTTTACAAGTGACCCGGCGCGGCCTATTTTCAGCTATTTCGCGGCGGACATTTCCCGCGCCACCTCGCGCGTGATAAGCTCCAGCAATTCGGGCGATACGTTCGGCATGATGGATCTCCTTACCGGAGGCTCCGCCGCCATTGTCGGCGCGGGCTTCTCCCCTTTCGCGTTGCCACACATCGAGTGCTTGTTGCACGCGTTGCAATCGTTGCAACCGACCTTGCGGTCCGGCAGGCCGAGGCCGGAGCGAATCTTCACCAGTTCGCTCACCTGAACGTCGGTAAGCGGCTTCACGCTCCCCAGTTGGCGCGCGTGGTAGGTTATCTCCGCCACATGCTCCATCCGTTCCAGCGTGTTGTACGCCGAGAAAATATCCTTGCCCACCGTCACCGAGCCGTGCCGCTCCAAAATGATCGCGTCGTATTCCTTTATCGGAAGCTCGATGGATTTCGGCACCTGCAACGTGGTGGGCGGCGCGTAATCGGCGGTGGGGATACTGCCGAGCGTGAACACCACCTCCGGCAGAAGGCACGCCGCCAGCCCCACGCCCGCCACGGAGAACGCCACGCAAAACGTGGGGTGCGCATGGATGACCGCGTTTATCTCCGGCCGTTGCTTGTAGCAAATGACGTGCAGGGCGATCTCGGAGGAAGGCTCTCTGCTTCCGGAGATCTTCTTCCCCTCCATGTCCACAATGATCAGGTCTTCCATCTCCAGATATCCCTTGTGGACGCCGGTGGGAGTGGTAAGAATTCTGCCGTCACCCAGCTTCACCGAGAAGTTGCCGTCGGTGGCGGATATCCAGCCGTGCTGGTGAATCCGTTTGCCTATCTCTATCAAGTCGCGCCTGTGCTGATATTCAGTTTTCACGCCGCACCTCGTCCACAATGCCCGCGATGACCGAATGCACCGGGGCTTTTTGGTTAATGAATAGCTGGCGCGCCGCGTTCCCTTCGGTTTCCACCAGCACGATGTCGCCCGGCCCGGCCTGCACGAAATCGCACGAGAGGAACGTCTCCCCCTGCGGTTCCATGTCCGCGCCCAGCGGTTGCACGATCATTATCTTCGCGCCGTTATAGACCGGCTCCTGCAATGTGGTGGTGATGCTTCCCATGACCTTGCACAGCTTCATCGTTCCTCCCTGTTCAGCGGCTCGTCCACGATGCCCACGATGCCCGCGTCCACCGGCGCGTCCGGTATCGGCAGGGCCAGCATCGCCTCGCGCCCCACGACGTACGAGACCAGCGTGCCCGGCCCCGCTTGCATGTTCGGGTCCACCGCCACCAGCGGCTCCCCTTTCGGCTTCAGCCGGTCGTTCACCGGCTGGATCACCAGCAGTTTCACTCCCTTGAGCGTTCCGTATTTCTGCGTTGCCACCACGGTCCCGATAACTTTTGCCAAGTGCATATCACGTCACCTTCCCGATAAGGTCCTTGTGCGGGCGCGCCATGACTTCCACCGCCACCAGCGCCCCAAGGTGTTCTATGGTTTTCTTTCCGGCCTCCACCGCCGCCTCGATGTCCGCTATCGCGCCGGTCATGGTGAAAAACGATTTTCCGCCAAGCCCGTTCGCCAGCCGCATCTCGATGAGGTGTATGCCCGCCGCCTTCGCCGCCGCGTCCCCCGCGAGGATGGTGGATGCCACCGTGAACGTCTCGAATACCGCCAGCGCGTCCACCGGGGGCGGCGCCGCGCAGGCTTCCATCGCGGGAATGATCTGCGTGTGGGCGTTCGGCAGGAACATCTCGTCCACCATCATGTCCGCGCCTATATCCAGCCCCATGCGGAACGATTCCTCCACCGGCCCCACCGGCCCGGCGAAAAGGATCATGTACTTGCCGGGGCACAGCGTCCGCGCGTCCAGCAGTTGCACCTCCGCCTTTTTCAGCACTTCGTCGCAGGCGCGCACGCCGCGCGCGATGGAGCGCAGTTCCAAAAGCGCCAATGCCGGTTGTTCTATCATCGTTCGATCCTTATCAAACCGTTCACGGCGGTCACTGTGCCGCCGATGGAGGCGTGGACGTTCGCCCCCATTTTCCCGGCGGGAATTTCCGCTATCAGTTGTCCGCGTTTCACTTTTTCGCCTGTTTTCACCACGGGGGTTGCGGGCGCGCCCAGGTGCATCTGCATGGGGATGTTCACCGCGTCCACCTCCCACGGCGCATCGTGAAACACCGGTTCCATTTCGTACCGCGCCACGTCCAGCCGCCGCAGGAGCTTGTCCTTCGGCACCCGGCGGTAGTCGCGGTGGATGTCCGCCGCATATTCTTTTTTCTGTTGCGGGAACCGCACGCCACGCGCCCCCAGCGATTTTTTGAATTCGCGGAAAATCCTGCGCGGCGAGAGCATGATGGGGCAGGCGAACAGGTCGCACACCCCGCACTCGCAACACAGAAACGAGTTGGTGACGGTCTCCGCCTCCGGTTCCCGTTGCTCGTTGATGACGCGCATGATCTTGTGCGGCTGGAGCGCGTGCCCCTGCAAATAACGCGGGCAAAAATCGGTGCAGTAACGGCACTGTTCGCACGCCCCGCGCGAGATCCGTATGTCCACCGGCAAGGGGCGCGAGAGCCGCATGACGAGCGGGTGTTGCGCGGGCAGGAGAAATATGCCGCTGGTGGTTTTCGTGACCACGTCCTTTTGCGGATCGCCCAGCCGCCCCATCATCGGGCCGTTCAACAGCAGTTTGCAGTTTTCGATCAGCGGCCCACCGCAACGCGCGATGGCGTCCGCCACCGGCGTGCCCACCGGCACCGCGTGAACGCCGGGGTTTTTCACTTCTCCCCCGATGGTCACGATGCGCGAAGTGACCGCCTCGCCGTTTTGAGCGCGCGCGATATTCGCCAAGGTAGCCACGTTTTGCACCACCACGCCGACATTCAGCGGTATTCCCGCCTCCGGCACGATGCGCCCCGTGGCCTCGTACACCATTATCTGTTCGTCTCCCGCCGGGTAGAAATTGCCGAGGCCGAACAGGGATATGTTTTTGGTCAAATGTTTTTCCAGCGCCTTGACCGCTTCCTTGTTTTTCTCCTTTACGCAGATGATGCCGCGCTCGGCCCCCACCGCTTTCATCACGGTCTTCAGGCCGTCAACTATCTCGGCGGCGCGGCCCAACATCACGGATTGGTCGGAAAACAGCAACGGCTCGCATTCCGCGCCGTTCGCCAGCACGGTGTCCGCCTTCGCCGCCAGCTTGACGTGCGTGGGGAACCCGGCGCCACCGGCCCCCACCACGCCCGCTTTTTTCACCAGTTCCACAGCGTTCATCAAATTATCCTGAACGAATCCTTCAAGGTGCATCGCCGCTCGCGCGTGAAGTGCGTGGCGTTCGTCAGCCCCTCGCCGGTGGGGCTGGCGATGGTGAACGAGGTATATGCCTCGCCGCCGAACCCCAAGCCCGCGGTGGAAGGGCCGTTCTTCACGAAGATGGAGGTGTTCACCGCGCGCGCCATCCGGCTCAGGTGCTCGATGTTGCGCGAGTGCATCACCGCCGTGTGGCGGAACCCGTGCTCCACCTCGATGGCGGTGGCTATCGCCTCGTCCACGTTCTTCACGCGCACCAGGCCCAGCACCGGCATCAGCAGTTCCATCTGCACGATGGGATGCTCTTTGGGCACTTCGGCCACCACGAGGCGGATGTTGTCTTTCGCGTCCACGTCTATCGCCTGCAATATGCGGTGCGCGTCCTTGCCCACCCATTCCTTGTTCACCACGCCGTGGTCGCCGGAGCAGGTGGGGGCGCGGTCGATTATTTTCTTCTCCAGCCGCCGCAGTTGGTGCTGGTTCAGGAAATAGGCGCCCGCCTTTTTCAGTTCTTCCACCAGCCGGTCGGCGATGGAATCAACGGCGATGATCTCCTTTTCCACGATGCAGACGATGTTGTTGTCGAACGACGCGCCGTCCACGATATGTTTCGCGGCGGACGCCACGTCGGCGGTCTCGTCCACCACCACCGGCGGGTTGCCCGGTCCGGCGGCGATGACTTTTTTGCCGCTCCCCATCGCGGCCTTCACCACGGCCGGGCCGCCGGTGACGACCAGCAGGGCGATGTCCGGGTGTTTCATCAGTTCATTGGCGGTGGCGATGGTCGGTGTATCCACGGTGGCAATAAGGTTCGCGGGGCCGCCCGCCGCCACGATGGCCCGGTTGAGGAACGCGATGGTGTACAGCGTCACGTTCTTCGCCGTGGGATGCGCGTTCACCACCACCGCGTTGCCCGCCGCTATCATCCCGATGCTGTTGTTGATGATCGTCTCGGTGGGATTGGTGCACGGCGTGATGGTGCCGATGACCCCGTAGGGGGCCAGCTCGGTGAGCGTGAGGCCGTAGTCGCCCGTAAACGCCTGCGGGCGCAGTATCTCCAGCCCCGGCGTTTTGGTTATCGCCAGCCGGTTCTTGAGTATCTTGTGCTCCACGCGGCCCATGCCGGTTTCCTCCACCGCCATGCGCGAGATGTTTTCCACCTCCGCCAGCGCGGCTATCCGCATGGCATCCAGTATCTTCTCGCGCAATGCCAGCGGACGGTCTTCCAGCGTGTTGTACGCCGTTTTCGCCGCGGCCACCGCCTCGGCGATAGTGCCGAAGTGCCCGTCCTGCGCGTTTGCGCCGCGCGGCGCGGGCGCGGCGGACGGCGCGTTGGCGGCCATTTTCGCCACCACGCGCTGGACCACCGCGGCTATCTGTTCTTCACCCAATTTCATGGTTCACCCCGCTTTACGCATGGACCGTGTCCGCGCCGTATTTGTCGTACACCACGTCGCCTTCTATTTCCCAGGTGTCCACTATCGCCATGATCACGGCGTCTATCGGCCGGTTCTCGGTCTTGTCCGTCTGGCGCGCGCTGGAGCCGGTGGCGAACATCACCATCTCGCCCATGCCCGCCCCCATGGCGTCCGCCGCCACGACGTACTGGTTGGTCATTTTGCCGCGGGCGTCCACCTGCTGGACGAGCAGGAGCGTCAGCCCCTCAAGCTTCTCGTCCTTGCGCGTGGAGACCACGGTGCCGGTCACTTTGCCGAACAGCATGGCCCGCCCTTACGCCTTGCTCTCTTTTTTGGCTTCGGCGGCGCGGCCAAGCGGCAGGCACACGTCCACGTTCACATGCGGGCGCGGGATCACATGCACGCTCACCAGTTCGCCCACCTTCTCGGCGGCGCGGCTCCCCGCCTCGGTGGCGGCCTTCACCGCGGCCACGTCGCCGCGCACGATGGCGGTCACATAGCCGCCGCCGATCTTCTCGTATCCCACCAGCTCGACCTTCGCGGCCTTCACCATCGCGTCGGAGGCTTCCACCATCCCCACGAACCCCTTGGTCTCGATCATTCCCAGCGCTTCCGCCATTTCCGTATCCTCCAAAAAATTTTAATAAATGGTTGTTACTTTGATCTCAGGGGTTGCCCCGTGATGCTCTCCATCGCCTTGATGGCGGCCTCGGCGGCGGAATCTATTTCCGATTCCGGCCCGGCCAGGTACAGCCGCCCCAGCGCGCCGAACGGGCGCACTTCCACCAGCTTGATGTTCGCGGCCTTTTCCGCCTCGTTCGCCGCGTAAATAACGTAGCCCGCGGGCTCCGTCTCCAGGATGAACAGCGACTCACCCGGCAATATCATCGAGCCGGAGCGGTTGCGGTTTATCAGCTGGCACTGGTACGGCTCCACGGCGCGGATGATCTCGTTGGAGGCGATGAACGGCTTGATGCGGTCCTTCTCCTCCACTTCGAGGTATT
>JACRGR010000065.1 GCA_016212275.1 Nitrospinota bacterium | reverse complement strand
TTGAGGACAGTTCCCCGGAGGGAGGGTTCGATCTGATAACTTTTGTGCCGGGCGATCAAAAAGAATGGCACCGGCAGGACTTCATCAAGATTTCCGCAGGTTCTTCTTCAAAGGATTTCGGAAACTACGGCCCCAATATTTTCACGAAGTATGGATACAATATTCCGTACGAAACCATCCCAAAGAAAGAAAGCATTCCGGCGGTGAAAGCTGGCAATGCCACTTCGGGGAACGCCGGGGGATCCCCTTCTCCCGTCCGTCGTCAGCCCGCCGCCACCCATTCCAGCGGCGGCGGAGGGACTCTTGAGCGCCGCGGCGACCAAGTGTACCGGATAGAAGAGGACGGAAAAAACCGGGGTTCGTTTTACAGCCCGTAAGCCGGGAAAAACGTCCGCCCCGCCGAACTTTTCGCACCGCCCGCATGTTACAATATGCCTACTTTTTCGGAGAGGGTGGCATGAGCGAAGCGACGATACTACTGGTGGACGACGACGAGATTTCACTCGTCACGCTGGAAACCACGCTGAAGATGAACGGGTTCGCCTGCCTGCTGGCGTGCAACGGGCGCGAGGCGCTGGACATGCTGGCGAAGAACGCCGTGGACCTGGTGGTCACCGACCAGCAGATGCCGGTGATGGACGGCATGGAACTGCTCAAGGAGATCAAGGCGCGGCACGGCCACATCCCGTTCATCATGCTCACCGCGTTCGGCACCATAGATTCCGCCGTTCTATCCATCAAGGAAGGGGCGAACGACTACATGCAAAAGCCGTTCGATCCGCCCGCACTGCTCGCCACCATCCGCCGCTCGCTCACCTACAGCCGGTTGAGCGAGGAGAACACAAAACTCAAGGACCAGCTCAACCAGAAGTTCAGTTTCCACACCATCGTCACGAACTCGAAGGTGATGCGCAAAGCGCTGGAGGACGCCGAAAAAGTGTCCGCCGTGCCGAACACCACCGTGGCGGTGTACGGCGAGAGCGGCACCGGCAAGGAAGTGCTGGCACAGGCGATACACTTTTCCGGCCCGCGCATGGCGGACCGGTTCGTGGCGGTGAACTGCGCCAGCATTCCGCACAATCTGCTGGAGTCGGAGCTGTTCGGCCATGTGAAAGGCGCGTTCACCGGGGCGGACCGGGACCGCGACGGCAAGTTCGCCTACGCGCAAAAGGGGACCATATTCCTGGACGAGATAGGCGACGCGCCGCTGGAGATACAAGGGAAGCTGTTGCGCGTTTTGCAGGAGCGCGTGTACGAAAAGGTGGGGTCAAATAAACAGGTGAAAACGGAGTGCCGCGTGATCGTGGCCACCAACCGCGACCTGAAAGCGATGGTGAAGTCCGGCGCGTTCCGCGAGGACCTTTTCCACCGCATCAATTCGTTCCCTATCCTCCTGCCGCCGTTGCGCGAGCGGAAGGAGGACATCCCCCTGCTGGTGAACCACTTTTTGGAATTGTTCCGCGCCGAGTTCGGCAAGCCTCTCCCCGGCGTTTCCGGCGGTGCGATGGAGCGGATCCTCGCCTATCCGTGGCCCGGCAACATCCGCGAATTGAAGAATTGCATCGAGCGCGCCGCCATCCTGTCGTCCGGCGACGAGCCGATCCTCCCGCGCCACCTGATCATCAACGAGGGGGCCGCGGAGAAGGGCGGGGAAGCGGCGGAGGGCGGGATCCGGATGGCGATAGATATTCCCAAAGAACGGTTCTCGATGGACGCGGTGACGGACGAGGTTTTGCGGCAGGCGCTGGAGCGGTGCGGCAACAACAAGTCGAAAGCCGCCGAACTGCTGAAAGTGGACCGGACGATCTTCTACCGCCGCCCAGTGTAGCGGGACGGGGAATAAGGAGAATTCCTTTACTTCTTCCCTTGGCGGGCCATTTCGCCGATGAAAAAGCCCACCATCCGGTCCTGAACTTCGGGCGCGATGAGCACGTATCGGGTGATGCACAAAAAGACATTCTTCCCTTTCAGGGTGTCCGGCTTGGTGCGGATCACTTCGCCCACCGCCATCACCGGATCCTTGTCGAAAGGAAAGTGCAGTTCGATGTAGAGGAAAAACCCCTTCGGGATGTCTTTGGCTATCTTGAACGCCGAACCGCCGCCGGAAAAGTCCACCCCCACCCCGTTGAACATCGGGGAGAGCTGATACCGTCCGTCCGGCTGTTTTATGGCGACCTTGTATTTCACCAGCAGGGGGAGTTCCACGCGGAAGTCCATCCGCTGGTTGCGCGCGGTCTTCTGCGGTTGCGGCGGCTGTTGCGGCGCCTGCTCCTGTCCCACTATTTTTCAGCCCCCTTCATGATGACGATCTCGACGCGGCGGTTCTTGCCCCGGTTTTCCGGCGTGGGTGGCACGCGCGGCTTGTACTCGGCGTAGCCGGACACGATGAACTGTTTGGGGTCCAGCTTTTCCTCTTCGATGAAGTACCGCACCACCATCGCGGCGCGCGCGGCGGCAAGCTCCCAGTTGCTGGGGTATTTTTCGCTGTGGGTGGGGGTGTCGTCGGTGTGGCCTTCCACCAGCACGGTGTTCGGCATGGTGCGTATGATGGCCGCCACTTTCTTCAAGAACAGCTTGGTGTCCGGCAACAGTTCGGTTTGACCGGCGGCGAAGAAAAAGTCGCCGCGCGAATACATCACCATGCCCCGGCTGTCGGACGTAAGCTCGATGTCGTTCACCAGGTTATTGTCCGTGATGACCGCCTGCATTTTCTGCCGCGTGATTCCCATCGGATCCACCGCCTTTGGGGCCGCCCGTTTCGCCCCTCCCATCGCGCCGCCGAGTCCTTCCATCATTTCGGCCATTTTTTTCGCGTCCGGGGACGAGATGGCGAACAGCATCACGAAGAACGTAAGCAAAAGGGTGAGCAGGTCGGAAAGCGAGAACAGCCAGCGCGCCTCGTCCATCGCTTCGGCGGAGGCTTCCTCCTTCATCGTTTCAAGCTGGGACTTTTTGACCGGTTTTTGCGCCATGGCTTATGCCGGCGGGGGAGGAGCGCCGCCGCCCCCGCGCTGTCTGCGGATGATCTCGTTGTAGTACGACACGCGCTGTTGCGGCGGCAGGAATGAGTTGAGCTTGCGCTCGATGATGCGAGGGTTCACGCCCGCCTGCAACATGAGCACCCCCTCGATGGCGATCTGGGTGGTGAGCGTTTCCTCGTCCGTGCGGTTGCGCAGTTTTTCCGAGATCGGCACGAAGAAGAGGTTGGACAGCAGGGTGCCGTAGAATGTCGTCATAAGGGCCACCGCCATACCTTTCGCCAGCGCGTTGGTCGAGGAGCCGCCCGACGAACTTTCGGCGAGCGCCAAGAGCATTTGCACAAGGCCGATGACGGTGCCGATGAGGCCGAACGCCGGCGCAAGTTTGCCCGCCGCGCGGAACACATGTTCCCCCTTGCGGTGGCGAATCTGGATGAAGTCCAGTTCGGTTTCCAACACGTCGCGGATAAGCGGTCCGGGGTGACCGTCGATCACCATTTCCAGGCCTAGCCGGATGAAGCGGTTTTCCACCTTTTTCATGTCCTCTTCCAGTGCCAGCAGGGACTGTTGCCGCGCCTTGAACGATAGCCGCACCATAAGCCCGATGATCCAGCCGGGGCTTTCCACGTCCGCGCGGAAAATCTGCAAAAGGACGCTGGAAACGCGGAGGACATGCATCAAGGGGAACGAGATAAAGATGGCCGCCGTGGTGCCGCCGAACACGATCATCATGGCGGGCGGATCCACGAAGTGCTCCAGCCCCGCTCCCATGCTCATGGCCAGGAGCAAAAGCCCCAAGCCGCCTATAAAAGCCAGTAATGTCGACATCTATTCCTTTTCCAATCCCTCAATGAACCGCGTTAGGGGTAGGATACCCCAACTTCCGCCCGTTTATCCCCGCCCGCCGCCTTCTTATAGAAGAAGATGGCGTTTTCGTATTCCCGGTCCATCCGTAAAAGGGCGTCTTGCATCCGTATTATAGTGCCGGGATGGGCTATTTTTGTCACCACCAGCCGTGTACGGTCGAAAAATCCCCCGCCTCCTTCGCCCACCGCGGTTTGATTTCGTTTTTCCACCTCATACTCTTCGGATTTTCGCATCAGGGACATTATGGCTCCGCTGTATTTTTCAAGGGCTTCCTTTTTTTCGTCCGGCAATTTTCCCTCTTCCTGTTTGGCCAGTTCCGCCGCCCTGTACAGGGAGGATACCGGGTCGGTCTCCATATATTGCACCATGCCAACCAGCGCCCCGGCGGAATACCGCACCGCCGCGCGCAGGAGGTTCACTTCCTCTTCCAGTTTTTTCACCGTTTCGCCCGCCTGTTGCACCTGCACCATGCGGAACGGGTTGCCCCCCAAGTCAATTTCCGTGACGACCGCCGCTTCGGAACCGATCCGGCTCACCTCGATGGATTCGCGTACCATCACCTTCCCGCCGACCAGAAACCCGCTCTTGCGCACGTTGAGTTTTTTGCCGCATAAGACGTTGCTCCCCATCACGGAGCCGTCCACCACTATGCTTCCCACCGCCTCCACCGAGGCCTGCTGGATGAATTGGCAATACATGTCCTTGCCCGCGTATATCTTCGCCACGCCGCCTCCGGTCACGCCTCCTTTTGCCACCACGCTCCCCGCCGCGCGTACCGTGGCCTCCTCGATGAGGCCGCGCACTTCCACGTCGCCGCCGGATATGATGGACGCCCCTTGCCCCACCGTGCCATGCACCAGCACCGACGTGGGGGTGTCGATATTGCCGCTCCGCTTGTCCACGTTGCCGTACACTTCGTAGATGCCGGATACCTTGAGCGCGTTCTCGGAGGCGATGGCCACCCCCGCCCGCGCCGCGGTGAGCACCGGGTAGTCGCCGGGGACGATCTTCACCCCTTCGCCGCACACCTCGTTCAGCGTCATTGCGCCGGGCATATCCCATTTCACGTTGGATGCCAGCGCGTGCGGCGGTTCCTTGCCGGGGTCGACGAAGGTGCCTATCGGCTGGCCAGCGGCCACCGGCACCGGCATCGGGATGATGGCGTTGAGCGGCACGTTTTGTCCCGCGACCTTGAGCTGGTCGGGGGGAAGCTGGAGGATGATCGTTCCGGGCATCGGCGGTTAATCCCCTTTTCCCGCATTGAGCACGGGCGTTCGCTGTATTCCATTTCCCGTAGCGCGAGTCATTATCGTATGGCTCATATTTGCGATGGCGTTCAATCAAATCCCCCTGGAATCGCGGTTATCAACTATTCCGCGTGAAGTTACGGGTGCTAGTGTAATACGGACAATCTGTATTTTCAAATACCTGGCTCCCTTTGGTGACACACGTCCCTCCCTCTATCGGAGCAATAGGGCGGTCACTTGACAAGGTGGGGTGCATTTAATAAGATTCGCAAATGCGTGCTAAGGCGCATGAGTAAACAATAAATATCATTTTTGGGAGGAACGAAGAGGTGAAAGTGAAAGCTATAGTGTTTGCGATGACGATCGCGTTCGCGGTGATGGTTGGCGCGGCTTCGGCCGGCGATGCGGGCAAAGGCAAGGGGTTGTTTGAAAGCACGGGCAAGTGCAAGACCTGCCACAAGACCGACTCCGCCAAGCTGGTGGGGCCGGGCCTCGCGGGCGTTTCCAAGTCCTATTCCGATGCGTTCCTGAAATCGTGGATCATGAACCCGGCGGAAGTGTGGAAGGCCGACGGCGCCGAAGTGCAGAAAATGAAAGCCAAGGTCAACAAGGTGGGCAAGCCGAAGACCGCCATGCAACCCGGCAAGCTGACCGACGCCGAAGCTGACGACGTTGTTGCGTATCTGAAGACCCTGTAAGTCTTTCGAAGGCAAATAACATTGGGGGGTGCGGATTTCCGCATCCCCTTTTTTTTGGTGACTGACATGATGAAGACGTGGCACCTTTTGTTAGTTGTGTTTCTTTTCGCCGCCTGTTCGCAAAGCACCGAGGTGGAGTTCAAGCGGGACGGAAAATCCCTGTATTACAATTTCGGCGGGTGCGCCAACTGCCACCGCACGAACGACCAAAAGCTGGTCGGCCCCGGCCTCGCGGGCGTTTCCAAAATACACACCGAGGCATGGCTGAAAAAGTGGCTGAAAGACCCGAAGAAAACCTGGGAAGAGAACGACGCAGAAACCCAAGAGATGCGCAAGCGGCTGGGCGAGGAAAAGAAATCGTCCCCCGGCATGAAGCTGATGCATCCGCTGGAAGACGAAGAGGTCGACGGGCTGGTGGAATTCCTAAAGACCCTCTGACTCGCACTTCGAGGGAAGAATCCGCGGATTCCACAGATGACGCGGATTTGTTTTCCCCAATCAGTATTTATTCGTGGTTCTCTTTCCTCTCCGTGCCCTCTGTGCCTCTGTGGCAAATCATCTTCACGGCTTCGGTAAAGCGCTGGTCGCGCTGGCGGCGCATTGTCGCCAAAACGGGATATAATTCCGGCTGTGGGTACACAATCAGCTCTCCTTGAGGCGCGGTCGCTAAAGGTACATTTCCCGATGCGGGCCGGTTTTTTTTCCCGCCCGTCCGGCGCGATACGCGCGGTGGACGACGTATCGTTTTCGGTCGCGCCCGGCGAAACGCTGGGGCTGGTGGGGGAGAGCGGGTGCGGCAAGACCACGCTGGGCCGGGCCGTGTTGCGCCTCGTGGAGCCGTCGGCGGGGGAGGTGATGCTCGACGGGCATAACATCCTCGCGCTGAAGAAAGAGGAACTGCGCGCCGCGCGCAAGCGGATGCAGATCATTTTTCAGGACCCGTGGTCGTCGCTCAACCCGCGCATGACGGCGGGCCGCATCATCGCCGAGCCGTTGCAGATACACGGCGTGGCGAAAGGCAAGGAGTTGTGGGAGCGCGTGGCGGAACTGATGGCGCAGGTCGGCCTACGGCCGGAACAGATGCGGCGCTACCCCCACGAGTTTTCCGGCGGCCAACGCCAGCGCATCGGCATCGCGCGGGCAGTGGCGCTGAACCCTTCCTTTATCGTCGCGGACGAGCCGGTGTCGGCGCTGGACGTTTCGGTGCAGGCGCAGGTGCTGAACCTGCTGATGGACCTGAAGGAAAAATTCGGCATGGCATACCTGTTCATCTCGCATGATCTTTCGGTCATCCGGCACATCAGCGACCGCGTGGCGGTGATGTACCTGGGCAAGATCGTGGAGGAAGCCCCGCGCGACGAATTGTTCAAAAACCCCCTGCACCCTTACACGCGCGCGTTGCTTTCCGCGCTTCCTGTGCCCGACCCGCAAACGCGGCGCAAGACGATCATGCTGTCCGGCGATCTGCCGTCACCCGCCAATCCGCCGCCGGGATGCTATTTCCACACCCGGTGCCCGCTGAAGGAAACGCGCTGTATGGAACACATCCCGCAACTCAAGACCGTGTCGAACGGCCACAAGGTCGCATGTCTTTTGGCGGAAGAGCGGTAGCTGGCACGCTGGAGCTGGTGGGCCTGTGGAAATACACCTCAAATACGGCAAAGGCGTTATGCGCGCCGTTTTGCCCGGCGGCTGGCATGTGGAAGAACTGCAAGCCCCAAAAAAACTTCCCATTCCCGATCCGCGTGACCGGCTTGCCGCGTTTCTGGATTCCCCCGTGCATGGCGAACCTTTCAATACCGTCTTCGAGGGGAAAAAAAATGTGGCGGTCATCGTCCCGGACATCACCCGCAAGGCGGGGGTGGCGGAAATTCTGCCGGTCGTGCTGGAGCGGCTGGAAGAATGCGGTATCGGCTCCGCGAACATAACGATCATCTTCGCCACCGGCATTCATCCCGCGCAAACGGCGGAGCAGATGAAACAGGTGGCGGGGGAAGCGGTATTCGAGAGGTATGCCTGTATCGGGCACGATTGCCGCGAAGCGATGGGGAAAATCGGCGGGGTGCAAGTAAACCGCCATGTGGCCTCGGCGGACGGAAAAATAATCATCGGCGGGGTGAAGATGCACTACCTCGCCGGTTTTGGCGGCGGGCGCAAAGCCATTCTTCCCGGCGTCACCTCTTACGAAGAGTGCATGGCGTTCCACCGGTTGTGCCTGAATCCCTCCGGCCCCGGCAGGCATCCCGGCATCGGCCCCGGGAATTTGCGCGGAAACCCGATGCACGAGCGGGCCACCGCGTGGGCGCGTTCGGCGGGGGTGGATTTTCTGGTGAACACGGTGCTGGACGAAGCGGGGGACTTCATCTTCATCAACGCGGGAGATTTGGAAGCGTCGTTCGAGCAGGCGTGCCGGTTCGCCGCCGAATACGAGGCCGTCCCCATCGCGGAGAAATTCGATGTGGTCATCGCTTCATGCGGCGGGTTCCCGGCGGACATCAATTTCATCCAATCACACAAATCGTTGGATGCCGCCTGCCGGGCGGTACAGCCGGGCGGCGCGGTATTGCTTGTGGCCGAGTGTTCCGCGGGGGTCGGCAACGCGGATTTTCTAAAATGGTTCGATCACGGCAATGCGGCCGCTATGGACGCGGCTTTGCGAAGGAACTTCGTGATAAACGGGCAAACGGCGTTCGCCACGCGGGAAAAAACGGAGATGGCGCGGGTATTCCTGCTGTCGGGCCTGAATCCGGAAGACGTTCTGCGGATGGGGATGACGCATGTTGCCTCGCTGGAAGAGGGGATGGCGCGGTGCCTGGAAACGGCCGGGCCAGCGGCGCGCGCCGCCATCATACACGACGGCGGGCTGGTAATGCCTATCCCCCGATGAAGGCGGTGAGCGCTTCGTGGTGCTGTTTCACTTCCTCGCCGAATTCCACGCCGGTGTGGTAATACACCGTTCCCACGCTGTCCTTCAGTTTTTTGCGGTACACCACTTTTCCACCCAGCGTCACTGGATTCACCCCATCGAGGCTCAGGGTGAAATCCAGGTGGCTCCCGGCCTCTATCTCCACCGGCATGGCCAATAGCGCTCCGCCGATGCTCAGGTTCAGCGTGGTGCCCTGATACTCTCCCGGCCTGTCGGGCTGTGTCGCTTTTATCGCGTTCGCCACGCCGAAGCGCGGGAACGCCCGCATCGCCTCCGCGGTGGTCGCATCGGATTTGAGCGCGAGT
>JACRGR010000067.1 GCA_016212275.1 Nitrospinota bacterium | reverse complement strand
TTGCCGTCGCAGGTGATCTCGTCGTGGCGCGGGTCGGCCTTGATGCCCGGCTCGATGACTTTTTCCCCGTTGACGCGGATGCGCCCCTCCGCGATAGCCTCCTCCGCCTTGCGGCGCGAGAAAAGCCCCGCCTCAGCGAGGATCTTCTGAAGCCGTATCTTCCCCATCTTCGTCCTCGCCGTCGTCCCCCGCGTGTACCGGTTCTTCCATTTCCTCGCCGGTTTCCTCTCCCTCGTCGCCGGGGGGTTTCATTATGTCGTCGGTGTCGGACTCCTGCGGCGGTTCCATGTCGTCGGTGGATTCCAGTTCCTGCTTGTCGCCGAAGTTCAGCGCTTCCTGAAGCACCGCCGCCTCGTCGCCCGGCAGGTCTTTCAATGTCGGCAGGTCGCTCAGCTTCACCAGCCCGAAGTATTCCAGGAATTTTTTGGTGGTGCCGAACGTCACCGGCTTGCCGGGGACTTTTTTGCGCCCCAGCGATTTGACCAGGCTTTTGTCCAATAGGTTTTTCAGCACGCCGCCGCAGTCCACCCCGCGGATGTCTTCCACTTCCTGCCGGGTTATCGGCTGGCGGTAGGCGATGATGGAGAGCGTTTCCAGCGCCGCCTGCGAGAGCTTGGTGGAGCGGTTGAGCTTGTGGAATTTCTTTATATACTCGCCACACTCCGGGCGGGTGCGCATCTGGTAGCCTTCGGCGATCTCCACCACCTGCAGGCCGTGCCCCTCGAATTTCTGGTTGAGTTCGTCCACCATCAGCCGTATCTCGTCCCTGTTGAACGCTTCCAGCACGGCGTGGAGGTCTTCCAGCGGCACCGGCGAATCGGAAACGAATAGCACCGCCTCCAGCATTATCAGGGCATTTGCGCGTTCCAAATTGCTACTCCTTTCCTGGCTCGTTTTCCGGATGTTCCGTTGGTTCCCGTGTTTGCGCCGTCTCGGCTGGCGCGGCGGGCGCGGGTTCCGTTGCCGCGTCCGCCGTCTCTTCCAGCAGTTCCGCGGCAGGCTCGTCCGTTTCCATATTCTTTTGCACCCAGATGGATTCGAACTCGTGCTCCTGGAACACGCGGATCATCTGTTGCTTGATCAGTTCCAGCACGGCCAAAAACGTGCCGATGATCTCCATGCGGTTGCGGGTGTTGGTGAAAAGGTCCTGGAACTGCATCCGGGGGGTGGTCTCCAGCAGATCCATCAATTCGTTCATCTTTTCGGTGACGGAGATGTCCTCCAGCGTCACCTCGTACAGGTGCTCCGCGCCGCTGTCCTTGAGTATCTTGCGGAACAGCGCGAGAAGCTGGAATACCGAGACCTCCTTGAGGTAGTCCGCGTCGTCCTCGTTCCAGTCCGAAACGAAGTTGCGCGAGAAGCTGTTGAGCTGTTGCGATTCCCGTTCGCGCAGGGTGTGGGCCGCGTCCTTGAATTTTTTGTATTCCAGCAGGCGGCGCACCAGTTCCTCGCGCGGGTCTTCGCCGGTCTCGCCGTCTTCTTCCGCGGCGGGCGGGGAGGGGAGGAGCATCTTCGATTTGATGTATACCAGCGTGGCGGCCATCACGAGGAATTCCCCCGCGATGTCCATATTCAACTGTTTCATCATCTCCATGTACTCGAAGTACTGTTGGGTGATCTTTGCTATCGGGATGTCGTAGATGTTCAGTTCCTCTTCCTTTATCAGGTGCAGGAGGAGGTCGAACGGCCCCTCGAAAACATCCAGTTTTATCTTGTATTCTTCCGTCACTGAACAAAACCCCACATTTGTAAGGAAGGCATTATACACTTTTAATTTCAGTCGTGTTAGGATAAATCCAATCTTTGAGGGTTGTGATGGAAGGTTTTGATTTAAAGCAGTTTATAGATACGTTCAACTTCGAGCAATTGATCGCGTTTTTCCAGACCGGGCAGTACATGGCGCTCCTCCACAATCCGCTGGTTGTCGCCGTGGGCGTGGTGTTCATCGCCCTTATCGCCTATCCCAAAACGCGGGATGTCGCCACCATCGCGCTGGGGTGGACGGTGGTGGCGCTGGTGTACGGCGTGGGCGGCGTGGTTCTGCGAAATTCGAACATTTCCGAGATCGGGCCGTTCCTCCTGATGATGGGTCTGGCGCTCGGCGCCGTCGGGTACGTTCTCTGGACCAAGCTGTTGCGGAGCTGAACTGGTTGCCTGGCTTGTCAAACGGCTGGCGCTGATGGCGCCGGTGATGATCGGCATCACCATTATCACGTTCGCCGTCATCCACCTCGCTCCCGGCGAGCCGGTGGACCGCATGACCGACCTGAACCCGAAAATATCCGCGCAGGCCAAGCAGAAAATGCGCGAGATGTACCACCTCGACGAGCCGCTCCCGGTGCAGTATTTCCTGTGGTTCAAGCGGTTCGCGGCGCTGGATTTCGGCACGTCGTTCTCGGCGGATAACCGTCCGGTGCTGGACAAGATCATGGAGCGCCTTCCGATAACCGTGTTCATCAACGTGGCGTCGCTTTTCATCATTTTCGCGCTCTCCATCCCGCTGGGGGTCCTCAGCGCGGTGCGGCCCCATTCGTTCTTCGATAAGGCGACCACGCTGTTCGTCTTTCTGGGGTTTTCCACGCCGGGATTTTGGCTGTCGCTGTTGCTGATGATCCTTTTCGGCGTCCAACTCGGCTGGCTCCCGATCTCCGGCATCCGTTCGATCGATTTCGAGGAATTCACCGCGTGGGGAAAGTTCGTTGATTATGCGCGGCACCTTGTTTTGCCCGTCCTGCTTTCGTCGCTCACCTCGCTTGCGTTCCTCTCGCGCGTCACGCGGCAGAGCATGCTGGAAGTGGTGCGGCAGGATTATGTGACCACCGCGCGGGCGAAGGGGTGTACGGAAACCACGGTGGTGTTCCGCCACGCGCTCCGCAACGCGCTCCTGCCCATCGTCACCATCATCGGGCTCAGCGTGCCGTCGCTCATCGGCGGCTCGGTGATATTCGAGACCATTTTTTCCATTCCCGGCATGGGACAGCTTTTTTACGAATCGGTGATGTCGCGCGATTATCCGCTGGTGATGGGGATATTGGTCATCGGCTCGGCGCTTACGCTCATCGGCAACCTGCTGGCGGACGTGAGCTACGCGGTGGCCGATCCCCGGATACGGTATGAATAACGTCTCCGGCTTTGGTGGCGCGGACACTCTTGTCCGCGTTTCGCCCTTTGGGCGAAACAACAGGTTAAAACCTGTTGCTCCCGGGACAAGGGAGATACATGGCGGCTGAAAAGCAGAAAACGCTCCTTGCCATCGTCTTGAGACGGCTGGCGCGCAATTCCTTCGCCCTGTGGGGCGGGGCGGCGGTGCTCGGCCTTTTCGCCGTTGCCGTGCTTGCGCCGCTGGTTGCCCCGTACGACCCTAGCGTGGTGGATACGAACGTCATTCTGGAAGCGCCCAGCGCGCACCACTGGCTGGGGACCGACGAATTGGGGCGCGACGTGCTGAGCCGGATGGTGTACGGAGCGCGCATATCGCTCATGGTCGGGTTCGTCTCCATCGGCATCGCCACGCTCATCGGCGTTATCGTGGGGGCGCTCAGCGGCTACTACGGCGGCTGGGTGGACGAACTGATGATGCGGTTCGTGGACATCATGCTCACGTTTCCCACTTTCTTCCTGATATTGGCGGTCATCGCTATATTGGAACCGGACATAATGAACGTGATGATCGTCATCGGCATCACCGGCTGGATGGGGGTGGCCCGGCTGGTGCGCGCGGAGTTCCTTTCGCTCAAGCAAAGGGATTTCGTTGTGGCGGCGCGGGCGATAGGGCAGAGCGACGCCAAGATAATCTTCAAGCATATCCTGCCGAACGCGATGGCGCCGGTGCTGGTGAGCGCCACGCTGGGGGTGGCGGGCGCGATTTTGACGGAATCGGCGCTCTCGTTCCTCGGCATCGGGGTGCAACCCCCCACGCCAAGCTGGGGGAGCATTTTGACCGAAGGGAAGAACTATATCGAGTTCGCGTGGTGGCTGAGCCTGTTCCCCGGCTTGGCTATTTTGATAACGGTGCTCGGTTACAACCTGCTGGGCGAGGCTCTGCGCGACGCGCTGGACATCCGGTTGAACTAACGCGGACTGTTTCCGGTTTCTTTGCTCTTGACCAGGATATGTTCCACTTCCAATGCGTCATCTGCGTTATCGGCGAAATCTGTGGATGCTTCCCTTGTCTGTGGGGTAATATCACCCTATGACAAACGCATCCGTGTACATCCATATCCCCTTCTGCCGCTCGAAATGCGTGTATTGCGATTTCGCCTCGTTCGCCGGAATGGACCACCTGATGGAGCCGTACATCTCCTCGCTGGTGACCGAGATCGGCCACGCGCACCCGATGACCGCCGATACCCTATACATCGGGGGCGGCACGCCGTCGCACCTTCCGGCGTCACTGCTGGAAAACGTGATGGGAGCTTTCAATAATAAATTCCGGCTGGCGGATGGGGCGGAAATGACCATCGAGGCAAATCCGCACAGCGCCTCGCGCGAAATGCTGGAAACCGCCAAAAAGCTGGGGATGAACCGGCTGAGCATCGGCATACAAAGTTTCAACGACCGCCTGTTGAAAACGCTTGGGCGCCCCCACACCGCGAACGACGCGGTGGATACCATTGCGCAAGCCCGCTCGGCGGGGTTTGCCAATATTTCGCTCGACCTTATCTTCGGCGTTCCCGGTCAATCCGCCGCCGACCTTATCGCCGACCTTGAAAAGGCGGTGGCGCTTTCCCCCGAACACCTTTCCGTGTACCAGTTGACATTGGAAGAGGGTACCCCGCTGGAAGAAATGGTGGAAAAAGGGAAGGTGATGATGCCGGACGACGACGAGCAACTCGCCATGTACGAGTCCACGGTGGATTTTTTGAAAAAGGCCGGATACCGTCAATATGAGATCTCCAATTTCGCCAAGCCGGGAAAAGAATGCCGCCACAACCTGGCCTACTGGATGGGGGACGAATTCGCGGGGTTCGGGAGCGGTGCCCATTCGTTCACCGAAGGGGTGCGGTACGCCAATCCCGATGATCCAGAAGATTACATTCGTGACGTGACGGTTGGCGGCGAATCGGGAGTTGAGATACTGACCGACGACAAAGATAAAATAATAGACTTCCTTTTGATGCGTTTGCGACTGGTGGACAAGGCACTGAAGTTTGAAGAGATAAATTCAAAGTTTGAAATCATTTTCGAAGAAGTATACAATAGCGCATTGAAAAATATAGAAAAGCACGGATTTGCCACTATTTCCAACTCCGGTTTTCAACTAACCTCGAAAGGGCTTGTTTTTCTTGACTCCCTCTTGCTTGAATTTGAAAAAGTGTGATAAACTGCACACGAGATTTGGGAGTTAGGAAAAGGTGTCAGACAACCGTATAAAATTATTCAAAGACATTTCAGAGATCGTCTATTCCACCATCAATCTCGACAGTCTGCTTGACGTCGTAATCGTAACCGCCACCAAAATGATGAACGCGAAGGCAAGTTCCCTGCTTTTGCGGGATGAAAAAACAGGCAAACTCTTTTTCCATATAGCCACCGGCGAGAAGAAAGAGGAAGTAAAACTCTTCGAGCTTGAAAAGGGGGAGGGTATCGCCGGATGGGTGGCCGAAAACGGCAAGCCGTTATTGGTGGCGAACGTAAAGGAAGACCCGCGCTGGAGCGGCAAGATAGCCACCGCCACGGGATTCAGCACGAATTCCATCGCCTGCGCCCCGCTGAAAGTGGGGGACAAGACGCTGGGCGTGATAGAGATCATAGACCACGAGGACGGCTCCCGCCTGACCCAGGACGATCTGGATATGCTCATCGCGTTCAGCGAGATGGCGGCATCCACCATACTGCGCGCGCAGGTGTTTTCCACGGTGAACCGCGAGAACCAGCGCCTGCGGGAGGAACTGGTCGAGAAGTTCACCATCGTGGGGGAAAGCCCGGCGCTCCAGAAAGTGATCGCGGACAGTTCCAAGGTCGCCCATTCTTCCGCCACGGTGCTCATCACCGGCGAGAGCGGCACCGGCAAGGAGCTGATAGCGCGGTTCATCCACAACACCAGCCCCCGCAAGGAGCGGCCCTACGTCGCGGTGAACTGCGGGGCGTTGACGGAAAGCCTTCTGGAAAGCGAACTGTTCGGCTACGAAAAGGGGGCGTTCACCGGGGCGGACGCGCAGAAGAACGGCCTTTTCGAGGCGGCGGACACCGGCACCATATTTCTGGACGAGATCGGCGAGACCACGCTTGCCATGCAGGTGAAGCTCCTGCGCGTATTGCAGGAGGGGACGTTCAACCGCGTGGGCGGCACCCGTCCCATCCGCGTGGATGTGCGCGTGATAGCCGCCACGAACAAGGACGTGGAAAAGCTGGTGGCGGAGAAGAAATTCCGCGAAGACCTGTATTACCGCCTGAACGTGGTGCGCATCCGGGTGCCGTCGCTTTCGGAGCGGAAGGAGGACATTCCTTTGCTGGCGCGGTTCTTCCTCGATAAGTTCCAAAAATCCGTCGCCAGCAGGATAGAAGGGTTCAGCGACGAAGCGATGAACATTTTGACGGCGTACCATTGGCCGGGCAACATCCGCCAACTGGAAAACGCCATCGAGCGCGCGGTTATCATGGGGAGCGGCAAGGAAATTAAATCGTCCGACCTCCCGCACGAGATTCTCGTGCCCGGCAAGGCCGAGGTCAAAGTAGGGGTGCCGCTCAAGGACGCGCAGGACAATTTCAAGAAGGAGTTTATCATCCGCACGCTGGAGAGCGTGGGGGGGAGCAAGACGAAAGCGGCGGCGGTGCTGGACATCCAGAGAACCTACCTTTCGCGGCTCATAAAGGAACTGGGCATCGAATAACCTCCGCCGTGGGTGTAACGGCGGGTAACGTCCTGAAATGATACCTCATGAGGTATAATCGAAAGATGGCGATCACGGACAGAACGGATAGTACCGAACCTGGACTTGCCGAGACAAAGCGGGAGGGCGTGCAGGGAAGGCTGAAGCACAAGATCATGATCGTTGAGGACAACAAGATCGCCCGCATGGTGCTCCAGAGCGAATTTGCCGAGATGGACGCCGAGCTTCTCCTCGCCTCGGACGGTGAAGAGGCGATGGCCCTTGCCGAAAAAGAACAGCCGGACATCATCACCATGCAGGTGGACCTGCCGGTGCTCAGCGGCCTTGAGACCTGCCGGAAACTGAAGAACAACTATTCCACCCGGAGCATCCCGGTGATCTTCGTCACGCAGAACGATACCGCGGAGGAGCGCAAAGAGGCGTTCGCTTGCGGCGCGGTGGACTACCTTGCCACGCCGTTCACGCGCGGCAAGCTCTCGGCGAAGGTGCAAAAACTTTTCGAGATCAAGGAGCGCTCCGAGCCGCAGACCATATTGGTGGCGGAGGACAGCGACACCATCCGCACCATCATCGTGGGAATACTCCGCAAGCAGGGGCACACGGTGGTCGAGGCGCGCGACGGCATGGACGCCTGGAACAAGCTCCAGAAACACCGGAACATTGACATCATCGTGAGCGACATCAACATGCCGAACATGGACGGCCACCAGCTCTGCCGCCTGGTGCGCGGAAGCGACGAATGGGCGTTCGTCCCGATCCTCATCGTTTCCACGCTGGCGGACAAGGGGGACATCGCCATGCTCTTGAACTCCGGCGCGGACGACTATGTGATCAAGCCGTTCGCCACCGAGGAGTTCCTCGCCCGCCTGCGCGCCCACATCCGCGTGCGGCAACTGTACAGCGAGCTGAACGTGGTGAACGCGCGCCTGCACAGCTTCAACGAATCGCTGGAAAAGATGGTGGAGTACCGCACGAAGGAGCTGAACGTGGCGAACATGGAGGCGATCATGATGCTCGCGGTGGCCTCCGAATTCCGCGATACCGACACGGGCAACCACGTCCGGCGCATCGCCGACTACACCAAGGCGCTTACGCTGGCGATGAACTATTCCGAGACGAAAGCGGAGGAGATCAGCTACTCCTCCATATTGCACGACGTGGGGAAGATAGCCATCAAGGACGCCATCCTGAAAAAGGAAGGGAAGCTGACGGACGATGAGTTCGCCGCGATGAAGGACCACACCGTCCACGGCGAGGCGATACTCTCCAAAAACCCGTTCTTCAAGCCGGCCCGCGAAGTGGCCCGCTGGCACCATGAAAAGTTCGACGGCACCGGCTATCCAGACGGGCTGGCGGAATACGGCATTCCGGTATCGGCGCGCATCACCTCGGTGGCGGACGTGTTCGACGCGCTGACCACCAAGCGGGTGTACAAGGACGCCTGGAGCGAGGAAGATGCCATCGAGTACATCCTCAAATTCTCCGGCAAGCATTTCGACCCGATGGTGGTGGAGGCGTTTGAAAAGCTGTTCAAGGACGGCACCATCGCCGCCATCCGCTCCAAGTACAAGTAAGACGTCAGTTTTTCAATGGACAAACCTGATGGCTCTGGGATGGGTATGTAACCGGCCTGCAAGTTCTCCGTAGGTGATACTCCTTTTTTCGGATGCGTATTTCGTCAGGACCGGCCATGTCCTGTATGCACGCTCGAAATGATTTACTGGCGCGTTCCTGGTCATTTGGGTTTGTTTTATCCCGGTCAACTACATCCCCACCTTTGCCAAAGGCATAACAGCCCGGTGTTTTTTCTTCTCGTGCCAAAGATCCCAGTCGCGTTGGAGGTTTAGCCAAAATTCAGGGCCGGTTTTTAATGCCTCTCCGAACGAAAGGCCGGAAGCGGCGGTTACCCCGCGCTTGCCATTCACGATTTCGTTTAACCGCGCGTAGGGCCACCCAAGATGGCGGGCGAACTCAACTTGCGTCATGCCCATCGGCTCCAGGAACTCATGAAATAACATCGCTCCCGGATGGGTGGGCGGTCTTTTTTTGGGGATCATCAACTCCTCCTAATGGTAATCAGTAATTCTAACTTCATGGGCATCGCCTCTGTCCCATTTGAAAACGATGCGCCATTGGTCATTTATCCTTAAACTCCAAAACTCCTTCAGGTCCCCCTTTAGTCTTTCGAGCCGATTGCCCGGCGGGGACTTCAGCACCTCAAGGGAGGGGGCCGCGTTCATCTGATCCAGCACCCTGCAAATCTTTCCATGTAGTTCATGGGGGATTTTCCGGGCATATCTGGTTTCCTCGCCATCGTAAATGTCCGCCGTGATCCTATCTCCAAAGTTTCGTATCACCCGGATAATATATCATATATCGGTATTCGATATGTATCCTTTTCCCGATTGCGCCCGGGAAGGGGGGGATGCTACGCCCCTTTTCCACTCCCAAGCCTTGGAATAAAATTCCATCCTTATTTTTTTTGCGTAGGGCATGTTAGAATGCCGCCGATATGCGTGACATTGCGGTTGTGGATGTTAAAGAGAGTTACTGCTCAGTGGCGGTTTTTTCCGAAGACATGCGGAATGGTATCCCAAAGGGGTCGGCCACCGTCCATGGCTCTTTTTTGGACGCCGCAAGTGGAACAGCGATTAAGATCAAAGAGAACCTCGATGGTCTTTCCGTGAATCCCTATGCGGTGGTACTGCTTTTGCCGCGCTCCCTTTTCCATGTTTCGCCGCTTACCGTTCCAGCGAAAAACCCCGCTATGCTGGCGCAAATGCTGGCGTTCGAGGCCCCGCGTCATTTCCCCATGCCGCCCGAACAACTGGTGTGGGACTTCTTTCCGTCCGAACAGACCGCTTCGGCCTTTTCCGTGACCGTGGCGGGGCTGAAAAAATCCGACTTCGACGCATATTTTACCGCGGCGGAACAGGCGGGGATTTTGGCCGATGTGGTATCCGTTTCCAGCTTGGCCTTCATGCCGGGCGAGGAGAGGGAAAAACGCGCGCTGGCCGACATCCAGCCCGAAGGGTTCGAGATCAGCCTTTTGGAAGGGCCTCTGCTGGTGTATTCCCGCTTCGTGCGGTTCAAGCCGCGCATTGAACAGAAACAGTTTTTCACCGGCGGCTTTCTGGCAGACGGGGCGGCGGGAAATATCGCATCCCAGATCGCCGGCGAAGTGGATCACATCCGGCTGGTGGGCGGGATCGAAACGCCGGAAGGGTTTTTCGGCGATATTCGCATCGCGTGCGGGGGCAACCTGCGTCAGGCCGTGGCGGACCGTGTCTCGGTAAAGCCGGGGTTCACTTCGGCGCGGGTTTCCCTGCTACCCGAAGCGGGGGAGGGGGAAGAGGTCTTGGCGCACACCGCACGTCTGGCAAGCGCCGCCGGATTGTACAAAAAAGGAGCATCGTTCAATTTCATTCCCCCCAAACAGCGGCGCTTGCGGAATTACGCGGCAAAACGTTTGCTGAAAATTGCGGCGGGCGTGGTGGCGGGCCTGCTGGTGCTTTGGGCCGCTTCGGCTTTTGCGGTACGCTGGAATGCGTTGCGCGGCCTGAAGGCGGAACTGGCAAGCCTTAAAAAAGAGGCGCTTAAGGACGAAAACGTCGCGGTACACATGGGGGAATACGAATCCCTTTTCGACGAGTTCAACCGCTTCTCGTCGCAAAAATCGTTCACGCTTGCCATGCTGGAAGGGCTTACCTCCGTATTGCCCAAAAACACCTATCTTAACGAGATGGAGTTCCGCGACTGCAAGGTGATGATGGGCGGCCTTTCTTCGGAAGCTTCTTCCGTGCTTGGCCCGCTGGAAGGGTCGCCGGAATTCAAAAATGCCCACATGCTGGGAGCCGTGCAGTCCACCGCGAAAGGTGAGCGGTTCAAGGCGGGGATGGAGTGCGAATGATGAAGGCGCTGGAGCGGCTTTCGGAACGCGACCGGAAGGTGGTCTATGCCGGGGCGGCGGCCTCGCTGGCGATCGTGCTCTACTTTTTCGTGGTGGAGCCGCTGTACTACGGGTGGCGTGGCATGGATGCGGAGATAGCGCGGACGGCGGAACATGTGGCGCGCTACAAGGCGGCGGTGGCGGGGACAAGCAACATCACCGCCGAGAGCGCCCGGTACGATGCCTCGTACAAACAGCTTATGGATTCCGTGTTCATAAACGAGACCGACGCGCTCTCCGCGGCGCAAATGACCGAACTGGTGCGGGCTAAGGCGCAGGCGTCCGGCATCGCCATCTCGTCCTCAAAAACGGAGAAAGTGGAACCGGGGGCGGGGTTCCGTTCCATCAACGTGAGTGTTTTGTTCAACGCGCCGCTGACGGCGCTCTCCGCTTTTTTGCGCGAGATACAGAACGACCAGAAGAAACTGCTCATCCGCGAGGTGAAGATCGCCGCGCAAAAGGAGGAGTATGGGGATCAACAGGAGGAAGTGCTGTCGGTGCGGATGACCGTCACCGGCTTGCGGTTTGTGCCGAATGCCAAGGAGATGCAGTGAACGAAGACATCAATGGAAAACTAATGCAAATGCTCGCGCCCGTGCTGGAGCAGGAAGGGCTGACGCTGTACGACATGGAGGTGACGGTGCGCCCGCGCAATTCGCTCCTGCGTGTATACATTGACCGCCCCGGAGGGGTGAACGTGACGCACTGCGAATCGGTGAGTCACACGTTGTCCGCGATGCTGGACGTGGATGATCCGTTCCCCGGCTCATACACTCTGGAGGTCTCTTCGCCGGGGCTTACCCGCAGGCTGACGAAGGAGGAACATTTCGTGAAAAGCGCCGGATCATGGGCGAAGGTGGCTTTCAAAAAGGGATTTACCGGCGGTCCGCTCGAAACCGCGGGCCTCATTGAATCGCCGGGCGGCGGCAAGTTCCGCCTGGTTCCGGAGAAGGGAGCCGCCGTGGAGTTCGAGTTCAAAGACGTGTCGCGCGCAAAGCTGGACCTGAAACCATGAAGGACATGGATGGGCAGTCACTGAGCGAAATGATCGCCGAAGCGGCGAAAGAGCGCGGCGTTTCCCCGGAGGTCATGATCGGCGCCATCGAATCCGGCATTCTTATCGCCGCGCAGAAAAAAACACGGCTCCCGAACCTGCGGGCGCGGTTCGTGCCCGAAAGCGGCGAATTTTCTCTATGGCAGGTGAAAACGGCGCGGCAGGTGGCGGTGGATACCGATCTGGAAATAGCGATGGACGAGGCGCGCGCGGTGGATAAAAACGTGTTTCCCGGCGCCGATGTGTATGTGCCGTACCCGCTTCCGGAGCTTGGCCGCATGGCGGCCACCGCCACGCGCAAGGTGATGCAAAAAAGCCTGAAGGAACTGGAAATGGAGAACCGCGCGATGGAGCTTCAGCGCGATTCGGGCAAGCTGGTGGTGGGCACCGTGTTGGGAAAGAACGAACACGACGACTACCTGCTGAAATGCGGCGAAATGCTGGCCGTGCTCCCGCGCACCGAGCAGGCGTTCCGCGAGAGCTTCGAAAAGGATGAAGTGGTGAAGGTCATCGTCATCGGCGCCGAGCCGGGGGGCGATGGGCCGGCGTACACGGTATCCCGCACCCACCCGCTTCTTTTGAAACATCTCATCGCGCGCGAGGTGCCCGAAGTGGCGGATGGAGTGGTGGTGGTGCGCGCCCTGGCGCGCGATACGGCGGGGCGCTCCAAGGTCGCCGTGATGACCACAAACCCCGCGGTTGACCCGGTGGGCACCTGCATCGGACCGGGCGGCGCGCGGGTGAAGAACATCATCAAGGAACTCAAAGGGGAGAATATCGATCTCATCGCGTGGTCGGACGATCCCGAAAAACTGATAACCGAGGCGCTGAAACCGGCCAAGGTGAAATCGGTGAAGTGCAACCTGGAGAAGAAGGAAGCATGGGTGGAACTGGAGCCGGACCAACAGGCGGTGGCCGTGGGAAAAAAAGGGCTGAATATCCGGCTGGCCACGCGCCTCACCCGCTGGACCATAAATATTGTGTAAGAGGTAGCAGGTGGTAAAACCGTCTTGGTGGCGCGGACACTCCTGTCCGCGTTGTGCCCGGAGGGCGCAAGAAATAGCTTATTATGGAATGCACGTCCTTCGGACGCGCCACGGGCAGGAGTGCCCGTGCCACCAATAGAATAATGAACCTCATACGATTTGCGATATTCCTCTCGGTCTTTTCGCTGGTGTATTTCGGGATGCACTGGTTCATCTATCTGCGCGTTGCATCCGGGCTATCGCTTGGGGCGCGCGAGGCGCTTTTCCTTCGCGTTCTGATGGCGGCGGGGTCGCTCACCTTTTTCGCCGGGATGTTTTACCGGGTGTTTCCCCCTTCGTTCCACCTGTTGCGCCCGGGGAACATCTGGTTCGGGTTCATCGCCATCCTTTTCGCCGCGATGATGATGAAACTGCCGGCGGATCTCCTTTTTCCCCAATTCGTAAAACCGGTAACGGCGGTGGTGGTGGCGCTTTCATTGCTCGCGGGGACGTATTCGGTGTTCAATGCCGCCGGCCCGGTGCGGGTAAAACAGTTGACCCTGCCCACGCCTCGGCTCACCGTGCCGTCGTTCAAGATCGTGCAGGTGTCCGACCTTCATCTCACGCGTCTGCGGAGCGTGGAATGGCTGGATGGCATTGTGGATGCCGTGAACGCCCAAAACGCCGACCTGATAGTGATAACCGGGGACAATATTGACGAGGGTATGGATGGGACCGGGAAGTTCGTCGAAAGCCTTAAACGGCTGAAAGCCGTTCACGGCGTGTACGCCATTCCCGGCAATCACGACCACTACGCGTGCATCGAAAATATGTATGCGCTCATGCGCGCCACCGGCATCCATGTGCTACGAAATGAAAAAACGGAAGTGGGAGGCATCACACTGGTGGGAATTGATGACGAAGATGAAAGCGTGATGGCCGATTATGAAAACCTTCTCCACAAAATTATCACCCCCGGCGGCCCGCCGGTGGTACTGCTGAAACACCGCCCCACCGATTTCGACGCGGCGGCCGAGGCCAGCGTGTTCTTGCAGTTGTCCGGCCATACGCATGCGGGACAGATACCGCCGCTGGATATTATCGTCCAATTCGTTTTCAAACACCCCTATGGGTTGTATTCGTTTAACGGCGCATACATTCACACTACTTGCGGCACCGGCACTTGGGGTCCGCCCATGCGACTGTTCTCCACCTCCGAGATCGCGGTGCTCACACTCACCACTGCCCCGCTGATGCATTGACCACGCAGGCCGGGCATGGCACAATCGCCCGGTAGATGGACGATAATTCAGCCAGCAGACGGTACGCCGAACTTCTAAAAGACCTACCGCCGTCCCCGCCAACAGAGCGGGCCAAAAGCGGCGTTCCCACCGTGAGGATAAACGGTGTTCTCGCCGCGTCGAATGTTGACCCGGTCGCGGAAGGGGAGAAGTTCGCCCGCGCGGTGGATGTGGAGAAAAACCCGAACCTGCTGGTGTACGGGTTCGGGCTTGGCTACCACATCGAGGCGTTGCTGAAACTGCTTCCCCCCAACGGGAAGGTGGCGGTCATCGAGGCGAACCGGGAGTTGTTAAGCGCGGCATCCCACGGCCGCGACCTTTCCAACGTGCTTGACGATGCGCGCTTCACGCTTGTCACCGGCGCGGGAGATGCGGACATCTGCCAAAAACTTTCGTCCATCTTGTCCGATACCCAGTGGCAGGTGGTCATCCATCCCGCGTCGTTCCGGCTCCTGCCGGAATCCTTTTCGGAACTCAAACGCACGTTTGAAATGCTCCGCACCGACCGGAGATTCGGCGGGAGTTTCGGTGATCAGGAACACGAAAACATTATGGCGAATCTTTCCGCCATCGCGTCCAGCCCTGGCGCTTCCGCGTTGTTCGGCGCGTTGCGGGGCGCGCCCGCCGTGCTGGTTGGGGCCGGACCGTCGCTCGACCGCAACCTGGCTTTCCTCGACCGGTTGAAGGGGAGGGCGTTCGTTCTCGCCGTGGACACATCCGCCGAAGTCTTAAACGCGAACGGTATAGCCTGCGACATGGTGGTATCGGTGGATCCCCAACCGGATTCCGCGAGCCACCTCTTCGATTCATCGGCGCCGCTTTTGTTCATGCCCTCGACTCATCCTTCGGTGGTGGCCCGATTCGCCGGGCGGCGGCTGATAATATTGAAAGAAGGGCACGCGTTCTCGCAAAAGACGCGGGAACTGCTGGCCGACCGGGGTTCAACGAACGCGGGCGGTTCCGTTTCCTGCGTTGCGCTGGATTTTCTGGCGCGGGCGGGGGCGGATCCGATCGGACTGGTGGGGCAGGATTTCGCGTTCAATAAAGGGTTGCCGTACAATCGCCGGACGATGGCGGGGTTTGTTTCCGAACCGTTCGGCGGAGCGGAAGGGGAGGATGCGGCGGGAAATTTCACGGCGCGCGCCGACCTCCTGAGGATCCCCACGGCGCGCGGGGCTAGCGGGGTCACGCACGCAAACCTTTTCGGCTACTTGCGGAGCGCGGAAGAGATCATAGCCCGGCATCCGGCCACCGCTTTTTACAATGTGAACTCCGAAGGGGCGGCCATACGCGGATGCACCGATATTTTTTCGCAAGGTGAAGCGGAACGGATATTCGGGGTGGGCAATGTGCCGGAATTATCCTTGCCTGAAGAGCGGCCCGCGCCGGAATTGGAAGCGGAGTTGAAAAAGCTACTTCTCGAAAAGGAGTGAAAGGTCGGCGGACGGCGCGGAGTGCGTGAGCGCCCCCACCGATATGCGGTCGGCGCCTGCGCGGGCGAACGCGCCCACGGTTTTCAGGTTCACGCCGCCGGAAACTTCCACCAGCGCTTTTCCCCCTATCAGTTTCACCGTCGTTTTCACTTGCGCCGGGGTCATGTTGTCCAGAAGAAGAATTTCGGCTCCGGCCTCAAGTCCCTCCAGAACTTCCGCGCGGTTGGTCACTTCCAGCACCAACGGTTTCTTGCACGCTTTTTTCACCCGCCGTACGGCGTTGGCTATGCCGCCCGCCGCCCGGATATGGTTTTCCTTGATGAGCGGCGCATCGGAAAGCCCGAACCGGTGGTTGTGCCCGCCGCCGCATGTCACCGCGTATTTTTCCAAGAGCCGGAGGGTAGGGGTGGTCTTTCGGGTATCCAGTATTTTCGCCTTCGTCCCGCGCGTGTGGCGGACGTGGGCGGCGGTGAGTGTGGCGATGCCGCACATCCTTTGCAAATAATTCAGCGCCACCCGCTCGGCTTTCAGGATGGCCGCGCTCGGCCCCTGTATCTCCATTATCTTTTTCCCCTTTGGGACAGTTTGTCCGTCCTTCGCCAGCAGGGTAACGGTGATTGAGGAATCCACAGTCCGCATAACCTCCTTGAAAACGGGAATGCCCGCCAGCGTCATCGCCTGTTTTGCCACCACGAATGCATTGCTTTTTTGGCGTTTATCCACGCTGGCGGCGGTGGTGATGTCGCCCGCCGGGCAGTCTTCTTTCAGAGCGGCAATGATGTGGGGTCGCACCTTCGTCAAAAGTGTTTTCGCGTCCATGAATCGGCACGCTACGGGATAACGTGGAAAAAGTAAATAATAATTTTGGTCTGGTCAATAACTTGGTATAAAATCAAGGGCATGAGCGTGATGAACAATTCGCGGATACTGGTGGTGGAAGATTCGCCCCAAATGCTGAATCTCATCCGCACCATTCTGTTACGTTCCGGGTTCGAGGTGGTAACCGCCATGAACGGGAAAGAAGGGCTCGACGCGGTGCGGATGCACGACGTGGATCTCATCATCTCCGACATCATGATGCCGGAGATGGACGGCTTCCAGTTCTGTAGCGAAGTGCGCAAAAACAGCCGGAGCGATAATATTCCGTTCATCTTCCTTTCCGCCAAAGGGGGAATGCAGGACAAGCTGAGTGGCTTCGAAGGAGGCGCGGACGACTACATCACAAAACCGTTCGACCCGAACGAGCTGATGATGCGCGTGACCGCCATTCTCAAGCGCACGTCGCGCTACCGGCTGGAGGCGTACACCGATTCGTTGACGGGCCTGAGCAACCGGCGGTACTTCGATAAAAAGCTGGCGGAGGTGGTATCGCTTTCCCACCGGTACAAAAAGAACTTCGGCTTGGCGATATTCGACATAGACTTTTTCAAGGATTTTAACGACAAGTTCGGACACCTTGTCGGCGACCAGGTGCTCATCCATCTGGGGAGATTCCTCAAGGACCACCTGCGCGATTCCGATTTCAGCGCGCGGTACGGCGGCGAGGAGTTCGTGGTCATCCTTCCGGATACGTCCAAGGAGACGAGCATGATGCTGATGAACCGCATGCGGGAAGCCGTGCAGGACAAACCGCTTATCCACGACGGGAAGGAATACCGCATCACCGTGAGCGTGGGGGTGGCCGAGTATCCCACGGACGGCGATACCGCGCGCGAGTTGATCAAATGCGCGGACGACGCGCTGTACGAATCGAAGACCTCCGGGCGCAATTGCGTGACCGCCTACCTGAAAAAGCAGGCCGCCAACTCCTGACCGGGCGCGTCCGCCGGCAAAGCCGGTACGCCGCGCGGAATCGTATTACCTTGGCCTTTCGGCATGTGCTAAAATTCCATGCAATATTTCAGAATGGGTTTATGGCGTTGGGGGGATAGATGGCGCGGCTGACCGAACAGGAAAAACAGGAGATCTTCCGCTTCATCGAGGCCGGAAAACCGTTGCCGGATAAATACCGCTTTCTGCTGTTCGATGAAAAGCGGGAAGTGGAACTGGTCTGGAACGGCAAGACCGGCGAGGTCTGCAATATAGTCCTCCCCTTCCAAATAATCGAGCAGGTGGACGAGCCGCGCTCCGAGAAAGAGGTCAAATTACAGCCGGGACTGTTCGATTCGGCCACCGGCAGACAGCTTAAAGGGTGGACGAACAAGCTGATATGGGGCGACAACAAGCTGATACTCTCCAGCCTGAAGAACGGCCCGCTGAGGGAGGAAATCGAGAAGCAGGGCGGCCTCAAGCTCATCTATATTGACCCGCCGTTCGACGTGGGGGCGGATTTTTCGATGGATATCGAGATCGGCGGCGACACCTTCACCAAAAAGCCGAACATCATGGAGGAACTGGCCTACCGCGACACGTGGGGCAAAGGGGCGGATTCTTTTATAGCCATGATCTACGAGCGGCTGGTGCTGATGCGCGATTTGCTGGCGGAGGACGGCAGTATTTATGTCCATTGCGATTGGCGGGTGAATGCGTATATCCGGCTTGCATTGAACGAAGTTTTTGGAATAGACCGCTTTATCAATGAAATTACATGGAAGCGCGCCCACACAGTGAAAGGCAACATTGGCCAAGGTAGCAAGTACATGGGCGCAAACACAGATACGATATTTGCCTATGCAAAATCTCCGGCCTACGTCTTCAACAATGTGTTCCTTCCTTATTCTCAGGAATACATTGATTCATTCTTTAAATATTCCGATTCCGGCACGGAGAAAAGATACAGGCTCGTTAGTATGATTGGACCGGGTGGCGCGGCTAAAGGAAATCCAAAATATGAGGTTATGGGTGTCACGCGATACTGGCGTTACAGCGAAGCTACAATGAAAGAGTTAATGGACAAGAATCTGATTGTTCAGACTTCGCTAGGAACCGTTCCTCAGAAGAAACAATATCTGGATGACGGTGCGGGTGTCTCTGTTCAGTCCCTATGGGATGACGTTACTGGACTCGGCGCATCCTCAACTCAAGGCACGGGCTACCCCACCCAAAAGCCGGAGGCATTGCTTGAACGCATTATCAAAGCGTCTTCTAACGAAGGTGATATTGTGGCGGATTTCTTTTGCGGCTCCGGCACCACCGCCGCCGTGGCGGAAAAGCTGGGGCGCAAGTGGATCGTCAGCGACCTCGGGAAATTCGCCATACACACCACCCGCAAGAGACTTATTGGAGTGCAGAGGGAATTGAAGGCCGAAGACAAAACCTACCGGGCGTTTGAGATACTCAACCTCGGCAAATACGAGCGCCAATTATACCTCGGCGTTAATCCCAACTTGCGGGAGACGGAACAACAAAAACAGCTGGAAGAAAAAGAATCCGCGTTCCTCGACCTAATCCTGCGCGCATACCGGGCCGAGAAGACCGAGGGCTTCCAGACCTTTCACGGCAAAAAGGCCGGTCGCCTTGTGGTGGTGGGGCCGGTGAATATGCCCGTTACCCGCCTTTTCGTGGAAGAGATCATACTGGAGTGCCGCAAGAAGCACGTCACCAAGGTGGACATCCTGGGCTTTGAATTCGAGATGGGCCTGTTCCCCAACCTGCTGGACGAGGCGAAAGCCAAGGGCATAGACATCGCCCCCAAATACATCCCCGCGGAAGTGTTCGACAAGCGGGCGGTGGAGAAGAACCAGGTGGTGTTCCACGACGTTTCCTTCATCGAGCTAAAGCCGCACGCCCGGAAAAAGGGGGTTGCGATCGAACTGACGGACTTTTCGGTGTTCTACTCCCAAGGCTCCGTATCGGCCGCCGAAGCCGGCCTGAAGGACAATGCCAGCAGGATAGTGGTGGAGAAGGGGCAGATCGTAAAAGTGACCAAAGACAAAGACGGCGTTATCCACCGCGAGCGGCTGACCAAGAAGTGGACGGACTGGATAGATTATTGGTCGGTGGACTTCGACTTCGAGAGCAAGAGGGAGATCGTCCGCTTTAAGAACGCCACCAGCGGCGAGTATGAGGAAGTCTGGACGGGGGATTATGTGTTCGAGAACGAATGGCAATCGTTCCGCACCAAGAAAGACCGCTCGCTGGAGCTGACCAGCGCTTTCCACGAATGCGCGCCGGGGCGGCGGAAGATCGCGGTGAAGGTGGTGGATATTTTCGGCAATGATACTATGAAGATCGTGGAAGTGAAGGTATGAGCGGCCCCCGGCGGGATGAGATACTGGAGACATTGCGCCGCCACAAGGCGGAGTTCGCCGACCGTTATGGCGTTACCTCGCTGGGCGTATTCGGCTCGGTCGCGCGCGATGAGGCCGGGGATGAAAGCGATGTGGACATCGTATTCGAGACCGATGCGCCCAACCTGTTCCACGCGGCGCGGATGAGGCTGGAGCTGGAGGAGTTGCTGGCCCGCCACGTGGACGTTGTGCGGTTGCGCGAGAGCATGGATCCACGCCTCAAAAAACGGATATTGCGGGAGGCGCGTTATGCCTGATCGGGCTTTGTTGCGCGAGCGGCTGGAAAGCGTGCTGGAGGCGCTGGAGCGGATCCCGAGGCGATGCGCCGATATCCGCTCCGCCGGGGATTTTACGAAAAGCGAACAAGGTAAAGAACGTCTGGACGGGATCTGCATGGTTCTTATCGCTGTTGGCGAGGCCTTTAAGCGGATTGACCGGAAGACGGAGGGAAAACTTCTGGCGGGTTACCCGGAGGTTGAGTGGGCCGGTGTGAAGGGCGTACGGGATGTGATCGCGCATGGATATTTTGAAGTTGACGTGGAGGAAGTCTTTAGCATCTGTCAAACCGATGTGCCCGTTCTGATCAAGACGGTGCGGCGGATGATCGAGGATCTGCGCTGATGGCGCTACAGAAGGATTTTCCCTCTTCGCCCCACGCCATTCTCGACCCCGCCATCCGATGGTTTCCGGCGGACGAGGCGTTGCGGGAATCGAGCTTTGAAAAGCTCATGCCGCCGCTGGTGCCGGAACTGCGCAAACAGGTAAAGCAGTGGCGGGACAAGGGTTATGCCGGGGCCACGGATACCAGCCGGAGCCTCCTTAACTGGTGGTTCAATACGCCCCACCTGCTACCGCAAGCGGACGGAACCATGGCCGAGTTTCAGTATTATTTCGCGCAACGCGAAGCCTTGGAGACCATCATCTACCTGTATGACGTGGTGGGGGTAAAAGACAAGTACGACCTGATGCGTTTCGACCATTCCGGCGCGGTGTCCACGGGGATGTTCGACGAAACATGGCGGCGGTTTGTGGTGAAAATGGCGACGGGCGCCGGCAAAACAAAGGTTATGAGCCTGGTGCTGGCGTGGAGCTTTTTCCACAAGCTGTATGAGCCGGGCTCGGCGCTGGCCCGCAATTTCCTTGTCATCGCGCCCAACATAATTGTGCTTGACCGTATCCGCAAGGATTTCGGCGGCCAGCGCATATTTTTTGCCGACCCGGTATTGCCGGACAACGGCATTGACGGGCGCAATTGGCGGGACGATTTCCAGCTTACCCTCCATATTCAGGACGACGTGCGGATAACCCGCTCCACAGGGAACATCTTTTTGACCAATATCCACCGGGTGTATGCCGGTGAGGATATTCCGCCATCCCCCGACGATGAAGACACCATGGATTATTTCCTTGGGAAGCGGCCCACCGGGGCCACCACCGACTCGAAGGTTGACCTTGGGCTGATCGTGCGTGATATAGACGAGCTTGTCGTTTTGAACGACGAGGCGCATCACATTCACGACCCTCGCCTGGCCTGGTTCAAAGTCATCGAGGATATTCATAATCGCCTAAGGCTTAAAGGGGATTCATTGTCCCTTCAGATCGACGTAACGGCGACCCCCAAGCGTAACAACGGGGCGATATTCGTTCAGACGGTGGCGGATTATCCACTTGTCGAGGCTATCTCTCAAAACGTGGTTAAGCATCCGGTGCTTCCCGATGCCCCAAGCCGGGCAAAACTCATCGAACATAAAAGCGCCAAGTACACCGAGAAATACGCCGATTACATCAACCTGGGGGTGGTGGAATGGCGCAAGGCGTTTGCGGAGCACGAGAAGCTGGGGAAGAAGGCCATCCTGTTCGTAATGACCGACGACACCAGGAACTGCGATGATGTGGCGGAATATCTGGAGGGCAACTACCCGGATCTACGGGGCACCGTGCTGGTGATCCATACCAAGAACAACGGGGAAATATCCGAATCGGTCACGGGCAAGAACAAAGACGAACTGGATTTGTTGCGCAAGGAGGCCAACGGCATTGACGGCAAGGACAGTCCGTATAAAGCCATCATCTCCGTGATGATGCTTAAGGAGGGATGGGACGTGCGCAACGTCACCACCATCGTGGGCTTGCGCCCCTATGCCTCCAAAAGCAACATCCTGCCGGAACAAACCCTCGGGCGCGGCCTGCGCAAGATGTATCCGGGCGGCGTGGAGGAGTATGTGAGCGTAGTGGGAACCGACGCCTTTATGGAGTTCGTGGAATCCATACAGGCCGAGGGGGTGGTATTGGAGCGGAAGCCGATGGGCGAAGGCACCCAACCCAATGCGCCGTTGGTGGTCGAGATAGACAAGGAAAACCCCAAAAAGAATATTGAGGCATTGGACATTGAAATACCGGTGATGACGCCGCGCGTTTACCGGGAATACAAAAACCTGGCCGATATGGACGAGGGCGCTTTTGGTCACGCCAAGGCGCCTTACCGGCAGTTCAGCGAAGAGGAGCAGAGGGAGATCGTTTTTAAGGACATCACCACCGGCGAAGTGACGCATAGCACCATTCTCGAAACGGCGGGTGCCGCGGACTATCGGAGCGTTGTGGGCTATTTCGCGCAGACCATTATGAAAGACCTGCGCTTGGTGAGCGGGTATGACGTGCTTTACGGGAAGGTCAAGAGCTTTATCCAAGACCGGCTATTTGACCGGCAAGTGGCGCTTGATGATCCGAATACTCTGCGCAATTTATCGGAATTGGCGGCCTCGAAAACCATAATGGAAACCTTCAAAAAAGCCATCAACGCCCTTACCGTACGGCAAAAAGGGGATGCGGAGATCCGGGATACGATCAAGTTGCGGAACACCCGGCCATTTGCGCCCAAAAATCAAGGTTATCTGATCCCTCGCAAGAGCGTATTCAATAAGATCATCGGCGACAGCCATTTTGAACTGCTTTTCGCGCGCTTCCTTGATGACTGCGACGACGTGATTTCGTTCGCCAAGAATTATCTGGCGGTGAATTTCAAGCTGGATTACGTGAACGCGGATGGGGACATTTCCAACTACCACCCGGATTTTCTGGTCAAGGCGTCGGAAAAGGAGATTTTCATTGTCGAGACCAAGGGTCAGGAAGATTTGGATGTGCCTCTAAAAATGGAGCGGTTACGCCAATGGTGCGAAGATATTAACCGCGTCCAGAAAGATAAAAAATTCGATTTCGTTTTTGTGGACATGGAAAGCTTCAATAAGTACAGGCCGACGGCCTTCCGGCAATTAATTGAAAATTTCACAGAGTATAAGAATCGTTCCTGATTGAATATATCGAAGCGCCGGGAATGGCCGGTTCCCGCCACCCTGGTCGCGGGACTATGCGGGGCGGTTGCCGTTGTCCAATAACGTCATCACCGCGGACTCGTCGCAGTCCGGGAATTTGTGGCACCGCACGCAGTCCGACCATATCTTGTGCGGGAGCGTCTGCTTGTCTATTTCGCTGAATCCCAGTTTCACGAAGAACTTTGGCACATAGGTCAACGCGAACAGCTGTTTCACGCCGATGCCGCGGGCCGTCTCGATGCAGTGCCGCACCAGCGCGGTGCCGATGCCCTTCCCGTCGTGCCCTTCTTCCACCACCAGCGAGCGCACTTCCGCCATGTCTTCCCACACCACGGCAAGCGACACGGCGCCGATCAGCTTCCCGTCCTCCGACTCGTACACGAAGAAATCGCGTATCCGCTCGTAGATGTCGTTAAGCGAGCGGGGGAGGAGTTTCCCTTTTTCCGCCCATAGCCGGATGAGGCGCAGGATGTCCTTCGCGTCCGAAAGTTTCGCGGGGCGGATCCTGATTCCGCCGTCGAGTGTTTTCATTGGGGCAAGTATAACAACAGCGCGAAAAAAAATTGCAAAAAAATGTGCCCACTAAAATCCGGGACTCAGGGGCGCTATCCCATCATGCGTGACAAATTGCGGTTGAGGAGCGGCGGGCAACCTGCTAGAATCGCCGCCCGGATGGATAGTTTTGCAATGGGATTCCGGCTGGCGGTGTTTGCCGCCGTCGCGGCGGGTTTTGCGCTTGCCGCGGGGGGCGTGATCGTGTACTTTTTTAAAGCTATTTCGGGGAAAATGGCGGGCGAGCGCGGTGGCGCCACGCATGAGGAACTCGCCGTGATAACCGCGGCCATGCACGAACATTTGGGGAAAAAACGTTGAGCGGACAAAAGGTGCTGATAACGGAAGTAGCCTTGCGCGACGCGCACCAGTCGCTCCTTGCCACGCGGATGCGCACCGAAGACATGCTCCCGATAGCCGAGCGGATGGACAAGGCGGGCTATTGGTCCGTTGAGATGTGGGGCGGCGCCACATTCGACTCTTGTATCCGCTTTTTGAACGAGGACCCGTGGGAGCGGGTGCGGCAGTTGCGCCAGCGGATGCCCAATACGCGCTTCCAAATGCTATTGCGCGGGCAAAACCTGTTGGGCTACCGCCATTACGCCGACGACGTTGTTTACCGCTTCGTGGAACTGGCCGCCAGCGCCGGCATAGACGTGTTCCGCATTTTCGACGCGCTCAACGACGTGCGCAACCTTGAAACGGCCATCAAAGCCGTCAAAAAAGAGGGCAAGCATGTGGAGGGGACCATCTCCTACACCACCAGCCCGGTGCATAACGTGAAAATGTTCGTGGACCTTGCGGTGGAACTGGAGCGGATGGGATCCGACACCATCTGCATAAAGGACATGGCGGGCCTGCTGGCCCCCGAAGCGGCCTACGAACTTATCAGCGAGATAAAAAATAAGGTGAAGGCTCCGCTCCATCTGCACAGCCACTGCACCAGCGGGTTTGGCAACATGACCTACCTGCGCGCCATACAGGCGGGGGTGGACATTCTGGACTGCGCCACATCGTCGCTATCGCAGGGAACCGCGCACCCGCCCACCGAGACCATCGTGGCGATGCTCAAGGGTACGGAGCGCGATACCGGCATGGATTTGGAAAACCTCATCGAGATAGGCAAATATTTCGGCGAGGTGCGCAAAAAATACAAAAAATTCGAAAGCTCGTTCACCGGGGTGGATGTGGACATCCTCAAGTCGCAGATACCCGGCGGGATGATCTCCAACCTGGAAAGCCAGCTCAAACAACAAAAAGCGTATGACAAACTGGACGAGGTAATGCACGAAATACCGCGCGTGCGGGAAGACCTGGGCTACCCTCCGCTCGTTACTCCCACTTCGCAGATCGTGGGCATACAGGCGGTGCTGAACGTGGTCACGCGCGAGCGGTACAAAGTGATAGCGAACGAAACGCGCGAGATCATCCGCGGGCGCTATGGCAAACTGCCGGGCGAGGTGAACGAAGAATTGAAGAAGAGGGTGCTCAAAGGCGAACAGCCGATCACCTGCAGGCCCGCCGACGTGCTGGAGCCGGAAATGGACAAGTTAAAGGCCCGGTTCCCGGACATGAGCGACGAGGACATCATGGTGTACGCGCTTTTCCCGCAGGTCGCGCCAAAATATTTCGAGAACCGGGGCAAAGCCGCGCCGGAATTCGCGGACGAAGACGCTCCGGTTCAGCCGCACCAGCCGCCCCCGATGCCCGCCACCTATCACATATCCGTGAACGGCAAGACCTACAACGTGGTGGTGGAAAACGGCTATGTGAAGGGACACCCTATCGTGAAAGTCCCCGCGCCGGATTCGGCCAACGGCGGCGCGGCGGTGAACGGCTATTCCGATTGTTGATCAAGTACCTTCCGTTCGGGTGGCGTAGCGCGTGGACGCGGTGAACGGCCAAACCGTCGGCGCGCTGGCTGACGCGCTTCTTCAGTCATCCGGCATCGTCAGCGCCGGACCAGCGCACCTATTGATGGCATTGGCGGGCATTTTGTTGTCCGTGCTGGGCCTGCGCGGATGGGCGCCGCTGTTCTTGATTCCGGCGGGAATTGGCACGGTGCTTGCCAATTTCCCGTCCGCCGGCATTGCCGAGCCGGGAACGATCTTCTACTACCTCTATTTCATGTTCATCCACACCGGACTTTTGCCGCTCCTGCTTGTGTTCGCGCTGGGCTGGCATACCGATTTCGGGCCGCTGGTCGCGCACCCGCGTTTGGCGGTCATCGGCGCGGCGGCGCAAACGGGGCTGGTGGCCGGCATTGTTGGCGCGTTGGCCTGTAAATTCCTGCCGGTGGAAGCGGTATTCATTGATCTGAACGAGGCGGCCGCCGTCGGTCTTGCCACCGGCGCGGATGGCGCGCTGGCGGCGTACGCATCGGCCAAGCTTGCAGACCATCTGGTGGAAGTTGTCACGCTTTCCGCTTATCTCTACATGGCGGTGTCGGACCGGCTGGCGGGGCCGGTGGTGCGTTTGCTGTGTCCGCGCGGCGAACTGCATGTGGAGATGGAACCGGTGCCGGCGGTTTCTTTGCGCTCCCGTCTGGCGTTCCCGGTGGGGCTATTGGCGTTGAGCGTATTATTCGTTCCCGCTTCGGCTCCGCTGATGGGGATGTTCGCGCTGGGAAACCTGCTGAAAGAAATAAAAGGGCTGAACGTCAAAATGCCGCGCGTGGCCGACGTCGCCGCCGTGCTTTTGGGGCTTACCGTTGGGATACGGCTGGATTCGGATTATGTTTTTTCGTTGCAGGCGCTGGCGGTGTTCTTCGCCGGGCTTGTGGCGGTGCTGGCCGCCATCGTGTGCGGCGTACTGGTGGGAAAAGTTTTTCATCGCGTTTCCGGTGGGCATTTCAATCCGGCGGTCGGCGCGGCTTGCCTGCCTTCCATGGGGCACGCGGCATCATCGGCGGTGAAGGCCTGCGGCGAGCAGTCCATATACCCCTATGCGGCGGGGGCCAATGCCGCCGGGACCATCGGCTGGATCCTTTCGGCGGGCATCCTCCTCGCCCTTTTGTAGCGGCGCAAAGCGCGGATTGACAACCTCCGCACGCGGAAGATAAACTTACCCATCTATGACGGCACCGAAAAGCGACTTTATATGGATGGACGGAAAACTGGTTCCGTGGGACCAGGCGAACGTCCATGTGCTCACCCACACCCTGCATTACGGCACCGGCGTGTTCGAGGGTATCCGCTGTTACAAGACCAATAAAGGTTCCGCCGTGTTCCGCCACCGCGAACACATCGAGCGTCTGTTCGCATCCGCCAAAATCCTGGGGTACGCCATACCGTACAGCGTGGACGAGGTGATGAAGGCGGTGCGCGAGACCATCAAGGCCAATAATCTTGAAGAGTGCTATATCCGGCCCATCGCGTTTTTGGGGACGGAGAACCGGGGGCTGAACCCGAAGGGATTGAGCGTGCATCTTTCCATCGCGGTGTGGCCGTGGGGAAAATACCTTGGCGACGAGGCGGCCCAACACGGGATCCGCGTGTGCATCTCCTCGTTCACGCGGCACCACCCGAACATCACGATGAGCAAGGCGAAGGCCACGGGCATCTACATCAACTCCGTGCTGGCAAAGCAGGACGCGGTGCGCAACGGGTACGACGAGGCGGTACTGCTGGACCCGTTCGGCAACGTGGCCGAAGGCTCCGGCGAGAACCTCTTTGTCATCCGTAACGGGCGGATAAAGACCCCGCCCGCCGTTTCGATACTGGAAGGGATCACGCGCGACAGCATCATGCGCCTGGCGGAGGACGCGGGCATCCCCCTGGTGGAGCAGTTCTTCCCCCGGGACGAACTGTACATCGCCGACGAAGTGTTTTTGACCGGCACGGCGGCGGAAGTGACGCCCGTGCGCGAGGTGGACAACCGCCCGGTGGGGAAAGGCTCCGTGGGGCCGGTGACACAAAAACTGCACGACCTGTTTTTCGACGCCCTCCGCGGGAAGAACCAAAAGTACGCCGCGTGGCTTGACATTCTGTAAATCCGTTCTATTCTTAAAAGAGAAGCGGAAAACAAGTTAGGAGTTTTGCACAATGCCGATTTACGAGTACCACTGTGAACAGTGCGGGCACACCACCGAGATCACCCACGGAATATCCGAGACCCGCTCGCCCAAATGTCCCTCGTGCAAAAAGAAAATGAAGCGCATCATCTCGCGCAACGCTTTCCACCTGAAAGGGGGCGGCTGGTACAAGACCGGCGGGTACGCCAAGTCCGGTGGAGAGAAAAAAGCGGAAGGGGATACATCATCAAAAACTTCGGAGTAGCCTTCTTCGCCGCCTCGATCGCCCTTGCGGGTGTTGCTGGCGCGGTGAAGCCGTTGGCGCCCGTCACGGTTGAATGCGTCACCGTGTCGTCCGCCGGGAACATGTTCCAGGCGCAATGCACGCTGACCGCCACGGGCCAACCCGCGCCGGAGCGGGCGCGCCCGCTACCGATACAGGGCGCGGGGGTGACGCTGAAGGAGATCGTTCCTCCCTCCGGCAATGGAATAGGCAAATGGCTTTTTACCTTCGAGTTCAACGAGCATAAGCCGGTCGGCATCCCGTTTGAAGTGCGTTTCCAAGGCGGCACGGGGATGACCTTTGGCGCTCAATATGACCCGTTCGCCTCCGCAAAGAAGCCGGAAGCCATTTTGGGTGTGGTGAAAAAAGGGAAAGACGGTTCCCGCATCCAGGAATTCCCCTCCAAATAATTTCCCGTTCCTCCCGCCGTCTGCGGTAGATTACCGTTCATGGATATGTTGATAAAAGCGGGATTGGTGTATCCCGTTTCTTCTCCCCCGATTCCGAACGGGCATATCGCCATCGAGGGCGGGCGGATACGCGCCGTGGGGGGGGCGGCGGATTTCGGGTCCTCATCGTCCGGTCCCGTTATTGACCTCTCCGGCCATATCGTCATGCCCGGATTCGTGAATGCCCACAGCCACCTGCAATTCGCTTCAGCGCGGAAGAAATTCCATCCGGATAGCGGATTTGTGGATTGGATACGGCAGGTGATCGCGTTCAGCCGGGCGGTCCCGGCGCGGGAGCGGGAAGAGGGGATGCGCGCCGGAATTGCGGAAATGCTGGCTTCGGGCGCCACCGCGGTGGGTGACATTGTAAGCGATCCGGAATTCGCCAAGCCGTTCGTGACGGCGAAAATACGAAGCGTGGTTTTCATCGAATCCATCGCGCCTGATCCGGCGGAAGCCCAAACGATCGCCGAAAATGTTATGGGACAAGTGGATACGCTTTCCCAAATGGGCCTGAAGGCCGGTATCTCTCCCCATGCTCCGCATACGGTATCCGGCGCGCTGTTCAAATTGTTGGCGAAAGGGGCGCATGCGTTGCCGTTGAAATTGACCTCCCATGTGGCGGAATCCGCCGAGGAGGATGAATATATCCGGAACGGTGCGGGTCCTATGAGCGCGTTCTTTGAGGAGCGCGGTATTCCGCTGGCGAATGCCAAGGGAATGTCGCCGGTGCGGTTGCTGGATAGCTACGGCGCGCTTGATGGCCTGGTGGCCGCCCATTTGAACCTGCTGGATGAGAATGATCTGCAATTGCTGGAAAAACGCCATGCGGCGCCGGTATTCTGTCCCGGCTCATCGCGCTGGTTCGGCAGGGAACGGGTAATGCCCTTCGACCGTATGATTCAAATGGGTTTGCGCCCGGCGTTGGGGACCGATTCGCTGGCGAGCAACGGCGCGCTTTCCATGCTGGACGAAATGCGTTCCGCCGCCGTTTATTTTCCCGCGCATGACCGGGAGAAAATAATTGAGGCCGCGACGCTCAACGGGGCATTGGCGCTGGGGTTGGATTGCGGAAGTATCGTCCCCGGAAAGTTTGCGGACCTCATCGCGTTTCGCTGGGATGGAAGAGAAAATCCGGTTGAGGTCATCTTCAGCGCGACGAGGCCGGATTTTGTTATGATAGGGGGCACGGCGGTATTGCCGTGGGAAATTACAGGAAATGGCAAAAGAACTAAAAGAAACGATCGGTGAACGGGAGCGCGAGGTGCTCCGCGCGGTGGTGGAAAACCATTTCGGCAATTCCGCGCCGGTGGGGTCGCGTACGCTTTCGCGCCATGGGCTTGCGGCCATGCACTTAAGCCCGGCAACGATACGCAATATCATGGCCGATCTGGACGACAAGGGGCTGATAGAGAAACCGCATAGTTCCGCCGGGCGCGTGCCCACCGAGACGGGCTACCGGTACTACGTCGAAGAATTGATGGAGGCACGGCCGGTGCCGGCGCGGCAACGGAAACAGATAGACGATTTCCTTGAGAAGGGAAGTGACGGCGCGGAAAACCTGGCGGAAAAGATGTCGCTCCTCCTTGTGGAACTTTCGCATCAGGCGGGGGTGATCCTGTTTCCCCGCGTGGCCGCCAGCGTAATTGAGAAATTCCATTTTGTCGTCATCGCCCCCCTGCGGGTGCAGGTGGTGCTGGTGCTCACGGGAGGGCGCGCGCAAAACATGGTGGTGGAACTGGACGAGGCGATTCCGGAAAACGAACTGGTGGAACTGGCCAATTTCCTGAACCATAAATTCTCCCGGAGGACCTTGTCGCAGATACGACAGGCATTGTTGCGCGACATATCCGAGGGAAATGAGCGGGTATTAAAAATGCGGGCACGCGCGCTGGCTATCAATGAAATGCTGGTTTCGGGTCAGGAGGTGGCCGATGTTTTGGTGGAGGGCGCGCCCACGCTGATTGACGTTCCGGAATTCCGTAACGACGCGGGCAAGCTGAAAAAACTGCTCAAACTGCTGGCCGATAAGAGAAAACTGCTGGCGATATTGGATAAGTGCTTGGACGGACGCCAAGTGGCTATCGAAATCGGTTCCGGGATCGAGGAAGCGGGGCTGAACGGATGCGCCCTCGTGGCGCGTTCCTACGGCTACGGAGAAACGCGGGACGGCGCCATCGGCGTCATCGGCCCGCGCAGGATGGATTACCCTTACCTGGTGGGACTTCTGGACTATCTCTCCGCCGCGTTGGGAAACAGGATAAAGGAAGGGAACGGATGAGCAAGGAACAGGACGCAACCGCCTCTGGAGCCACGACCGGGGAAACGCCGCAAGAACAACCTCCCGTGGAAACCCATTCGGAAACGATCGCCCGTCTGAACGGCGAGGCGGCCAAACTTAAACACGAACTGTTGCTCGCCCGCGCGGACTTCGAGAACGCCCGGCGGCGGATAGAAAAACAAAAACAGGATGAACTGAAATACTCCGCGCTACCGCTCGCGCGCGACTTGGCCGTGGTGCTGGACAACCTGGAACTGGCGCTCAACCACGCCGCGCAGGACGACCCGATGCGTCAGGGGGTGGCCATGGTGCTGGACGGCATGATGAAGACGCTGGCGAAATTCAACATTGAGAGGATACAGGCCAAAGGAACGAAATTCAATCCGTCGTTGCACGAGGCGTTATTGGTGACAAGCGATATAAACCAGCCGGATGATATGGTGGTTTCAGAAGGGCGGGCGGGCTACCTGTTGCATGACCGGTTGATACGGCCCGCGGGGGTTATTGTGAACCGCCATCCGCATCAGGCGGAGGAAGCTCCAGCGGATGGGCCGAAATCCCCGGAATAACCACCACCATCTCCCCCTTGAGTTTTTTGCCTATCATGCGCGCCCGAATCTCCGCGGGCGTGCCGCGCAGGAACTCCTCGAACATCTTGGTCAGTTCCCGTGCCACCACTATCCGGCGTTCAGGGATGAGCGACTCCAATTCCTCCAACAGGCGCTCGATGCGGTGGGGCGATTCGTACAGGATCACGGTGCGGTCTTCGGCGCAATAGCGTTTCAGGCTGGTCAGGCGTTTGCCGCTCTTGATGGGTAAAAACCCTTCAAACGCGAAAGATGCCGTATCGAGTCCGGAGGCGCACAGCGCCGCCAGCAGGGCGGAGGGGCCGGGGACGGGGACGACCGGTATTCCGCGCGCGATGGCCAGCCTGACGATTCTCACCGCCGGGTCGGAAATGCCGGGGGTTCCCGCGTCGGTGATCACCGCAACGGAAGCGCCGTCGTTCAAATGCCGCAAAAGCTCCTGTGCGCGTTCCGCCTCGCGCGCGCCGTAATAGCTGATCATGTTTTTGCCGGTTATGCCGTAATGGTTCAGGAGCACCCGGCTGGTCCGCGTGTCTTCGGCGGCGATCCATTCGCATTGGCGCAGGACCTCCACGGCGCGGTAGGTGATGTCCCCCAGGTTCCCGATAGGGGTGGCCACCAGGTACAGGGTGCGCGGCTGAATTTGATTGGCAGTCATCGTCCGATATAATAATGCCCGGATGCGGAAAAAGAAATGACCCCTGAAGAGAAACTGTACCTCAAGCATGAAAAGGCGCGGTTCCTTTTTGTCGGGTTCAATCCTCCCGAACTGAAACTCATCAAGGCGTGGCTCCACGCGAAACACCTGACGAATATCGTGGACGTGCGCGGCGCGGACGATGCGTGGAGCAAAATGGATCTGTCGGCGTTCCATTTTATTTTCATTACGGTGGACTCCGACGCGAATGAGGCGTTATTCGACCGGATGGTCGACAGCCACCGCTTCCCGCATACCCCTTTGTTCGTATTCTCCCGCTCACCGGAAGTTTACCAGCACAGCTACGCGAAGCGCAATCTGATGGGGCGCTATTGCCACCTGCCGGTGAACATGAACGAGGTGGAAAAACAATTGCTGGCTACCATGCAGGAAGGGAAGGTGGAAAAGAGCCAAATAGGCCAGCTCGCCGGCGCAATGCACTTTTACAACGATGGTTGTAAAAACCTGCTTGCGGGCAACCTCGCGGGCGCCAAGGAGAACTTTCGTCTCGCATTGAAGGAAGATCCGAAGCTCCTGGACGGTTTCCTGAAAATGGGGGAAACGCTGATAGACCAGGAAGATTACGATACCGCCCTGCGAGTGCTGGAAAAGGCGCATCAGATCGCGCCGGATGACGCGCGGGCGCCGTTTTTGACGGGACGGGCATTCTTTGAAAAGGGGGACGAGAAGCGTGCGGTGGAAGAGTTTGAAAAAGCCTTGGCAATGGAAAAAAACAATGTGAAGATGATCATGGACATCGGCAACCTGTTCCTTGAAAAGAACCGGATAGACGAGGCGTTAAGCTACTTCAACATGGCGAAAGACAAATCGCCCGATTTCCTCTACATCTACAACCGCATCGGCATCGCGCTCAGCCGCGCGGGGCGGTTCGACGAGGCGGAACAAACATATAACCACGCGTTGGCGATAGACAAGGAAGACGCCGGCCTGTACTTCAATATCGGCATGATGTGGCACCGGCGGCAGAACGATCCCAAGTCGGTGGAGTTTTTCAAGAAAGCCGTGGAGCTCGATCCTTTTATGAAAGAGGCGCGGGAAATGCTGGCGAAAGTCCAGCCGCCCGCGGCTTAAACGAGCAGGAAGAAGGCGATCAACACCGCCAGCCGGATGCGCGCATTCGCGGCCCCCGTCATCATGGATGACTCACAATCTTGTATTCGCGGATCTTCTTGCGCAACGTGTTACGGTTGATCCCCAGGATGCGTGATGCGTCCGACTGGTTCCCGTCGGTCTCCTCCATCACGATTTTCAGCAATGACTTCTCGACGATCCCGATCACGGTGCCGTGGAGCTGTCCGTTCTCGATGGACTTCATTTTGCCCAAATGTTCCCGGAGCGATTTTTTCAGGAGGTCGTCAATCGTCATACGGCCTCCCGCAAAAAGAAATGCGCCGCGAAATAAATATCGAACAAAGGCAACAAGTAACTCCCCTCACAACACACTTGATCGTGAGTGTCATGGTAACAAAAAGTTTTTTTTTGTCAATGGACGCGAAGAAAATATTTCTCTTGAAAAAACGATTTCATTTTCCCAGATATTTTTTCATGCATACCGCCGTTGAAGGACATATTGTGGCGAACTCACGAGTGCGGCGGATCGTTTCCGGCGCCGAGTCCCTCGCAACCGTTTGATATCCCCTTGACCGGAAAAATATTTCCGCGGTCTCGGTGAGCAGGTACACTTCCTTTATCCCATCATGGCGTACGCGGTTCTCCATCGCCGCGACAAGCGCCGTTCCAATTCCCGTTCTCCGGAATTGCGTGGCCACGGCCACGGAGCGCAGGAGCGCGGCATCCGCGAACATTTCAATCCCGGCTGAACCGGCAATCTTTCCCACGCTCCGGGCAAGGATGAAGCCGCCAATATGACGCGCGACATCCTCCGTTGGCAGGCTATTTTCCGCCAGCAGTGCGGTGACGGCAGGCAGGTCGTCGCCGCCCGCCGGAGTTATCGTTATTCCTTCAGGCGCGTCCATCGGGCGTTCATCGTCTACCCGTGGACCACCTGCAACCGCTCGCGGCTGGAATCGTCGGTGTCCACCAGGTCGACGCTGAGCACGGTGGAAACGCCGGGGTCCTGCATCGTGATCCCGTACAACCGGTCGGCGAACGCCATCGTTTTCTGGTTGTGCGTTATGACGAGGAACTGCGTGTTCACCGTGAACTCCTTGAGCATCTCCTTGAACCGTCCGATGTTCGCGTCGTCCAGCGGCGCGTCCACTTCGTCCAGAAGGCAGAAAGGGGAGGGTTTCACCTTGAATACGGAGAAGAGCACCGCCACCGCCGTCATGGATTTTTCGCCGGCGCTCATGAGCGTGAGGCTCTGTTTGCGCTTGCCGGGAGGGCGCGCGATGATGTCTATGCCGCTGTCCAGCGAATTGGCCTCGTCCATCAGCACCATGTCCGCCTCGCCGCCGTTGAACAGCCGGGTGAATATCTCCTGGAAGTTCTGGCGCACCTGCACGAACGTGTCCTCGAACAGTTGGCGGGTGGTGCGGTTGATCTTTTCTATCACCTTGTTGATGTCGTCTATGGACTTGAGCAGGTCGTCCCTCTGCGCGGTCAGGAACGTCAGCCGCTCCTCCACCTGCCGGTAGTCCTCAATCGCTTCCAGGTTCACATCGCCGATCTTGTGGACCTGATCGCGGATTTCCTGGAGGCGTTGCTGGCATTCATCGATATTCAGTTGGGTGGTGTCGAAGGTCTCCAACGTGGAGATGTCCAGCCCGTTCTCCGAGGCGCGGTCCGAAAGCGTTTGCAGGCGGATAACGGTTTCGGAGCTTTTTATCCGCGCCTCGTTGAGCGACTCCTTCGTCTGCTCGAATGCCGCCGTGGCGTTTGCCGCCTCTTCTTCGGCCTTTTGAAGCGTGGAGCGCATTTCGTCCAGTTCTTCCGAAAGCCGGTGTACCTGGCCCGTGATTGAGTGCCGTTTTTCCAGGTTCGCGTGGGTTTCTTCTTTCAGTTCGACGATGGAGGCTTCCAGTTCTTTCTTCCGGTTCACCCCATCTTCCATCTCGGCGCGGATGGCTCCGGTGCGGGAAACGCTTTCGGCCATTTGTTGTTCCAGGCGTTGCTTGTCCGCCTGTGCCATGTTCAGTTCGCCTTTTTGCGAGGCCAGTTCCACCTCCACGGCGGAAACCGCTTCCTGCAGGCGCTTGAGGTCTTCGCGCGCTGATTCCTGCCGGGCGCGGGCGGCGAGTATTTCCGTCTCCAGTTCGGCTTTCTGCCGGTTCAGCCCGTCCAGTTCCGTCCCTTGACGCGCCGACTCGACCCGTATGCTTTCCTGATCCAGCGCGATGGATTCCACCTCGGTGGCGAAGGTTTGCAGGCGCATTTCCTGCCGCCGTATCTCCGCGTCCAGCGATTCGAGGTCCTTGCGTCCATGCACCATCCGCATTTCCGCTTCTTTGATCTTCGCGGCGGTTTCCGCGATGCCGGATTCCGCTTGCGCCAGGTTTGACGCAACGGCGGCCATCTCGCCTGAAAGCGTTTCCAGTTTTTGCCGCGTCGCGCTTATCGCGCCGCCCAGTTCTTCAATGGAGCGCTTGCGCTCGAGAATGCCCGCCGATGAGCCTTTGCCGGAGCCGCCGGTCATCACGCCGGAGCGGTCCACCACGTCCCCTTCGAGAGTGACGCAGGTGATCCGCATTTCGCCGTTCAGCCGCACCGCCGTTTCAAGGGTATCCACGAACACCACCCCGGCAAGGAGCCTGTGGACCAGAGGGAGCGTTTGCTCGTCCGCCTGCACCATGTCGGAGGCAAGGCCGATCACGCCGGGCAATCCGGTCACTTGCGGGGCATCCGTCGTTCCGTTCCCGCCCGAAAGCGGCAACAGCGTGCCGCGGCCCAGTTTGCGGCTCTTCAGTATCCCGATGGCGGATACCGCGTCTTGCGGCGTATCGGTCAGCAGGGCCTGGAGTTTGTCTCCCAGCACCGTTTCCAGCGCCGATTCGATCCGCTTGTCGGCGCGTATCCTTTCGAGCAGGCTCCCTTTCAGCCGGGCGGCGGTTTCGTCGTTCTGCGACTTGAGTTGGAGCAGGGACCGGATGCCCTCCTGATACCCTTCGTTGGCGCTGTCTATTTCCCTCAGCGAATCGAGCCGCGCCGTCTGTTGCGCGATCTCCGTTTTCAGAGCGGCGGAAGTTTCTTCCTTGTCCGACTTTTGGCGCTGGAGTTCGGCGCGTTGCCGGGACAGTTCGGCCATTTGCGTTTGCAGTTCGCCGAATCCGGATTCGTTTTGCAGAAGTTCATTCTGCTTTTGATCCCTTTGGCCGCGCACCGCGCCCAGCGCGATTTGCGCCTCTTCCTGCTCCTTCGTGATGCGGGCAACCCGCCCGTCGAGCATTTCCAGCTTCGCGTTTTGCGATGCCAACGAAGCGCTGATGGACGCCGCGCGTCCCGCGGCGGTGGCCATCTCCCGTTCGCTGAAGGCTATCTCCTTTGTCATGCCGTCAATGCCGGATTGCGCGGTCACCAGTTCCCGCCGTTTTTGTTCGAGGGAAACGGATTTTTCGCCTACCGCGGTTTTGAGCCGCTCCAGCGTTTCATTCTTTTCCGCCACCTCGGCATGCAATGATTCGAGCCTGCGGTCAATTTCCACGATCTCCCCCGCAAGCCGGCTTGCGGCGCGGACCGATTCCTCGATCTGGCTATTGAAGATATTTATCCGGTTCTGGTTGCGCTCGATGGCGGACCCAAGCTGGTATTCCTCGTCTTTCATTGCCGCCATCTTTTCCGCCGATTCGTTGATCCCCGCCTGCATGGTGACGGTCCGGTTCCTGCGGGCGCCCACCTCCGCTTCAAGCGATGCGCGCGCCTCCTCAAGCCGGGTGAGTTCCTGCGCGATGGCGGATTCCGCGGATTTCAATCCTTTATACTCTTCCGCGCTGGTGGCGAGCACCAGTTGCGCCATTTCCGTTTTCAGCCCTTTGTAGCGCTCGGCCTTCGATGCCTGCCGCTTGAGCGAATTGCGCTGACGTTCCAACTCATTGATGATGTCGGAAACGCGCTCAAGGTTCGTTTTCGAGTTTTCCAGCTTATTGAGCGCGTCCTGACGGCGGTGCTTGTATTTCATGATCCCGGCGGCCTCCTCGATGATGAAGCGGCGCTCTTCCGGTTTGCTGGTGACGATCCTTTGCACCTGGTCCTGCTCGATGATGGAGAAGGCGCGGGTGGATATGCCGGTGTCCAGGAACAGGTCCACCACGTCCTTCAGGCGGCAGACCGTTTTGTTGATGAGGTACTCGCTCTCACCGCTCCGGTACAGGCGGCGCGTGACGGTTATCTCGTCGTAGGCCGCCAGTTCGGGCCGGGTGACCATGCCGCCGATGTCCGAAATGGTGATGGAAACTTCCGCCAGTCCGCCCGGTTTGCGTCCCGAAGACCCGTTGAAGATGAAGTCGTCCATTTTCGCGCCCCGCAACAGCTTGGGGCGTTGTTCGCCGAGCACCCAGCGGATGGCGTCGGAGATATTGCTCTTGCCACACCCGTTGGGACCGACGATGCCGGTAAGCCCTTTGCCGAACGTGACCTTCGTCGGATCCACAAACGATTTGAATCCGGCCATTTCAATGCTTTTGAAGTACATGCACTACCCCCTAATTCCTCTTCCTCAAATTTGCGGGTAGTATATCGAGGTAATTGCCGGAAGTAAAGTCTCAAATCAATATATAGCTAATAATCAGCGTCGGATGCCGATATGTAGTGGTAATAGATTGAAATAACTGGAAATATATCTATGCTATATGAATGTAGCCGATATTATCCACCTCAACCTTTTTTCCGCTTTTGTCAACCACCTTGAATCCATTTTTGGTGATTGTGCCAATGCGGGTGATCTCTTTGTTGATGGGAGCCAAAAGGGACACCTTTTTTGGGGGAACGGTGAAGAGCAGTTCGTAGTCCTCGCCGAATCCGATCATGGAGGGAGTGGGGTTCATTTTTTTCAGGTAGGGGAATATCGGAAGGTCGTCCCACCAAAGCTCCGCTCCCACGCCCGATTGTTCGGTGATGTGCCGCATATCCTGGAAAATACCGTCGCTGACGTCGCTACAGGCGCTGGCGATCTTGCGTTCGGCCAAAAACCGTCCTATTGCAAGTTTGGGCATTGGATTCGCCCACCGTTTCAATAGGCGGGAATCGGGAGTTTTTCCTTCCTTGAATTGGCGGTACGCAAGGGTGGAGGCGCCTATGGTACCGGTAACGAACACGGCATCCCCCGCGCGGGCGCCTGATCGGGTGAGAGCTTGCCGCGGCTTGACCCATCCGGTGAGGGTGAGATGTATCTGGAATTCGTTCGAGGAGGTGATGTTACCCCCGGCAAGGGTCACGCCAAATCTTTTACAGTCCCGCCGGATGCCGCCAAGGATCCCTTTCAGCGTCCGGTCTGTCACGCTTTTCGGAATGGCAAGTACCAGCCACGCGAAATAGGGACCCCGCGCCCCCATGGAGGCCAGGTCCGAAAGGTTTACGCGAAGGGTTTTTTGTCCGATTTCCGAAGGAGAGAAATAGCGAAGTGAAAAATGGTTCCCTTCCACCAGCGAGTCCACGGTGGTGACTTCCCAAAACCCCTTGGGAGGGATAATGACAGAACAATCGTCGCCAATGGGAAGTATTAAATTTTCATGTCCTTTATTAAAGGCGAACCATTTTTTTATCAGGTCTATCAGTTCAAATTCTTTCATCTCCGCCTTCTATTCAACTTTTGTGTTGGTTTTCGCTATTGTAAACCACGCGCGTGTAAAATTTTGAATTTTTCGAAGCCTGTAAAGGCGGATACCACTTTCGGGGTACGATTCTCTGCGTGAATTCGTTACAGTCGGAATTGACGGTCGATGTAGTTCTTTTTTGGTAGTGTCATTGTGAATCATTAACTAAATTGGTGCAATATTGATATATAAATAGAATTAATAAAATATTGCACTAATTTATGATTGTCCGCTTGGGGGTATTAATAATAAATACTTATTCAATCAGTTGTAAAAAGTTCTAATTGCGGTTGCTATTTGAATTAAAAAAATGTTTGCTTTCATCAATAGGGTGTTTTACTATGGTGTCATTGGCTGGTAATAGTTTTTGGCACATAAATAATAACTAAAGAGAGGTACCGATGGCGCAAACATTTAAAGACAGGCTCAAGATCCTGATGAAAGACAGTCGGCCATATTCCTGGTCGAAAAAGGTTGGCATTGAAAAAGGGCTTTTCCAATATTACTGGCAGAAGGGGAAAATTCCCACCTATGAGAACCTCCTCAAGATACAGCGCTACAGCGGGTGTTCACTTGATTGGCTGTTGACGGGCCGCAACATCGCTTTCGACAGGATCGAAGACCTGCCGATGGTGAGCGAGAAGAACCCCAAATACGGCGCGCGCAACATAAAGCTTTCTGAGGCCATGGGAAAGCTCAGGGATATCTATGCCAAGAAGAGCGATAAGGACATTGAAGCGGTTGAATATTTTATTGAAGCGGTTTTGGCAAAAAAGAGCTGAATCCGGCCTTTTCGACTGTAACCTGCTGAAAATAAATAGAGTATCTGTACTGTAGGGTGGTGGCGAACGAGAGTCGCCACCCCTTTTGAATTTTCTTAAAAATCTTAAATTATCATTACCGGTATTTCTTTGTTTTATGGTAGCATTTTGGCTTGATTGGAGACCTATAAAACCGGTGAGTAAGAAAAAGCTTGTAAAGATTGAGCTTAAGAATCCCCGCTACAATAAGGCGGAGCTTAAGGATCACGCTTCCGAATTCATTTTGTATTCCCGCTATTCCGGATACCTGATGGAGGATTTTAACGAGCATCTTCGCAACGCGAAGCTTCTTCAGGTGAAATCCGGATTTATGGAAAATTTCAAGCTTGAGGTCGAAACTTACACCGAGAACGCCCGGATACTTTATCAGCTGACAAAATTATATCCCTCGTTCAACAACTGGAGCATCCGTGTGATCACCCCGGGGGTGGACATCGCGACGGTCACGCCCAAGCAACCGCGTCCGGAGAAAAAGAAACCCGCGAAGAAAAAGGCGAAGCCCGCGCGCGCGGCCAAGCCAAAGAAGGCAAAATCGGCAAAGCCGGCAAAGCCGAAACCCGCCCCCAAGAAAAAAGCGGCGAAGAAGCCGGCTACGAAAAAAACGAAGAAGAAATCAAGGCGCTGAGCCGTCCCGCGCAAGCAGGCGTTCAGCGTTTTCGCCCATTACAAGCGCCTGTTCGCTTTCCGAAATGCCTATCCGTTGCACTATCCCGATCTGCTCTTCCTTGATGGCGCCGCGGTATCCCGCGCCGGGGCGTAACAGGCTGTCGGTGCCGAAAAGTATCCGTTCCGCCGAATAAATTGCCACCGCCCGCCGGAACACCTCTTCCAGCGGCATTTTTTCCGGCGTGTATTCACGCCAGTTGTTCGTGCCGGAGGTATCAAGGTGGATGTTCTTGTTGTGGAATCCCAGTAGGCAGGCCTCGCGGAAATACCCGGCGCCGAAATGGGCGATGATGAAGTTCAGGCGCGGGAAAAGTTTGAGCGGAAGCTGTATTTCCATAGGGTTCACAAACCGGTAGTCCGCGATAGGCGCGTTCGAGATGCCGAAATGGAAAGTGATCGGGATGCCCAGTGATTGCGCTTCCTCATAAAGGGGGAAGAGGGCCGCGTCGCCCGGGTGGAACATCTGTATGGAGGGATACAGCTTCAGGCCGCAAAGCCCGAACTCGTTCACGGCGGTTTTCAATCTGACCGGAGCCGTTTCACCGGCGGGTTCCTCGATGAATGCATATCCGTAAAAACGGCCAGGCGCATGCCGGATGAAATCCCGCATTTCCTCCAACCGCTCGGCGATAGGGAAAAACACCACGCGGCTGACCCCGTGCTTGTCCATTTGTGAAAGCCATTCCCGCGCCTGTTGTTCGATGGTCGTTTGTGCCAGGTATTCGGGAAATCCCCCGCCGAAGAGCTTTTGCGCGTTGTGGCGCACCGCATCCGGGAAGGCGGGGAACAGTTTCAGGTAGCGATGGTAGGCGCTGTCCGCCATACCGGCGGTGATCAGGTGGACGTGGGCGTCGGTAATATTCATTGGCCGGTTTTCACCAGCACGGGGAAGGTGAGCGTGACTTTCGTTCCTTTGTTTTCACCGGGGCTGGCGATCTCTATCTTTCCGCCGTGGTGTTCCATGATCAGTCGCGTGATGGTGAAGCCCAGGCCGATGCCGCCCCCCATGTATTTGTATGGGCCGGTGGAGTGATAATCCGGGTTTTCAAATGAGAAGAACGGTTCGAACACCTGTTCCGTTTTCTCCGGGGGGATGCCGACGCCGCGGTCGGCGACGGTGATTGCCGCGTTTCCATTTTCAAGGCTTGCGGCTATGGCGATGGCGGCCCCGTCCGGCGTGTATTTCACCGCGTTGGAAAGTATCTCCTCAAACACGCGCGACAACAGTTCGCGTTCGGCCATCACTTCCGTTTGCTCCGGGATGCCTTTCAGGTCGTGCGTGAGCGTGATATTCCGGCCCGCTTTATTGATGGCTTCGCGGGCGGTGTTCAGTCCATACAGCAGTACGGGGTAAAGAAATAATGGGACCATCTGGTTTTTGCGGGTATGGGTATTGAGCGAGGTGAGAAGGGTGGTGGCGGAGACGATCCGGTTCATTTCGGCATACAGTTCAGCCAGCAACTGTTGCAGTCGTTCGCGCTGATCCGCGGCTGGGGCTTGCGAGGCCATTTCCTCGGCCATAATTTGGGCAAGCTGGAGTTTCGCCATAGGGGTGCGGAGTTCATGGGAGGTGATGGCGGTAAAATAATCGCGCGCCTTGGTGAGTATATTCCCGCGCGTTTCCACCTCCCGGCGTACCGCGTGGGTTTCCTCCTGGCTTTGCCGGATATGCGTGACGAACATCACGATAAGGCTGGTGATCACCGCCGACACGAACCCGGCCGTTACCGCCCCGGTCAGCAGGAAGTCGTGGCGTATTTTGCCATGCAATAGAAGGCTCATTATCGAAACGAGGACCGCGGTGAGAAGTTCGGAGACAAGCACTGAAACCCATACGATGTGCCACAAAGGGGCATCTTGCAGTTTTTCGATCAGTTTTTTTCCCATGCCATCCTTTATGGGTGTTGTTTGGGGGGCGCAGAGGCCCCCTTTCGCACTGATGATTATATGTCAATTCCCGGCGCGCCGAGTGTCCCATTTATCGGGAAATAGTACGCGCCGTCCGGCTTCCGGTATTTGGGGTAGAGCGCCATCACGGTGTCGGCCAAGGAGCCGGTGGGGCGCAGAACGAATGCCCCCTCCAATGGCGAAGCGTCCAGCGGCTCCGCCAGTTCCGCCTTCGCCCGCAGTTCCATCTGCCCCATCTTGGTGGCGATGGCGCACTCGGTGGTGGAAAATCGGCCGTCTTCCGCTTTCAGCGCGCAGGCGGCGGTTTTGGGCACAAGGCTTTTCAGGAGCGCCACCCACGACGACGAGCCGGCAAGGCTTATCCCGTTCAGCAACAGGGAGGCCGTTCCGGTTATTCCGGCGGGGTCGCTGAGCGGCAGGGAAAAGTCGGCATGTCCGTCCAGCTTCGCGCTGAACGGCAGGGGGGAGCCGCCGGTTCTTTCCACCGCGCTTTCCAGTTGGAATCCGCTCGAATAAACCACTCCATGCAATTGGTTGAGCATAAGGGAGGTTGAAAGGTCGCAAGCCATCTCCCCCCCGCTTGCGGCGGTGATGCGCAGGGTGGGACGGAGCAAAAGCAGTTTCCAGTAGATGATCTTCAGCTCCAGCCGTTCAAGGCGCAAGGTGTTCATGCGATCCGCATCATTGAATGTCATGTCATGCAAGGTCATGGAGAAGGGGAGCGATAGTTCAACCTGGCCGATATCAAGGGTGCCGCCGGTCTTTGTTCGCACCACCGCCGCTATTTTTGATTTTACGATCTCCTCGTTGATGGTTTGCGGGAGGATAATTCCCGCTATCAGGATGGCGGTCAATGCTCCAACGGCCCACAGGGCGGCCTTTTTCATGCCCGGCATTAAAACCCCTTTTCCAGAGCCAACTCCGCGTTCACCTGCGCGCGGTTGGCAAACGAGGCGCTGATGGCCGCACGGCGCACGCTTATCGCGGAAGGCGACTCATACAAGCTTTGCAGGAAATCCACCAATACCGGGTAAGGGATATTGGAAATGGTGACGGTCAATTCCTCGCCGCGTCCGCGCGTGGAGGGGGCGGGGGACATCTGTTTGATGTTTTTCTCGATTCCCAATCTGCGGGAAATGGTTTCCGCCTCGGCCAGCAACGGCGCCCCCGCGGAGTCGGTGCGCATCCCCTGGGGGAGCGAGGCGGTAAGCGATATGTGCCGGTCCGCCATTTCCCTCATCTGCTGTAAGTCGCGCCGGGCTTCGCGTATCTTGCGGTCCAGCTTCGCCGATTCCTCCTGAAGCGGCAAAAAAAGGCCGCCGACCGCCGCCCACGCCAGCAACAGGCCCGCTACGGCGAAGAGCGCGAGCTTCCTCCGGTTTTGGGAAGGAAGGATCATAATCGCATCCTCAACTTGAACGATACCCGTTTGCCGTCCGGCGAAGTCTTGTTTTCCGTCACCTCCGCCGCCTTGAACGGCGAGACGATGGAATACAGTTCCTTGATCCGGTTCACCGATTCGAACTTGTCGGTCTTCGCGCTTACGGTAACGCCGTCCTCTTCATACACGATTTCGTCCACTTCCATCGTCAGCCCTTCCGGCAGGCTTTCAGACATGCGTTTGAGCACCCACAATAGGTCCATCCGCCCGCCGCCGCCCATTCCGGCGCGGCGCATACGTTCCTCAAGCGCGGCGAGCTTCTGCTTCATCTGGAACATTGGTTTCACCGGTTTGGCGCCGGGAACGGCGGTGGTGAAGATGGCCTTTATCTCGCCGTTGATCTTGTCGTAGGTCCGTTGCTTAACGTAATTGCGGAGCACCGGATACCCGACGGACAGCGCCAACAGGCATGCCGCGCCGAGGGCGGCGGACCGGATCGAAAACACGGAGCGGAGTTTGCCGCCCGCCGAAACGTGGAATGCCAGATCGCCCGGCGCGGTAGCCGCCGATGCCAGGCCCACGGGAACCATCAGCCGCGCGGCGTCCACCGCGGGACCCAGCGCGGCATCCACCTGCCGTTTCCACATTTCCGGACCCCAATCCTTCATCAATCCGGCTTTCTCCTCGCCGCCGATAAAGGTTTTCTCCGCCTCCCGCCCCACGGCGGCGGCAAAGCGTTTGAGTTCACTTGCCTCGGCGGGAGCCGCATACAGGTCGCAATAACCGGTCTCATCGGTGAAACAGAGCGACATATCGCCGTTTTCCACCGCGGCGATGACGGTGGCGGCAGGCTCCAGCCGCGCGGCCTTTTGCAGGATATTCCGGTGGAAATGGAGCAGGGCCGCCGAATCCGGAAGGATGGCGGTTACGGCCAAACCGGTTTCGTTGAGGAGTTCCTTATAATGCGTCAGGCGTTCGTGCCGGATGGCGCAGGCCAACACTTTTGTTTCTTCTTTGGAAGATGCCACCGTCATAAAACAGGATTCCATTTCCGCGGCGGGGTAGGGGAGGAAGGTCTCCATCTCGAACGGCAGGGCCTGCGCGATGGCGCGCCGGTTGGCGAACGGGAAGGAAAGGTGCCGTACGGAAAATTCCCCAAGCGGGATCCCCACTGCCCAAACGGCGTTGTGTCCGGCGAATTTCGCGGCACACGCGGCAAGCGCGGCTTTCAGCGATTCCATGTCGTGGTATGGTTCCGCGAAGGAATCCACCCATTCCATTTTTTTGCCGCCGAGCAGTACCGCCCGTACGGATCGGGGGGAAATATGCAGGCCGCCGTAAATCGCCATCAGTACTCCCGGTAATAGAGAAGGGTGGCGCCGCCAGCGTTGCGCTCCGTGACCAGCGCCTCCGCCTTGCGGTTCACCTCGCCCACCGTGATGGTGGCGGCGATGGAAAACGAATTGCTGGATACGTCTATCATGGAACCGATACGGGGGAAAATATCCTCGAATCCGCCCACGTTCTTTATGTCCTCTTTTCGCTTGAAGGGCATCTCGTTGCGCGCCTTGATCACCGCGTCGGCGGTTCCCTTCGAGATACGGTCATCCAGCGCCATCAGCACTTCCGCCGCGGCGGTGTTTATGTTCACCCATCCCGCCGAGCGGATGGTGACGAACTTCCTCAGTTTGGCGAACACGGCGGGAGTAATGCCGCGCACACGCTTGAGTTCCTCCACCGAGTCCAGCCGGGCGTTTTTGCACCGGTAGGGAAGGGAGGACGATTGATAGTAGCCGTCTTCCGCGGGACCCTCGCTGTTCTCGTCTATCCAATCGAGCACATATGTGGCGATATCCTCATCTTCTCCCAGATCGCGCAGGAGGCGGCGGAATGTGTTTATCCATTTCTCGTCCGGGTATCCCCCCTGGGTGATGAGCCGGTTGAGGTCAATCTTGGACGATTCATCCGCGATGGAGACGAACAGGTAAGTGTCGTCGATCGGTATCGGCAGGGCGGGTTGCGCCCAGAAGTCGCGCAGGGTATCCGCAAACAGGCCTCTTTTGGCGTCTTCGCGGTAGTCTTCGCGCAGTATCGCGCGCCCCGCTTCCACACCCGCGCGCAACGCATAGGATGATTTCGCGGTGTCGCTGAAATTCACCGTCAGGCTCCGGTCCACCCATGTGGCGTACAGGAATTCGGTGACGGTGATCGTCATGATGGAAACCACCAGCAATGTCACCACCAGCGCGGCGCCTTCCTGATTTCGTATCATATTGCGGGCCTCGCTATCGCGGTGAACAGATATTTGTGCTTGCCGTCGGCGAGAGTGCATTCCACCGAAACGGCTTTCGGGAGTACCTGCACGGATTCCGAGTCCCATTCGTCCACCCATTTGTCGTCCAGTTGGTAGCGGATGGCGAGTTCTTCAACTGCGGGGGATATTTCCAGCGATTCGCCCCCTTGGTCCACGGGGCGCTCGATCACGTCCGCCTCGCGCCGCATAAGGGCGTCTTCGCCGTTTTTGGCGATGCGGAAATAGTAGCCGATCTCGGATTGATCTATTTGAGGCCGGCCCGTGAAATAGGTCCGCGAAAAGGCGGTGAAATGAATTTCGTCGCGCCGCTTGCCGTTTTTCATGAAATGGCGGCCCCACAAACGGCCTTTGCCGCTCATCGGCAACAAACTGGCGGAGGCGATGTCGCTCGCCATTTTTCCCGCTATGAACCGTCCGGTATGCCCGATGTCCATCCGCGCGGTGGCCTCCTTCGCCGAGGCGAGGGACGAGGTGAGCGCGCCGAAAATGAAGCTGAAGATGATGCCCAAAATGAACACCGCCACCAGTATTTCGATCAGCGTGAACCCATGCGTTGTTCGTATGGTTTTCATGGCTTTATCAGGTAGGTTTCCATGCGGGTTGCCGGTTTCTTGTCATATTCCACCGCCAGCGACACCTTGGTCACATCCCGGAACGGCGTCTGTTCCACCGTTTTCTTGAACCGGTAACGCGGAAAGCGCACATCCTCTTCCCATTTTGGTTCTTCAGCCGCTGTTTCCTCAATCGTGGCCGAAGCGAGTTTTTCCTGCGCCAGCATGGTGGCATTGGTAAGCACCGCGTTTCCGGCGGAGGCGGCGTAGGCGCGGTTGAAGGCCGCCAGGAGCGTTACGAGCGAGATGGAGATGATGGCCAAACTCACCGCCACCTCGATCAGCGTGAACCCGTCGTTTGCCTTCATGCTCCCTGCTCCGCGAATTCGATATGCGCTTCCCCGCGTTCGGTTTTCACCCGGCCCGTGAGCGGATCCACCAAGAGGGATACCGTCCGCCCGTGGCCGTCGTCCAGAATAATGAGCGCCTTTTCGGCGAACCCTTCCGGCAAAAGATGCACATACGCTTGTGTGCCGGAAAAGGAGCCGCCGAACATTGTCACAAACCGTTTGACGGTAATGCCCTCGCTAATCTTGCCAGAGGCGAAGAGCGGGAACCGGGTCGGCTCGAATTCCCCCTTGGCGCTTAATGATGCGGGGTAGTATTTGCCGCTGGCAAGGTCGAAGGTCAGGCGCACCACCTGATGGTGGGCCACCGCCTCGGAGTAGAGATAGGTGATGGTGCGCCCGATGTGCGCGGCGGTCCTGTTGAGCTTCAGTTCTCCCACGTCCGCCAGCCGCGGGATGGTGAACGCGGCGAACAGGCTGATGATGAACACCACCACGATCACCTCGGTGAGCGTGAACCCCTCCTGTGCTTGCCGGCTATGGCGGCAAGCACAGGCAAGACCGCCTGTCCCACCGTAAGAGTGGTTATTCAATGTTCCAGCTTTCGATGTCGGCATTTCTTCCCTCGCCGCCTTCTTCACCGTCCGGCCCGTACGAGATCAGGTCGAAGTCGCCATGCTCGCCGGGGCTTAAGTACACATATTCCCTGTCCCACGGGTCTTTCGGCGCCTTTTTCAGGTAGCCGTCTTCTTTCCAGTGTTTCGGTATTTCGCCGGAAGCCGGTTTCGTGACCAGCGCTTCCAGCCCCTGTTCAGTGGAGGGGTAGAACCCGTTGTCGATCTTGAAGAGGCTGAGCGCGGCCTCCATTTCCTTGATCTGGATAGCGGCCTTGGCCCTGCGCGCCTCTTCCGGCCTGCTTACGATCTTGGGGATGATGATGCCGGCCAATAGGGCCAATATCACCACCACCACCATTATTTCTATCAACGTAAAACCCCGTTCGTTTTTCCTAATCATCACGCGCCTCCTTTCATCCTATAAGTTGGCTGATCTCGAAGATCGGCAGAAGTATCGCCATTACTATAAACCCGACAATAAGCCCCATGACAATGATCAACGCGGGCTGTACGAGCGACATGAGAACCGTGATGCGGTTTTCCAGTTCCGCCCCCTGGTCGCGCGCCACCTGCATCAGCAGTTTTGCCGATTGGCCGCTTTTTTCCCCCGCCGCCACCATCTGGAGCGCCACGGGCGGGAAGAGGGCGGAAGGGGCCAGCGATTCGGCGATGCCCGCGCCCTCGCGTATTTGCGCGGCGGCCTTTTCGATGGCCTCGGCGTACACCGTATTCTGCGCGATACCGGCGGTAAGGTGCAGTGTTTTCAAAAGCGGCACGCCGGACTGCAAAAGCGCCGAAGCGGCGTGGCTCCACCGGGCAAGGATGGCCGCGCGTAGCAGGGGCCCCACCACCGGCGGACGGAGGAGCAGGCGGTCGAGATTCGCTTTCCCTTTTTCCGTTTTAATGTAGCGGCCCGCCCCTGTGAGCGCCCCCACCAACAGGAGGCCAAGCACGAACCAGTAGTCCACGATAATGCCAGTGACGAAAATGAGTATCTTTGTCGCCAGCGGGAGCGTGTGCCCCATATCCTCGAAGATGACCGTGATCTTCGGCACCACATACCCCAGCAGGAAGATGATGACCCCCATGCCGATGACCGCCATGACCACCGGATATATCATCGCGCTTTGCAGGGCGTTGTCGCGGCGCAGGGTGTTCTCCTTCAGGTCCGCCACCTGGTTCAGCACGTCGGCCAAATGCCCGCCGGTCTCTCCCGCCCGCACCATAGCCACGGTGAGCGGGTCGAATTGGGCCGAGGCCTTTTGCATGGCGTCCGCCAGCGTTTCCCCCTGCCGCACATTGTTCTTCAGCTCGTTTAGCACCTTCTTCAGGTGCGCCGATTCGCACTGCTTCTGGGCGGCCTCCAGCGTTTCCATCAGCGGTATGCCCGCTGAGACGAGCGAAGCCACCTGCCGCATGAATGAAGTCATCTCCTTTTGGGAAACACGCCCGGCAAGGAACGGAAAAAGCCGGCGCCCGGCCTTCTCGGCTTTTTCTTCTTCCGCGAGGCTCGTGACGAAGATATTGCCGGACCGCAGTTTGGTGCGCGCCTCGCGCGCGCCCGCGGCGTCTATCGAGCCGCTTACCGGCTTTCCCGCGCTATCCACGCCTTCAAACGCGTACAGCATCACACCGCCTCGCCTTCTTCGGTCACGCGGAGCACCTCGTCCAGCGAGGTTTGGCCGCGCGCGGCCCTCATCAGTCCGTCCTGACGCAGGGTTTTCATGCCCTCGCTCACCCCTTGTTGGCGTATCCGCTTGGCGTCGGCCCCTTTCACGATGAGGGACCGGATGGAATCCGTTACTTGCAGGTATTCGTAAATGCCGCTACGTCCCCGGTAGCCGGAGTTCATGCACTCATCGCACCCCGCGGCTTTGTGCAGGCGGGTGGGGAGGTTCGCCGAGCGTGCGTCGGAGCCAAGCCGCGCTATCTCTTCCGGATCAATCGCGGAGAGCCGCTTGCACTTCGGGCATAGAGTGCGTACCAACCGCTGGGCCAGCACCCCCACGAGCGACGAGGCGATGAGGAACGGCTCGATGCCGATGTCCACCAGCCGGGTGAGCGCTCCGGCGCTGTCATTCGTGTGGAGCGTGGAAAAGACCAGGTGCCCGGTGAGCGACGCCTGCACCGCTATCCGCGCGGTCTCCTGATCGCGTATTTCGCCGATCATGATGATGTCCGGGTCCTGCCGGAGGATGGACCGCAGGCCGTCGGCGAAGTTCAGGCCGATGGCGGGGTTCACCTGCATCTGCCCGATGCCGCGTATCTGGTACTCCACCGGGTCCTCGACCGTTATCACGTTTTTGCGCGCCGTATCCACCTGCGCCAGCGCGGCGTACAGCGTGGTCGTTTTACCGCTCCCGGTGGGGCCGGTGACGAGGATGATGCCGTTCGGCAATTCGATGCCGTGGCGGATCGTCTTGAGCATCTCCGGGTCCATGCCCAGCTGGTCGAGCATGAGCAGGTTCCGGCTTTTGTCCAGCAGGCGCATGACCACCCGCTCGCCGAACGTGGTGGGGATGGTGGAAACGCGCACGTCTATCTCGCGCCCGGCGGCGCGCAGGGAGATGCGCCCGTCCTGCGGCAACCGCTTTTCGGCGATGTCCATTCCCGCCATGATCTTCACGCGGGAAATAAGTTGCGGGTGTATCCGCCGCGGCGGCTTGAGGACGGAATACAAAATGCCGTCCACCCGCATACGCACGGAGAGCGAATCGGAAAATACTTCGATATGCACGTCGCTCGCCTTTTCCTTTATCGCCTGTTGGAGCATGGAATTCAGCAGGCGCACGATGGGCGCTTCCTCGTCCGTATCGAGAATATCGGTTGCCCCTTCCAGTTCGCTGGCGATGGATTCGAGGTTTTGCGGTTCCACTTCGCCCAGCACCTCTTCCGCCGAACCGGCCGTGTTCTCGTAAGCGCGGTTGATGAACTCGGTGACCACCTTCGGTTCCGCCACGGTGACGGAAACGGGCAGGCCGAACATCCCGCGCAAGTCGGCGATGGCGTGGTGATCCAGCGGACGCGAGGTGAGCACAACGAGCCGCCCATCCTCCACCGCCACGGGGGCGATCTCGTTTTTGCGGGCGAAGGCTATCGGCACGCGCCGCACCAGTTCCGCCGCGGTTTCCACGGGCGGCACGGCCTCGGTGTAACGGTATTCCAGCTTTTCGCTCAGTTCGCGCAGTCCGTTCATGCTACCTGAAGAGAACTATCTCGTTTTGCGTGGCGTTCACACTGCGCGGACGGACGGGCAGGGGAACGCCGCTTTGCGGTTTCGCCGGCGGCGTCGGGGGCGGCTCGATTTGAGGAGCGGGTTCCGCCGGGAGCGGCGCCATTTCCGGTTGTTTCTCAACAGGGGCGGAAAGCTCCGGCGCGGGCGGTTGGGCCATCTCCGGCTTCTTGTCCTCGCTTTTTTGTTCGGGGGCGGGGGGTGTGGGCGCGCGTTCCTTTATTTTTTCTTTCATTTCCGGCCCGCTGAGTTTATCCATCATTCCCAATTTCGAGTCCGTTACCCGCTTCATGTCTTCCACATTGTTGATGATGTGCGGCGTAAGGAAGATGAGCAGGTTTGTTTTGACCACCGATTTGGATTTGCTCTTGAACAGCCAGCCCAAAAGCGGGATGGAACCGAGGAGCGGCACCTTGTTTTCCACGTCCTGCAGGTTTTCGCTGATGAGTCCGCCGATGATGATGTTCTGCTTGTCGCGCACCACCACCACGGTCTCGGCGGTGCGCTTGAACGTGATGATGTCCTGCGCCTTGTCGAGTTGCGTGGGGCTGATGCTCGATGTTTCCTGGTAAATTTTAAGGCGCACCTGGTTGTTCTCGTTTATCTGCGGCGTGATCTTCATCACGGTGCCGATGTCCTGCCGGTCAACATTCACGACCGGAGTGCCCCCGGTGGTCTGGGCGGAGCTTTTCAGGAACGGCACGTTTTGCCCCACGAATATCTTGGCTTCCTCGTTGTCGGTGGTCAGGATGTTCGGGGTGGAGAGGATGTTCACGTCGGTATCGGTCTGGAGCGCGGAGATAAGGCCGCCCACGTTGGCGTACTGCGTGCCTCCCACGTCTATCGTGCCGTCAACCACGCCCACCACCATTCCCGCGCCAGCCATGCCGGTGATCGGGTTCGCCGCCACCTGGTTGATGGTGCCGAAGTTCGTTCCGCCGATCCCCTGCACGCCGCCTTGGTTGAAGTTGGAGGTGGTGCGCCACTCGACGCCGAACTTTTTCGCCTTGTCCTCGCGCACCTCGAATATCAGCGCTTCAACGAATACTTGCCTGCGGGGGATGTCCAGCTTCTCGATGACGCGCTTGACGTTCACGAATTGCTCCGGCGACGCGGTGACGATGATGGCGTTTGTCGGCTTGTCCGCCGTGACGAAGACCGCCTCCTGCGCCTGCGGCCCCTGGAGCGTCTTTTTCTGTTCCGCCTGGAGTATCTGGTTCACCACCTTCGCCAGGTCTTCGGCGTTCGCGTTGCTCAGGTAGACCACGTTGATCTCCTGCCTGCCGGGCGGCGACTCAATATCGAGTTGCCCGATGATGTTCTTCACCTTGTTGGTGTATAGTTCGTTCCCCACGATGATGATGGCGTTCAGCCGGTCGTCCGGCAGTACGTTCGCGTTCGGGTCCACCGCGCCCCCCCGCGCCGGGTCTTTCCCGGTGACGTTCGTTATCTTCGCCGCGATGTCGCGTGCGGAAGCGTGCTTCAATTGCGCCACCGTGATGCCGGTCTCGCGTCCCTCAACGTCCAGCTTGCCGATGATGGTGTTGATCCTCTCGAGGTTGGAGGCCAGGTCCACGATGATGAGCGTGTTCGATTGCTGGTACGAGGCGATGTAGCTGGTGGGCGGGATGAGCGGGCGCAGGGCGTTCACCATGTTGTCCGCGGTTACGAACTTGAGCGGGATGAGCTGGGTGATCATCTGGTCGCGCATTTCTCCGGTGAGCAGGGCGCCCATCGTGCCGCCCAATTGGCGCGCGTCGTTCACCGGAACGATCTTGACGACGTTGCCGGAGGGGACGGCGGAAAACCCGTACACGGAGAGTATGGACTCGAACACCTTGTACGCCTCGTCGCGCGTCACCTTTTTGGGCGAAAGGATGGTCACTTTCCCCTGCACTTTGTCGTTCACCACGAAGTTCCTGCCGGTCATTTCGGAGATGTACTTGATCACCATGGTGATGTCCGCGTTCGCGAAGTTCATCGAGATGGTCCCTTCATCGGCGGAGCGGGCGGGGGAGGCGGTGAACAGGAGCAGTGTGGCGATAAGCGCCAGGGCAGGTTTTTTAATCATGGTTCCCTTCACTGAATGTCGATTTTTATGGTTTTCCGTTCTTTGTTCCGCACGACGTCGAGGACGAAGTGGTTGTCGTTCTTTAAGGCGTTGAAAAGGTCCAGCCCTGTTTCCACCGAGTTGAGCGGCTGGCCGTTCACGCGCTGGAGCACATCCTGGTTCTTGAGTCCTATCCGGTCGTACATGCTGTCTTTCACGATCTCGAAAAGCTGGAACCCGTTTATGGAGCCGTCCGGGGCCATATTCGGGATGGCGCGTATCTGAGTCATCATGTCGTTCATATTCGCCTTTTGCGATTCAAAAAAGCGCCGGTCCATCAGGTATTGACCTTCGTTGAGCATGGCCACCTGGGCGCCTGCCGGCCTTCCCGTCGCGGGGGAGGGTGAAGAGAGCATGGCCTCCAGCGCCCCCTCGCCGAAATCTATCGCCAGCCGTTCCAGTCGCCCGTTGTTGTTCAGGATCACCTCGAACCGGCTCACCTGCGCGATAACGGCACTCCCCGCTATCTGGTCGTTGATATGGTAGAGGTCTTGCTGTTTGTCGTTGATGTTTTCAATGATGGCGATATTGTTCTTTTTGTTTTCCGTGATTATCGTCCCCACCAGTCTCAGCGGCAGGGTGCAGGGGACAATTTCCCCGGTGGCCATCGGGGAAAACCTGGCGCCCGGGTTAAAGAGGTTCTTGCGGGTGAGTATGGAGTAATCCGCCTGTGTTTGCATTTGCATGCCGGCGGTATCGGGCTTTGGTGGCGTGTAAGGTGGGACAGACAGGGTGGCGGCGGAAAATATCTGGCTTATCCAGAGAAGGCTGAAATAGGCGAGACCTGAAAATAACGCAAAGTTTAACAATAGGATACCCTTGCCTTGCTTGAATGGCCATAAAATCGCGGATTTCATCACTAGTTAGTTTGACGGACAGGTGTTTGGAATTTCAGGTTATTTAATGAAAGAAATGAGGCAGGAACGCGGAGAAATGCGACAAGCCTCTGATTGGGATTGTACGCGACATTCGCGGCGGGCCGCGCCCGCTAGCAGGCGGGGATGGAATCGAGCACCGATTTTCCCGCTTCCGGGTTGTGCTGAATCTCCGATCCAGCCGCCGAAACGTCTTTTCCGGCGACGATCGCCCCCGCCACCGTGGCGTTGCGGTCCACGGTCACGTCGGCATTGCCAAAAAGGCCGCCACGGTAGGTGGAGCCTGAATCCACTTTAATGTCTTTTTTCGCCAGTATGAGCATGTTGTAGGAATTCCCGCCGGAATTGATCCCCGCGTTTTGCTTGATGGAAACGTCCTTCCCGGCCATCAGGAGCAGGGTGGCATCGCTGGCAACAGTGGCGCCGGACTGGTCGGAGAACTTGACGTCCTTTTGCGCCACTATACGCACATTGCCGGTGATGCTGATGGCGGCTTTTGATTCCACTTTCAAATCCCCCTCCAAATACAGCGTGAGGTAGTGGCCCACGCCAGTGGGGCCGTGTAGCGTGAGGATGTTGCCGGAGGTGACGGTAATGTCCTTGTAGTACAGCGCGGGGGTGTTGGCGTTGGGGGATGTGCCGGTGAGGGAGGTGGCGGAAGTCACTTTTAAATTATTGTAGGTGCCTTGCGGGAACGCGGGCAGGGCAACCGCCTGGGGAGTTATGCCAGTGGCGGTGGTTCCGGCCACGCCGGTAACGCTTTTTCCGGCGGAGGCGACATATTGCGAGAAAAGCCAGCTGATGCCCGCGGGACCGTTCGCCACGGGGCAGGGGGTATTCGGCAGGCCGCCGCCCGCCACCATCTGCGTGAAAGGGGCAACGGTAAGGGCGCGTTCGGCCCCCCCTTTTTTACCGGTGACGCTGAGTGTGTCGCTGGCAGGGTCATACGCCAGAAGGAACTGTTCGCCGTTATTTAGCGCATGTTGCGGCGGGGTGGTTATCTGCGTGTACGGGGTCTGGTAGTTGTTGTCCTTTGCCTGTTGCACGGCCCATTCGGCCCCGCTTTGGGCGGCGAAGTAGGCTCCCTGCGTTTCCAGCCCTTTGGCCGCCGACGACTGGTCGTTGGTAGTGAACTTGACGTAGGCGATGCCGAGCGCGGCAAGCGCGAGAAGGATGAAAAGGATGGCAATGAAAACGATGCCTTTGTTGTTCAGGCGTTTTTTCAGGAAGAATGGATGCCTCATTGTCCCCCCTTGTATAATTGGCAACAACTTCAAACTCTTTGTTGGCCCGGATGGGCGCATTGGTATTTATATTACCATTATTGGGATGCAGAAAGAACCGGGATGGCGAAGAACGCCATCCCGGCCAAACTCAAGGGAGGGTCAGCAGGTCTTAATGTTATTGACAACGCTTTGTCCGGCGGTGTTGTCGTAGTTGATGACCGAACTGGCATGTTCTTTGTCTATCTTGTCCACCGCGACCATGGCGCCGGTGATGGTGGGGCTGTTGTCGATCTTAATATCATCCAGTGAATACAAGCCGCCTTTGATCGTGCCGTTGTTCTCGAATTTTATATCGCCCATCGTCATGATGAGCAGGTTGCTGGCGCTGGAGCCGGCGCCGGAATTCACCGCGAAATTGTTTTCCGCCTTGAACCTGCCGGAAGCCACGAGGAGCAGGTTGCCGCCGGTGGCGATGTTCACGGTGGCGCCTTGCATTATGACGTTTTCGTCGTCCCTCCTGCTGGTGCCAACGACGAACCGCACATTTCCAGTGACATTGAGCGTGGAACTGTCCCTTACTTTGAAATCCCCTTTCACATAAACCGTCAGGTAGTTGCCCACGCCGGTGGGGCCGGTGACGTTCATGGTGCCGTGGTCCTCAAGTTTCAGGTCGTTGTAATACAGTTCGGGGTTGTTGACGGTGGGGGTGGAACTGGTGAGCGAGGTGGTCCCGCCACTGTAAGTACGGTTTGGATATGACACGCCTGCCGGAAAGGAGGGCATGGAGGAGAACGTCTTGGGGTGAATGTTTTCCGCGCTTCCCGGAATACTGCCGTCAATTTCATCGGCGGAAGCCACGCGGGTGGCAAAAAGATCCGTTCCCGTCACGTTGCCATCCGCCGCCACGGAGCAACTTTCGTTCGGGTCGGTTCCGCCGCCGCCACCGCTCGGAATGGTGGAAAATGCCGCAAGCACCAGCATCCGCTGGTCATTTCCCTTGTTGGCCGTTGAGGAGAGCTTGTCGGTCAACGCGTCGTAAGCGATGGTGAAGGTATCGCCATTCGGCAAGGTGTGTGCGCCCGCTATCTGCGAGTAGGGCGCGGTATAGCCGTTGTCCGTAGCCTGTTGCACGGCCCATTCAAGCCCGCTCTGGGAGGCATAGTAGGAATCCTGCACGCCAACCGCGCTGGATGCCTGCCGTGCCTGGTTTTGAACAAGCTTCGAAACGGTCACGCCAAGGCCGGCCATGGCGACGAGGATGAAGATCACCGCGAGAAGCGCAAAGCCTTTTTGACCTTTCAGGTGCCGCCTGATGTCCATGGCAAACCTCGTTGTTAAGAACCCACGTTGATCGAATTGCCTTCAGGTCTTGATTAATATTCTACTCCCTTGCGACCGATTTTTCACTGATGCATTCATGAATGGTGGCGACAGGCACTCCTGCCTGTCGTTGGGTGCGTCAGCACCCAAGAAGGTTGGCAATCCTCGCTAATGTACAGGCAAAAGTGCCTGTACCTACCAAAGAAAAGGGGAAGGAAAAAGGGGATGGCGGTGAACGCCATCCCCGTATAGAGCTTGAAAGGTCAGCAGGTCTTGATGTTGCCGGTGACGTTTTTAGCGGCGTTGCTATCCCAGGTGATAGTCGGGTTATTCTCGGCCTCCACCTTGCTTTTACCGACCATCGCGCCGGTAATGGTGGGGTTGTTTTCAATTTTCACTTCATCCATGGAATAGAAGCCGCCCTTGGCCGAACCGTTGTTTTCGAACTTTATTTCCTTCTGGGTCATCACCAGCAGGTTATCCGAAAGCGAGCCGGCGCCGGAGTTGACCTTGAAGCTGTTCTCCGCCTTGAATTCGCCGGAGGCCATCATGAAGAGCGCGCCGTTGGTAATGTTGACGGTGGCGCCATTGACCTTGATGTCCTTGGTCGTACCACTCACGCCGACAACAAACCGGACGTTTCCGTTAATGTTGAGGGTGGAGTTTCCCTTCAGGTCGAAATCACCCTTCACATACACCGTCAGGTACTTGCCCACGCCGGTCGGTCCATTCAGGGTAAGCGACACGTTATTGTTCACCTGCAGGTCGGCGTAATACAGCTCCGGATTATCTGCGGACGGAGTGTTTGGGCTGAGCGAGGTGGTCGATCCGAAGGTTTGGTTATTATATGTTGCGGTAGGAAAGGTGGGTATCGAGAAATTGTCCGGCGTAATGCCGCTTTGCCCACCGGTTACGCCATCTATGCGGTTTCCCGCGGCAACATACTGGGTAAAGAGGTCAACCCCTTTCCCGTCGCCTTGCGATGTGGCACAGGTGGAGCTAGGCCCGGTCCCTCCGCCCCCCCCGCCACCGGGAACCTGCGGGACGAGCGTGTCGAAGCTGGCCAAGACCAGCTGGCGTTCGTCATTCCCTTTCTTCGCGGTGGAAGAGATATTTGGCGCGGTGTAAGCAATGGTGAATGTGTCTCCGTTCGGCAAAGTGCGGTTGCCCACAAGCGCGGAATAGCCGGTTGCCGCGGTGTACCCCGCGGTGCCGGTGTTGTCCGTCACCTGCTGGAAGGCCCATTCAAGCCCGCTTTGCGCGGCATAGTAGGAATCCTGCACGCCAACAGCGCTGGACGCCTGCTTTGCCTGGTTTTGGGAGAGCTTCGAAACGGTCACGCCAAGACCGCCCAAAGCGACGAGGATGAAGATGACGGCGATCAAAGCTACCCCTCTCTGGTTAGTTATTCGATCCGTGAACTTCATGCTATCCCCTTTCTAAAATAGTGGTGATTAACTATACCACATTTCTCTACTTAATGTCTTCGCTCAGATTTGCCGACGGATGCGGGTACACGCTTTCGGTCATCGTCATGCTGTTGCTGAAGCTGTCGGCCTTGGTAATGCTAATGGTTACAACGTTTTGTGCCGTCCGGGCAACGGTGAACGCGCTAATGCCGTCAGCCACGACCTGGTTGGCCATCTTTGCGGTGGTGCGCAGGATTTGGGTGCCGGTTAATGTATAAGAGACTGCGGTAGATGTATCCTGGCAAATGGCGCAGGCCGGTTTAGTGAAGGTAAGGGTACTGCCGGTGCCGCCCAATGCGGGGACGGTAATGTTGCCGGAGGCGTTGGTATATTGCAGTTCACGCACCATCCGCTCAGTGGCCACCCACAGTTCGCCGTTCATTTTGCCCTGTGAACTCGCCATCTGGTAGGTATCGGCGGTCCTGCCGAGGAACGCGAAGGAGATGAGGGATAGAACGCCTAGTATCGAAATTACCATGATAATCTCGATAAGCGTAAAACCTTTTTCGTTTTTCATGGCTAAAAGTTCTTCGCCTTGATCGCGTTAAAGGTGTAGGTTCCGGCGGTGCTACCCCCCTTGGTCGCGGTGGTGGTGACGGTGACTATCACATAGTTCCCGCCGGCGGCCTGGGTGAACGTGGTGGTGCCCGCCGCCATGTTTCCCACTTGGCCTGAGATGGTGGTGGAATAGCTAACGTCGAGCACGGTTTTGGTGACCGTCGGTTTGGTGTATGTGGCCGTGGCGGGGAATGCCGCGTCCACCGCGGCGAGCTCGATTTCCATGGCGCTTCGCGCTTCGGCGGCGATGTTGGTGGCGAGCGTGGGATTGCCGATCCCTTTCACGGACTCCGTGAAGGGCATGAGCGCGAGCGGCAGGACAATGGCGATGACCACAAGGATCATGATCAGTTCGAGGAGCGTGAACCCTTTTTGTCCATGCCCGTTTTGGTGGGACAGACAATCCTGTCTGTCATTGTTAAGGTCCCCCTTGCTTTCGCGCTTGCGCGCACCAAGACAGGCAAAATTTCCTGTCCTACCAAAAAAGCTCTTCATAAAATGGTCACCTTTCCGGTGTACGGCTGGACGGTGAGCGATTTCGTGGTTGTGCCGTCGGTTATGGTGATTGTTATGGGGGCGGTGATCAGTTCCGGCTCGCCGAGCGTGTTGAACGTCAGTACCTGGCCTACGCTTATCGAGGCGGTTGATTTTATGTCCGCGAGGTTGCGGGCCTCGCCAAGCCCGGTGGTGGCATTGACCGCATAGTTATACGTCGCCGAGCCGGAAGTCATGGTGATGGACATCCGGACGTGCTGGCTCATGGCGGCCATCTGTGTGTAGAGGATGTCGGAAGCCACCAGATCGGCGGTGGCGGGTGCGGCGGTGCTGTCCACATTCATCTTGGGTATGACCGCGACGGCTAAAATCCCCATCAGTACGATAACGATGATCAACTCGATGGTGGTGAACCCGCGGTTGCCCCTTATATCTCCCATTGCAATTTTATATTGTGCCACATTATGACAAAAACATTCAAGACTTTTGCTATAGCGGGGTATGAATTCACCCACGGATGCACACGGATGGACACCGATTGCAGTGCCCCATCATCCGTGTTTATCGGTGTCTATCCGTGGTTCCCTAATTCAAAAAGGGGAGTGGTTGAAGGTGATTCCCGAAATGAACGCTAAAACGCCTGTAATTAAGGCAGTTTTCTCTAATATCTCGGTGAGGCGGTTGATGGCCGCAAGCCGTTCCACATTCCCTTGCGCCTTCAGTTTACGCTTGTATCCCCGGTAGTAAAAGTGGAGCAGGTTGGCGCACAAAAGGGCGATGATGCCGAACGTCACCTTGACGTGCAGGATGATGTTGGTGCCGATGAGGTGCCAGCGGGTGAGCAACAGGATCAGCCCGGTAATGTCCAAAATGATAATGACGGTATCCACTATCGGGTGCCAGCGGTTCTGGATGACGGCCGAGGCCGCTTCCTTTTCGGGGCCGCCCGGTATTTTTGCCAGCGCGGGGCTGACCACGAGTTGCATGATGATAAGGGTCATGGCGAACATGGTGGCGGCGATGACGTGGAAGAAGATCACGATGCTCATCAATGTATCCATTCCCATAAACTATACCAAACCTGCATCCTCCGCCATGACTTTTGACAAACAACGGAAGAGGAAGGGGTAGCCACAGAGGCACCGAGACACGGAGGGGAAAGAACCACGGCCCATCTGTGTCATCGGCGTAATCTGCGGATAACATTCCCGGCCCCGTTGACCCGGACTGGGCTTGGGGATATGGTGAGGATATGGAAACGGAGAACAAACCACTCAGGTTGAAAGTGACCGGTATGACCTGCGCCGCATGCGCCCGCGCCATCGAGCGCTCGGTGGGGAAAGTGGCGGGAGTGGAATCAGTCTCGGTGAACCTCGTGACGGAAATGATGGCGGTCACCGGCGCCGCGCTGGACAAGGCGAATATAGAAACGGCGGTGAAAAACGCCGGGTACGGCGTGGCGGAGGAGAAAAGCAGTGTCGCCATTCCCATCGGCGGGATGACCTGCGCCGCCTGCTCGGCCCGGATAGAAAAGGCCCTGAATAAGGTGCCGGGAGTCCTCTCCGCGAACGTGAACCTCGCCACCGAGAAGGCAACGGTGACGTTCGACCACACCGCCACGCGGCTTTCGGACCTTAAAGATGCCATCACAAAAGCGGGATACCAGCCGCTTTCCGTCTCGCAGGTGGGAAAAAAGGAGGAACTGCAGCTCATCCAAACCCCGCTGTTCAATCTATTGCTGGCAATGGGGTCTCTCGTGCCGCTGGCGTACCTGACCATGGGGGTGATGGCTGGCCTGCCTGTGCCGGAGTTTCTTTCCCCGCACCATGCGCCGATGGCGTACGCGGTGGCGCAGTTGATATTCACCGTGCCCATCCTATTCGCGGGACGGAAGTTCTGGAGTTCCGGCGGCAGGGCGGTTCTGCACGGCTCGGCGAACATGGACACGCTGGTGGCGATGGGGGCAACGGCGGCGGCGTTGTATTCGCTGTACGGCATGGCGCGCATCGCGGGGGGCGACGCGCATTTCGCGCACGGGCTGTATTTCGAGTCCGCCGGGTTCATCATCGCGCTGGTGCAGTTTGGCAAATTCCTGGAGGCGCGGGCGAAAACACGCACGTCGTCCGCCATCCGCGCCCTGCTGAAGCTGGCCCCGGAAAAGGCGTTTCTGCTGGAAAACGGGAACACGCGCGAGATCGCCACGGAGGATGTGAATCCGGGCGACATCCTGCTGGTGAAACCGGGCGGCAGGATACCGGTGGACGGCGTTCTGCTGAAAGGGGGGAGCACCGCCGACGAATCCATGATAACGGGCGAGAGCCTGCCGGTGCCCAAAAAACCGGGGGCGGAGCTTATCGGCGGCTCGGTGAACGGCGAAGGGGTCATCGAAATGCGCGCCGAGCGGGTGGGTGCCGATACCGCGCTGGCCCGCATCGTGACTCTGGTGGAGGACGCGCAAGGCTCCAAGGCGCCCATAGCGGCGTTGGCCGACCGCATCTCCGGCATTTTCGTCCCGTCGGTGATGGTCATCGCTCTCGTGTCCGCCGTGGCGTGGCGCCTTTCCGGCCAGCCGTTCGAGTTTACCCTGACCATTTTCATTTCCGTGCTCATCATCGCCTGCCCGTGCGCGCTGGGGCTGGCAACCCCGATGGCGGTGATGGTCGGCACCGGGCGTGGGGCGGATATGGGGATACTTGTAAAAAACGCGCAGGCGCTGGAGACCACCGGGAAAATCGATTGCGTGGTGTTCGACAAGACCGGGACGGTGACGGAAGGAAAGCCGAGGGTGCGATCCATCCACCTGTTCAACGGGCATTCCGAAGAATCCGTGCTGGCGCTTTCGGCGGCGGTGGAGGCCGGTTCGGAGCATCCGATTGCGAAAGCGGTGCTGGCGGAAGCGGACGCGCGCGCCGTGCCGTATGCGGTGGGGGAGGGGATTACCTCCAAACCTGGATACGGCATACAAGGTTTCTCCAACGGGACGGCGGTGGCGGTCGGCAACGCGGCGTATCTGAATGAAATGGGGATTGAAACTTCCGCGGGTGAAACGGCGGCAAAAGAGATCGCCTCCAGCGGCGGGACGGCGCTGTATGTGGCGGCGGAAAAAAAGCTGTCCGCGGTCATGGGCGTGGCGGACGCGATAAAGCCCACCAGCCGGGACGCGATAGCAAAGCTGAAAGCGGAGGGGCTGGAAACGGTGATGATCACCGGTGACAGTTTGGCGGCGGCAAACGCCATCGCCAAAGAGGCGGGGATAGACAGGGTGCTGGCGCAAGTGCTCCCGCGGGATAAGGACAAAGAGGTGCAGAGGCTCCAAAGCGAGGGAAAGATCGTGGCGATGGTGGGGGACGGCGTGAACGACGCCCCCGCGCTGGCCCGCGCCGACCTGGGGATAGCGATAGGAACCGGGACGGACGTGGCGATAGAGTCGGCGGACATCGTGTTGATGAGCGGCGATCTGCGCGGGGTGGAAAAGGCGTTGCGGCTGAGCCGCGCCACGCTGGGAAATATCAAGCAGAACCTTTTCTGGGCGTTCTTCTATAATGTAGTCGGCATTCCCGTCGCGGCGGGCCTGCTGGTTCTGTTCGGCGGGCCGTTGCTCAGCCCGATGGTGGCGGCGGGGGCGATGAGCTTCAGCTCGGTAACGGTGGTGTTTAACGCTTTGCGGCTGAGGAAATTCGCGTGATAAAGGTGTGGCAGGTGCGAATTCATTCGCACCATTTGCGAAAGGAGCAATGATGAAGAAAGTTTTGGATATTCACGGAATGACCTGTTACCACTGCAAGATGCACGTCACGAAGGCATTGCTGGACGTTCCGGGCGTGACATCGGCCTCGGTCCACCTTGAGCAGAGGAAGGCGGATGTGGAGTTCGACGGCGACGTGCCGGACGACGCGCTGAAACAGGCGGTGGCCGACGCGGGATACACGGTAACGGGGATAACGAAGGGAAAACGATAATGAAAAATACCCTTTTGGGGATTGCTTTGCAAGGCCACAATAATTGGGACCGGTTTTTGACACCCTAATAGCCGAATCTCGAACCCGGCAAGTAATGCTTGGATGACATAGTCTTTCCTACCTTTTCTTGAACCGCTTGCCAGTATTCAGTGCCTTTGATATTCCATAGTGAATCATGTATTTTTCATTCTCTTTGATTTTTGGAGAAATATTCGAAAGAGTCCTCTCTCTAAAGCACCAAAAATAAAACGGTGGTGGATTGTCGATTGTTTCTTGAATGCAGCAAATAACATTTAGTTCATACAGGAATTGCAGGAATACCCCTGCGCTTTCGAAGAATTGAGGTCGGGAAATCTGTTCACCAGTCAAGTAGTTTATGTATTCATTGTACGCATTCTTGAATTCGCCGTATGTGAAAGAATTCTTGCCATAAAGAAATTCGAAAAATTTTAGAAATATTTCATAATCCGCGGGCGAATAGTAAAAGGATAGGTGGTCTTTTATCTCACCAAGTAAATAGTCGGAAAACTTGCTCCTAAATGGGGCGCTATCGAAATCGCTTTGCGAAAACACGTCTGTTTCCAAATGGCTCTCTTGAAGGAAGTTCTCCCGCATGATTTTGAGCATAGTTATAATATCTCTTGGTCGGTGGAGTGAAAACCTTAGAAAAGAAACAAATGACGAATCAAGGCCTCTATTGGTGTCTTCCGTGCTATTTCTAGCCCAAGGCATGTAGTGATCCCAAGCATCGCCTATTTTTTCGGGTTTTTTCTCTTGTTGGCAACCTAATAGGTTGTCAACAAGTTTAAAGATAGATGAAGCCCTGTAATTTGGGTAGGTTGTGCGCCAATCAAGCAGAACGCAATTGTCTCTAACTTTGCTGTTCTGATTTTGGAGGGCCAAGGAATCAAATATGTCCGGGCGGATTAGTAAAACGACCCTTAACCTGTTCGAGTCCCTGATTGTTGGGAAAAAATCGTTATTGACGCTCCAGATGGCATTTGCCAATCCTTTTACGCATTCCAAGTAGTCGTTGTATGGAACGAAGGATGGTCTAATGTCAATGCCGTCAATAAATAGCAGATAGTTTTCCTTGAGCTTTATCTCTTTGAGTGCATCCTCAAAATGTTTCTGGATGTAAAATAAGTTAGTCTGGAAGTGCGATTCGGAATAAGAAACAGTTTCCTCTTTGCCCGCACTGCCCTTCACGTTCTTTGCAATGACCTCTGCGCTAATGGCAGACTTGTCGACAAACTCCATTGCTTGAATGATTTCTGGTGAAAAGGCATTTTTGTAGTATTCGTTAATGGCATTTTGAAGGTTCTTGAATTTGATAAATTTGTCATACAGGGGGGTTTTGTTTTCCATTTCCCCGATTCGATGGGACAGTAAGAGATAAATGATTACTTTCCAAACATTGGTGTAGTCCGACAAAGTTAAATGTTTATCTCGTTTAAGCGATAAGAATTTATCGTATTCAGTTTCCCGAGGGACTGTAACGCCAACTGTGTAAGTTCCCATTTTTATGGCAACCGACCTTCAAACAGCATAGTCAGCTGGTTGTAGATTACCCCCCAATCCCTGATCGGCATAGTCCATTTTTTCTCAATATCCAGCACCGCCATGTAA
>JACRGR010000008.1 GCA_016212275.1 Nitrospinota bacterium | reverse complement strand
TGCAAACCTGAAAGTCCGGTAGGGGCCTGCATGGTGTCGGACGAGGGGACCTGTTCGGTGTATTACCGGTTCGGGGGGAAAAGCCTTGCGGCGGCCTGATACGGTCATACTGGCGCACGGCGGCGGGGGGCGCGCCTCCGCCGAGCTGGTGGAAAAAGCGTTCCTGCCCTCGCTGGGCAACAAGTTCCTCGCCCCGCTTTCCGATGGCGCGATACTTCCGCCGCTGGAAGGGCGGCTGGCGTTCTCCACCGATTCGTATGTGATAGACCCCATCTTCTTTCCGGGGGGGGACATCGGTTCGCTTGCCATCCACGGCACGGTGAACGATCTGTCCATGTGCGGCGCCACGCCGGTGTATCTTTCCGCCGGGTTCATCCTTGAAGAGGGGTTCCCGATGGCCGACCTGAAGAGGATCGCCGATTCGATGGGCGAGGCGGCGCGCGAAAGCGGCGTGACGGTGGTGACCGGCGACACGAAAGTGGTGGCGCGCGGCGGGGCGGACAAGATATTCATCAACACTGCGGGCATCGGCGTTTTGCCGGAGGGGGTGAACATTGCCGCCACGCGCGTGCGGGAGGGGGACAGGATAATCCTTTCCGGCACCTTGGGCGACCACGGCACCAGCGTGTTGATAAAACGAAAAGGACTGAAATTCGATTCGCCGGTGGAGTCCGATTCGCGCCCGCTCAACGGGTTGGTGCGGGAGATGCTCGATGCCGAGCCGGACATCCACATGATGCGCGACCCCACGCGGGGCGGCCTGGCGGCGGTGCTGAACGAGGTGGCGCGCGCCGCGGGGGTGGGTATGGTGATAGAGGAAACCGCCATTCCGGTGAACGGCAACGTGGCGGCGGTGTGCGAACTGCTGGGAATAGACGTTTTGCACGTCGCCAACGAAGGGAAAATGGTGGCGTTCGTGCCGGAGGCTTCCGCCGAACGGGTGCTTTCCGTGATGAAGACGCATACGTTCGGGCGCGATGCCGCAATCATCGGCATGGTGGGCGGCACGTCCGCCGGGCGCGTGGAGATGAAAACGTCGTTCATCGGCAACCGGATCATCGAGCCGCTGGCGGGCGAGCAGTTGCCCCGCATTTGCTGAAAAACATGCACGAACTGGCGGTGGCGCAATCCATGATGGCGGTGGTGATGGAAAACGCCGCCGCGAACAACGCGAAGAAGATCACCCGCATCGAACTGGTGGTGGGAAAACTCGCCGGGGTGGTGCCGGACGCGCTCCGCTTCTGTTTCGAGACGTTAAAAGAAGAGACCATCGCGAAGGATGCGGCGCTGATTATCCACGAGGTGGCCGCCACCGCGCATTGCGCCACCTGCAATCTGGAACGGGAGGTTGGGCTGTACGACTACTTTTGTCCGACATGCGAAGGGCCTGTTTTTCCCAAAGGGGGCGACGAACTGAACGTGAAGGACATAGAAATAGAATGAGCAAGACAATACGCATCGAAAAAAGGATTCTGGAAAAGAACGACGTGGTGGCCGCGCGCCTGCGCCAGCGGTTCGCGGACATCGTGGTGGTGAACATCATGAGTTCCCCCGGCGCGGGCAAAACCACTTTATTGGAAGAGACGGTGAAACGGCTTTCGGGAAAGACCACCATCGGCGTTATTGAAGGGGACATCGCCACCGATTACGACGCGCAACGTGTGGAGAGCGCGGGCGCGGGGTGGGTGGTGCAGATAAACACCGGCGGCGTGTGCCACTTGGACGCGGGAATGGTGGAGCAGGCGCTGGACAGCATGCCGGAAAAGCTGGGACTTCTGGTGATAGAGAACGTGGGGAACCTCGTGTGCCCGTCCGGGTTCGACCTGGGGGACGACTACAAGGTAGTGCTCGCATCCGTCACCGAGGGGCTGGATAAGCCGAAAAAATATCCGGGCATGTACCGCAAATCGCACGCGATGGTGCTGAACAAAATTGACCTCTCGCCGCATGTGAATGTTTCTCCCGCCGCGTTCGTGAAAGAGGCGCTGGACGTGAACCCCGCTCTCACCGTATTCCAAACGTCCGCCACCGCCGGGACGGGCCTGGACGAATGGTGCGGCTGGCTTTCCGCGCTGAAAAAACCGGCCAATGCCTGACGTCCGCCGCAAAATAGACGTAAAAGGGATCGTTCAGGGTGTCGGCTTCAGGCCGTTCGTTTATAACCTCGCCATTTCGATGGGGCTTTCCGGAAGCGTGCTGAATAACCGGCTTGGCGTTTCAATTGAAATACAAGGGAGCGAAACCGCTTGCCGGGAATTCTTACGCGCGCTGGAGGAAAACGCGCCGCCCACCGCGCGAATCGCGCAGGTGAATGTGGCGGACATCCCGGCGGTACCCGGCGAGTGCGGATTTAAAATCCTGCACAGCGACGCGGATGGCGACGGCATCACCCTCGTTTCCCCGGATAACGATGTATGCCCCGACTGCCTGCGTGAAATGCTGGATCCGGCGGACCGCCGGTACCGCTACCCGTTCATCAATTGCACCCACTGCGGCCCGCGCTACACCATCATCAGGCAAACGCCGTATGACCGTCCGTTCACTTCAATGGCGAATTTCAAAATGTGTCCCGATTGCCAAAAAGAATACGACGATCCGGCGGACCGCCGTTTTCACGCGCAACCGAACGCATGTCCGGTGTGCGGCCCCGCGCTGACTTTGTACGATGCGGAATGGAAAACGGCGCCGTCATCGGATCCCATCGCCGACGTTGCGCGTTTGCTCGGCGAGGGGAGATTAATCGCCATCAAGGGAATCGGCGGCTACCACTTCGCCTGCGACGCGGCGAACGAAGACGCGGTGGAGGAACTGCGCCGCCGGAAACTGCGGAAGGAAAAACCGTTCGCCGTCATGTCCGCCAGCGTGGACGACGTGCGGGGATACGCGCGCGTCGGGCCGCTGGAGGAAAAGTTCCTTCTCTCCCGCGAAAAACCGATAACCCTTTTGCGGAGAATTCCGGGTAGAGCGGTGTGTGATGGGATCGCGCCCGGATTGCATGAATACGGTGTGTTTCTGCCGTACACGCCCGTGCATCATCTATTGTTCGCTTCCGGCGCGCCAACAACGCTGGTAATGACCAGCGGCAACATCGCGGATGAGCCGATAGTTTTTGACGAGGCGGAGATGAGAGGCAGGCTTTGCGGCATCGCCGATTACCACCTGACGCATAACCGGCCGATAGTTTGGAGATGTGATGATTCCATCGTGCGGGTGGCGGACGGAAAACCGGCGTTCCCGCGCCGCTCACGCGGATATGTGCCGTCCCCCGTTTTTCTGGAAAAGAAATTGTCGCCCATGCTGGCGTGCGGGGGAGACCTGAAAAACGTGTTCTGCCTGGCGAATGGGGAGACCGTTTTTCCCGGCCCGCATATCGGGGACCTGGTGAACGCCGAGGCCAACCGCTCGTTCCGCGAGTCCATAGCGCATTTTCAAAGGATGTTCCGCATCCTGCCGGAACGGGTGGCGGTGGACATGCACCCCGGCTATTTCAGTTCCAATTACGGCCGTTCGCTCGGGCTGCCGGTGGTGGAGGTTCAGCACCACCACGCGCATATCGCCAGCGTGATGGCCGAACACCGGCTTGCGGGGGAAGTGATCGGCGTGGCGCTGGACGGCACCGGCTACGGGACTGACGGAACGGTGTGGGGCGGCGAGGTGATGGTGTGCGGTTTTTCGCGGTTCGAGCGCAGGGGATATTTTCCCCCGCTAAAACTTCCCGGCGGCGACAAAGCCGCCAAGGAGCCGTGGCGCACCGCCGTGGCGGTTTTGTACGAAATATTTGGCGAGGATCTTTTCGATCTGCACCCGAAGTTCGTGCAAGCGGTGGGGGAAACGAAAGTGAAGAACGTGGCCGCCATGCTGGAGGCGGACGTGAATTGCCCCATCTCCAACGCCGCCGGGCGCTGGTTCGACGCGGTAAGCTCCATTCTCCTCATCGGGCACGCCAATAGTTTCGAGGGACAGTCCCCGATTTTATTGGAGGGGATGGCGGACGCATCGGTGGAAAAGGAGTTCACGTTTGGCATCGGCGCGGACGGTATGCTGGAATTCGAAAACATGATGCGCGAACTTGTCTGCATGGCGGAGACCCAGGCGGGGCGGATAAAGGGGGCTTCGATGTTCCACAATACGGTTGCCCGCGCCATCGCGGAATCGTGTTCCCGCGTATCCCATGAACGCGGGTTGAAGGAAGTCTGTTTGGGCGGCGGCGTTTTCCAAAACCTGTATTTGCTTGAGCGCACGCTGAAACTGCTCCGCGAGGCGGGGTTCACCGTTTACCTTCCGAAGCAACTCCCCATCAATGATGGTGGCCTCGCCTTGGGCCAGATCGCCATTGCGCAAGGAATTGGGGTGGAATGAGCCACAGAGGAACTTTCCCGGAATAATTCGCTGGGTTATTCTTCGGAACGATCTTCCACCTTTTTATACAGTTGTGATTGTTCCACCGGAATGCTTTTCAACCATTCTTTGCTTCTGCAATAGCTTTTCAGTGCCGCCACCTCCCATTTTTTCGCCCGCGGGTCAATGACGATGCATGAGAAAAAACCGCTGTCTATCGGAATGGTTATTAAATCCGGGAATCGATTTCCGCTCTCTAAAATAAAGACCGCGACAAGCCGCACTTCGTTTTCGTTTTCGAAAGGGACGTCCTTTTTTAAATGGGCGTGGATGGAGAGGCTCATCCCATCGACCAGATTTGGTGCGTATTCCAACGTGCCATAAAAAACTTTTCCCACGGCATATAGACAATAGATATTGCTGTTTTGCATCGCATCCTCAAGTTTCCGGACGTTAGTTGATATTTGTATGCCCGTTCCCTGTTTTGAAAAAATCCTCCAGTGGGCGTCGGATTCCGTTGTCTTTGTAAAACAGATCCCAAAAGCCCTCTCCAGCAAATCGTTTTTCTGCTTTTCCAATATTAAAGCCGTTTCTTGCTCCCCTTTTTTTTGGTGGCATCTGATATTGGCGTCATAGAATTGGCGAACCTCATAAGATTCATTCGGGTCCTCCCAGCACTTTATCTTGGGTAGGGTCAAGGTTTTTGATTCGCCTATGGCAAGAAACTGTTCCACGCTCATATAGCGGGAAATGATAGTGTCGGCCTCGATACTGAAATCGGGTTTGAGATTATCCTTGACAGGCTTTTTTGATTCGGGCACGCCTTAAATCCTTCCCTGGCAGGGTTTCAAATATTTTTAAAGCAACTTTATGGCATCCTCTGAAGAAATTCCGGCCTGCTCCAAAATCGCCAGCGCGGTTCCTTTTTTCAAGTCGCGGTTCCCATGGCAGGGGATGACCACGCGGACGCCCCCTTTTCTAAGGATGATGTGGCTTCCCTTTTGCCGGTGTTCGTCGAAGCCCGCTTTCTTGAGTATCCTCAAGAGGTCTTTGCAGGATAGCGCGGGCAGTTTAGGCAACGGAGGCTTCCACCTCGATGTCCAGAATCAGGTGCGTCTCTTCCGGTACTGGTTTGCCGTCGGAGCTTAAACTTTCCAGGTAAAGCTCCATTGCTTCCTTGATATTTTTTACGGCTTCCTCGTAGGTGTCGCCTTCGGAAATACAGCCTGGCAACGCTGGCACCAAGGCCGTGTACCCGCCTTCCCTTTGCGGTTCGAGGAGGACCTTGTAATACTTTTTCATCTTAATTCCTGTTGGGAAATTCTAACACGAAACGAAGGCGGCCGCGGTAACAGCCATTTGGGTTTGTTCCGGCTTGCCATTTTATTCTTTGAGGATGCCCTGTTTTCCCTTTTCGTCCCACTTATTGTGCGCCTTGCACTTGGGGCACTCGACATATCCCCGCAAGCGGACCACCTCTTCGTGCGGCTGAAGGAATAGGACGGGAATTTTTCCGTCGAAGACCGCTGAACCGATCTTCGCCTTGCATTTCGTGCAATGAATTGTTACTGCGTTGGAAAACGGCATAGCAAAATCATACCACAGTCGGCAGTTTTCCGCATCAGCTTCCCGCGCTTTGGTAGTGGTTTATCCCGGTTTTCCACGCCAGGAGCGAGAGCGCGAACAGCACCAGCCCCACGGCGGGGGTGAGCACCTGCAATGCGGGATGGAAAAGGTTTTCGCCGGATTTTTGCAAAAAGTATTGCGCCGGGTAGAAATTGATGAACGCCACGGGGAACAGGAACGTCAGGAAAAACTGCACCCCCCACCGGTAGATGGAGACGGGGTAGACGATGAACTCCTTGCTGGAAAAGACCACCGTATGCACCAGCGACGAATTGCGGAGCGTCCAGAACGCCACGGCGGTCACGAACATCCGCACCGCCCCCTGTATCAGCACCCCCCCGATGATAACGAGCGGCAGGAAAAGCGCTTTCTGCGGCGTCCAGACGATGCCGGAGAGTTTCGCGCCGTAGTACAGCGCGGCGGCCCCGATGACGAAATGCGCGATGGTGGACGCCTCGAACCGCGAAAAGACCACCTGCCCCAGCGGGCTTAACGGGCGCACGAGGGCGCGGTCGAATTCCCCCTTGATGAGCAGTTGGTCGAAGTTGATAAGCGCGTTGAAGAACAGCGTGGTGAACCCCTGCGAGAACGTGAGCAGACCGTAGAGGAACGCCATTTCCCCCATCGTCCAGCCGTGAATTTCCTTGAAGCGCGCGATGACGACGATGAGCACGCCGAGCTGGGCGAAATAGAAAAAAACGATGGCGAACAGGAACACGAAGAACGTCCCCTTGTACTCCATGCGCGCGCGGACGGAAGTGAGCGCCAGAAGGAGGTATATTTTCAGCGTTTCCATATTACCCGCCTTGTATCACCAGCTTGTTTTGCCCGGCGCGCCACGCCAGCGCGCAGACCGCCCCCATCACCGCCACCCACGCCGCCTGTTCCGCGACCATTTCGATGGCCAGCGCTCCGTTCGCGTGGCCGATGATGATGGAGGCGGGCGTGTAAAAAATGTGTTGGAACGGCAGGAATGCCAGAAAGGGGCGCACCGCGGCGGGAAAAAAATCCATCGGCACGATGCCGCCGCTCAATAGGTTGAGGAGGCCGTACTTCAAAAGCATGAACGGGAAAATCTCGATGTACCAAAACGCCAGCAGGCCGACGGCGAAATTCAGCATGAACAGTATGAGGTACGCCAGCGCAAGCGAGACCAGCGCCAGCGGCAAATGGTCCGCCGGGATGCGCACCGGGAACAGCAGGGCCGACACCGCGAGGATGGGGATGCCGCGCGCGATGAAGTGGAACGCGGAGTACCCCATCGCCTCCGCCAGGTTCATCGCGTGGAACGGCATCGGGCGGATGAGGTCAACCGCCACGCTTCCGTCGCGCACTTTGCCGGGAAGGGCGGTATCGTCCATCGAGAACGAGATGCGGATGACCATCGCGATGACCGCGTAGGTGACGATGCTTTCGGTGGTGAAGCCGCCGTGTTCCCCGCCCGCCTTCGTGAACACCACGCGCCACACGGAGGTGAAGATGAAAACATACAGGAATCCGTTGAGCACCGCCACGAAGTAATCGAACCGGTAGGCGATCTGCCGCTGGAACGACACGGAAGCGAACTTGAGGAACATGGCGGCGGTCATGGCGCGTCCTTGTGTTCCGGCAGGAGCACCGTTTTTTCGTAGATGGCGCGGATGATGCTTTCAACGGACGGTTCGCGCACCGAAAGGTCTTTTACCGGGTACATGCTCGCCAGTTTGCCGATGGCGGCGGCGATGCCTGAATTGCCGTTTTGGAATTTCAGCCACTTTTTCGTTCCGCTCTCGCGCACCACCAACAGCTCGGGCACCAGCGCGAGGCCGTCCGGCGGCTCGTGGAATTCCACCTCGATAAGTTTGTCGTGCACGAAGCGTTGTTTCAGGTCCTCGGTCGCGCCATCGTATATCACGATCCCCTTGTCGAGGATGATAAGCCTGCGGCACAATTGCTCGATGTCGTTCATGTCGTGCGTGGTGAGGATGATGGTGGTGCCGTCCGTTTTGTTCAGGTCTTTCAGGAACGTGCGGATGTTCTCCTTCGCTAGCACGTCGAGGCCGATGGTCGGCTCGTCCAGGAACAGCACGCCGGGCCGGTGGACGAGCGACGCGGCGATGTCGCACCGCATCCGCTGGCCCAGGCTGAGTTTCCGCACCGGCATTTCCATCAGCGGCCCCAAGTCGAGAGCGGCGGAAAGTTTCTTCATGGTTTCGTCGAACCCGTTTTTCGGCACGCGGTAGATGACGCGGAGCATCTCGTATGTTTCGCGCACCGGCAGATCCCACCACAGTTGGGTGCGCTGGCCGAACACCACGCCGATGTTCATGCCGTTCTTCTTGCGGTCCTCGTACGGCACCACGCCGTTCACCCGCGCCGTGCCGGAAGAGGGGACCAGGATGCCGGTGAGCATTTTGATGGTGGTGGATTTTCCCGCGCCGTTTTCCCCCACATAGCCCACGAATTCCCCCGGCCGGATGGCGAAGCTCACGCCGTTCACCGCGTCCACGATGCGCGTTTTCGCGCTGAACAGCGCCTTCACGGATCCCCACAGTCCCTTGCCGGATTCGCTGACGGTGAACTGCTTCTTCAGGTGGTGCGCCTCTATGGCGTATTCAATGGTGCCCATTGATATGACTATACTCCAAACGCCGTTTTGTTGCGCGCCCGCGCGGATGGGATAGAATGAAGGTATGGCGGTGGAAGAAGTAAAAGGGCCGAAAAATCCCGCTACGTCGCGCAAGACGGCGGACAAGCGGACGCCCACGCCCGGCGCCGAAGCGGGCGCGGCCCCCGGAATGCGCGGCGGTGAAACGGCGCGCGCCACGCAGGAAAAGGAGACCGGCGGGCCGGGCAAGGCGCACAGCGGCGGCATCGGCCAAAACGTGGACGTGAAGGCCTGATCCCGGCGGGTGTGTTTCGTGCCGGACATTCGACAAACGCAAAGCGGATACCGCTATTCCCTTGATCCATTCCTTCTGTCGGATTTCGTCCCTCCCGGCGCATATTCGCGCGTGGCCGATCTGGGGACGGGCAACGGCATATTGCCGCGCCTATTGGCAAAAAAAATCCCCGCCGCCGCGTTCATGGGGTTCGATATTCAGCACGAACCGCTGACCCACGCGGTGGAAAACTGCGCCGGGCTGGGCCGCGCTCTGTTTGTTCGTGCCGACATTTGCGAGGCCGCTTCGCTGGTCCGTCCGGGGTCGTTCGATCTCGCCGTCAGCAACCCCCCGTACCGCAAGGCCGGAGCGGGGCGGCTGAACCCTTCCTCGGCGAAGGCGGTGGCGCGGCACGAGCTGGCGCTCACGCTGGAGCAGTTGGTTTCCGCCGCGTTTCATCTATTGAAGGAGCGCGGCGTCTTTTGCGTGGTACACCTCGCGGAGCGGAGCGCGGAACTTTTGCACCTTCTCGCCCAAAACGGTTTCGCGCCCCAATCCGTCCGGTTCGTTTATAGCCGCGAGGGGGGAAATGCTTTTGTGGTGTTGGTCTCCGCGGTGAAGGGGGGCAAAAACCCGGTAAACGTACTGCCGCCGATGTTGGTGTACGGCGCGGACGGGGAATATTCGCCGGAGATGCGCCGCATTTATGGTGCGTTCGATGCCTGACATCCGGCTTGCGGTCATCGCCGGACCCACCGCCACCGGCAAAAGCGAAACGGCGGTCGCCGTGGCGAAAGCGCTGGACGGAGAGATAATCAACGCCGATTCGATACAGCTATACCGGCATTTCGACATCGGCTCGGCAAAACCTTCGCGCGAAATGCGCCGCGCGGTGCCGCACCACATGGTAGATGCGCTGGAACCTGACGCGCATTTTACGTTGTGGGACTACAAAGAGGCGGCGCGGGAGGCAATCCGGGATATTGCGTCGCGCGGCAAATTGCCGATATTGTGCGGCGGCACGGGGCTGTACATCAAAGCCGCGCTGGAGGATTTGCATGGCGGCGCGAAACAGGATGAAGGTTTGCGCCACGAACTGTTGGCAACGCCGCGCGAGGACCTGTATGCCCGGTTGCAAACGCTGGATCCGCGCCGCGCCCAACAGGTTCACCCGAACGATACCTACCGTATAATACGGGGGATCGAGAACGCCCTTTTGCCGGTGAATGACGCCCCGCGGGAGAAACCGCCGTATGACGTTGCCTATTTCGTCCTCACCGCGCCCCGCAACATTGTGCATGAAAGGATAGGACGCAGGGTGGAAACGATGCTGAATAACGGATGGATCGAAGAAGTTCGCGGGATACTCGCGCGCGGGTATCCCCCGGAGTGCAAACCGTTCAAAAGCGTGGGGTATTCCCAGATAGTGCAATGCCTCAACGGGGAACTGGCGGAGGACGCGCTCAAGGAGCGGATAACCATCGCAACCCGCCAATATGCAAAACGGCAGTTCACCTGGTTCGGGGCGGTGGCGGGCGCGGTGGCCGTTCGCGCGGAAAGCGCGGAGGGGACGGCGCGCATCATAAAGGAGCGGATGGCGAAATGAGGCGCGGCGGTTTGTTCTTCATCGCGGCGCTGTTCATCGCCGTGAACGCATACGCGCAAACGGAATCCCTTATCGAACCCGCGGTGAAACTGATAAAGAAAAAGGATTGCGTGGGCGCGCTTGCCGCGCTCAATGGCATCAACCTCTCCCGGCATCAGGAACTTCTGCCGGGCGTGGCCTACCTGACCGGCGTGTGTCTGACGCGGCTGGATCGGTCGGAGGAGGCAAAGCACTTTTTCGAAGTGGCATCGGCCGACCCTTTGATGGGGGACTGGGCGCTCTACCAGCTCACGCAAATACGCGATGCGAAAGGGGAGTGGAAGGAACTTTTGGCGGATGCGGAACGGTTCGCAAAGGAGTTCCCGTATTCTCCCCTGCAAACGGAAGTGGCATTGCTGAAAGCCCGCGCATGGCGGGCCATGAACCAGCCGTTGCGCGCCGCCATCGGCGTCCGGGACGTCATATTCGCCGGATATGCCAAGCCGGAAAAGGCGCTGTGGGAACTTGCCATCAGTTATGAGACGGCGGGGATGGCGGCGGACGGTTATGCGGCGTACCAGAGGATCTATTATGAGTTTCCGCACACGCCGCTTTCCGCTCCGGCGCACGAAGCGATGGAGCGGATACAGCGGGAGAGCGCGAAGGGATATTTGCCGCCGCCGTCCCCCGCCCAGCGGATGAAGCGCGTGTACATGATGATGACGAACCGCATGTACAAGGATGCGGTGGAATACATCAACACCTTGGCGAAAGTCCAGTTCACCCCTCTCCACCGCGCGGAGCTGATGATGCACCTGGGCCGCGCGCATGAGCGGCTGGGACAGGCGGAGGAGGCGGTGGCCGCGTACCGGCAGGCGGCGAAAGTGCGCGACCGCGAGATTCGGCCCGAGGCGCTGTACCGTATCACACGCATATATTGGAACCGCGACGAGAGCGAAAAAACGCTGGAAACCATAAAGCAGATCGTGCGCGAGTACGCCACGCACGAAGTGGCGGCACAGGCGCGTTACATAGAGGCCCGCATGGATGAAAGCGCGGGAAGGCGGGACGAGGCGATAAAGAAATTCGAGAACACCGCGGCGGTGTACCCCTCCGGCAAGGTGGCGGAGGACTGCCTGTGGTACGCGGGCTGGCTCCGCTACCTTTCGGGCGATTTGGCGGGAGCGGAAAAGGGGTTTTTGCGGCTTTCGGAAAAATACCCGAATTCAAACGGCACCGCACCACGCGCCCTGTATTGGCTGGCGCGCGCCATGAGCGAACAGGGGAAGGATTCCGGGGAGCACAAAAAACAGCTATTGGCGAAATACCCCTTTTCTTACTACGCTTTTTTGGTGAATGGGGACATCCGGTTCGGCTTGGCGGAAAGTCCGCGCACGCCGGGGGATGGCGGATTTGGCGGCGCGGTTCTGAAAAAAATGGAATCGGCGATGGCGGCGTTCGCGCCGGAGCCGGCGCTGGACGAGCGCTCGGCGTGGGCGCTGAAGAGCGCTCGCGCGTGGCTTTCGCTGGGCCTGCCCGATACCGCCAAGGGGCTATTGGATATGACCGCGGCGGGAACCCCCAAAACGCAAGAAGGATACGCGTGGCTGGCATGGCAGTATTACAAAGCGCGGTGTTACCAGTGCGTGCTCCGCGCCGCCGACGGCATAAAGATGGAATCCCTGCCGCCGGAGCAACTGCAACTGGTAACGCTCTTGATGTTTCCGGTGGCGCATTGGGACGCGGTGAGCGCGAACGCGGATGCGGGGGGGATGGATCCCTTCATCGTGCTCTCTATCGTCCGGCAGGAAAGTTCGTTCGATCCGGAGATCGTGTCGCCGGCGGACGCGCACGGGCTGATGCAGATCATTCCGTCAACGGCGGAGACCGTGGCGGGGGAATTGGGCATGGGGAAGCCGACGGTGGACGACCTGCACACGCCGGAGGTCAATATAAAACTGGGGGCTCACTACCTGGCCGGTCTTATCCGCGCGCATGGCGGGAGCCTGCCGCTGGCGTTCGCCAATTACAACGCGGGGCCAAGGCCGGTGGAGCGGTGGAAACAGAAGTTTCCGGCGGAAGACGTGAGCGTGTTCATAGAAAGAATCCCGTACAACGAAACGCGGGAATATGTTAAAAAAGTCCTGCGGAACTACAGCGTGTACCGCGGGATATATGCCGAAAACCACGGCGTGGCGATGGCGGCCCCCGCGCAGTAAACGGGAAAGGGACAGATGCTCGACGCGGTAATAAAAAATTCCACCCTCTTCGGCCTGCCGGGCGGCAAGTCCGCCGTGGCCGATCTGGGGATACGGGACGGACGGATATGCGCCGTCGGCAAAGTGGAGGCGCAGGCACACCGGGTGGTGGACGGCACGGGGTACTATACGCTCCCCGGTTTCGTGGACTGCCATTCGCATTCCGACTACTACCTGCTGATAGACCCGTCCGCCGCGGGGAAACTGCGGCAAGGCGTTACCACCGAAGTGGGCGGGAATTGCGGCTATTCTTCCGCCCCCATCGCGGGCGACATTCTGAAAGTCCGGCGGGAGGCGTACAAGGAACAGTTCGGGCTGGACCTCGACTGGAAGGACTTTGCGGAATATTGGGCGCGCCTGAAGCAAAAAGGGAGCGCGGTGAATTACGCGGGCCTCATCGGGTACAACACGGTGCGCGCATCGGTGCTCGGCTCGAAGGACGTCCGCGCCGAAGGCGAAGGCAAAGAGAAAATGAAGGCCGCCATCCGCGAAAACCTGGCGCAAGGGGCCGCGGGGATGAGCGTGGGGCTGGTGTATCCGCCCGCCTGTTTCGCCACGAAAGAGGAAATGACGGAGATGGTGGCGGAAGTGCAAAAGGCGGGAAAGATATTCACCACGCACATCCGCTCCGAAGGGCAGACATTGGTGGAATCCATCGAAGAGGTGATAGAGATAGCCCGGCGCACCGGCGTGAAATTGCAGATATCGCACCTCAAAACCGCGGGCAAGGACAACTGGCACAAGCTGGACCGCGTGTTCGAGCTTATCGAGTCCGGCCGCGCGCAAGGGGTGGATATCGAGTGCGACCGGTATCCGTACACCGCGTCCAACACCGGCTTGCAGGTGGTGTTGCCGGACTGGGCCTTTGATGGCGGGCGCGACGCGATATTGGAACGGTTGAAAGATTCCGCCACCCGCGCGAAACTGAAAGAGGAAATACTGAAAAACCATCCGGAGCCGGAATACTGGGATACCGTGATGGTCTCGCAGGTGGCCACCCGGCTGAATTACGACATGCAGGGGCTAACCGTCCGCCAAGGTTCCGAAGCGCGGGGAAAAGATCCCTTCACGTTCATCTTCGACCTATTGTTGGAAGAAAAGACGGAGGTGGAGGCTATCTACTTCTGCATGAACGAATCGAACATGGACCGCATCATCCTGAAGGACTATGTGATGGTGGGGTCGGACGCCGGGGCGCGCTCGGTGGATGGTCCGCTGGGCATCGGCAGGCCGCACCCGCGCACGTTCGGCACATTCCCCCGGTTTTTCCGCGAGTACGTTTTCGGCAAAAAACTGGTGAGCATGGCGGACGCGGTGCACAAGACCAGCACGGCGGCGTGTGAGCGGTTCGGGCTGGAAAAACGCGGCCTGCTGGCGGAGGGGTATCACGCGGATATCGTGATGTTCCACCCCGAGCGGGTGGCCGACACCGCCGGCTACGAGAATCCGCTTTCGTACCCGCGGGGCATCGACTATGTGTGGGTGAACGGCGTGCTTACGCTGGACAAAGGCGAATACACCGGCGCGTGTGCCGGGCGGGGGCTGGAAATACCTTGAACGATAAACGGCTTTACGAAGTAAAGGCCGCCACCGTCGCCTTTTTGGGCGAACAGTGGGAACGCAACTACCAGCGCAATAAGCCGGACATCGCCCGCACCCCCGGCGTTGCGGGGCTGTTCAAGCGGTTCGCGGGCATCCCCGCCGTGCTGGTGGGGGCCGGGCCGTCCTTGGACCGGAACATCCGCCTGCTCCATTCCGCCAAAGGAAAGGCACTCGTCATTTCCTGCGACGCGGCGCTGAAAACCCTTTTGGGCGAAGGCATCGTCCCGGACATCGTGGTGAACCTGGACCCGCAACTGTTCATCGCCAATTTTTTCGACGGCGTTGATACGCGGAGCATGACGCTGGTGGCTCCCACCATCGTGCATCCCTCGATACGGGAAAACTGGAAAGGGAATTTCATTTACTACAACAAGCATGCGCCGGATATTCCGGTGCTGGCGCGCATCTCGCTGGAGTGCCCCAAAACGGGTTCGCTGATCCCCGGCGGTTCGGTGCTCTCCGTGGCGTTCGACCTGGCGTTCAAGTGCGGGGCGGACCCGATAGCGTTCATCGGGCAGGACCTCGGTTATTCGTCCGAGAAGGCGTACGCCGCCGGGAGCTACTTCGACGATTTCCGGGCCCAGGAGATTCTCGACCAGCCGGGGGACAACATCGTGGAAGCGGACGACATTTTCGGGCGGAGCCTGAAAACGCAAAAATCAATGGCGGTCACGCGGCAGTGGTTCCAGTGGGCCTTTGCCACCTGGGACACGGCGAAAAAGCGGCGGATATACAACTGTTCCGAGTCCGGCATCCTGAACGTATTTCCGCTGATGACGTTTGGGGAGTTTGTCTCCCGCTTCTGCCAAAAAAACGTGAATGTCCCGTGGGCCATCAAGAAGGCCGCCAAGCCCGGCTGATCCGTGAAATGAAATTCTGATGAGAGGCACTTGTTATCCGCCGCCCATCCGGTGTAGGGTATGCGGCATGGAAAATACCGGCCCCATGGCCGTTACGAAATTGCCGAGGAATATCCATGTCGCTTAAAACATTCCTCATTGGCCGTCCCATAGATACGGTCAAAGAGAAGCACGAGCGGCTGGGCAAGGCGATGGGCCTCGCCGTCTTCTCGTCCGACGCGCTTTCCTCGGTGGCGTACGCCACGGAAGAAATGCTCCTGCCGCTGATGGTGCTGGGCGCGGTTGCGCTGAACTACTCCCTGCCAATCGCCGCCGCCATCATCGGGTTGATCGTGCTGGTGGCGTTTTCTTACATGCAGACGATACGCGCCTACCCCTCCGGCGGGGGCGCGTACATCGTGGCGAAAGAAAACCTCGGCACCAACGTCGCCTTGGTGGCGGCGGCGGCGCTCCTTATTGACTATGTCCTTACGGTCATCGTGTCCATCTCGGCGGGCGTGGCGGCCATCACTTCGGCATTCCCCGCGTTGCACAGCCATACGGTCGCTTTGTGTTTACTGTCGCTGTTGCTCATCGTCATCGTCAACCTGCGCGGCATCCGCGAGTCGGGCGCCATCTTCTCCGGCCCCACATACATTTTCATCGTGAGCCTGGCCATTGTGGTGGTTGTGGGCATTTGGAAGTACCATACCGGCGAGGTTACGCCGTCGCACATGGAATTGCCACACGAGGCGCTGGACGCATTGCCGATACTCCTTGTCCTGCGGGCATTCTCGTCCGGCTGTACGGCGCTCACCGGGATAGAGGCGGTGGCCAACGGCGTGCCCGCGTTCAAACAACCGGAAAGCCGGAACGCCTCCATCACGCTGGCATGGATGGCGACGTTGCTGGGCGGGCTGTTCCTCGGCATTACCTACAACGCCTATGTGTATGGCATTACGCCCAAGGAGAATGTAACGCTTGTTTCCCAACTCGTCATGGCGGTGTCCGGCGGCGGGCCGCTGTATTACCTCGTGCAGTTCGCAACATTCATGATACTCATCCTGGCGGCCAACACCTCGTTCGCGGATTTCCCGCGGTTGAGTTCCATTCTGGCGCGGGACTATTTCCTGCCGCGCCAGCTTGCCAGCCAGGGAGACAAGCTGGTGTACTCGAACGGCATCATCCTGCTCGGCGTATTCGGCGCCCTGCTGATGGTTGCGTTTGGGGGCGATACGCACGCAATGATCCCGCTCTATACGGTCGGCGTGTTTTTGGCGTTCACCCTTTCGCAATCCGGCATGGTGGTGCATTGGCTCAAGTCCCGCGAAAAAGGCTGGTTTTTCGGGATGATGCTCAACGGCGTCGGCGGCATCACCACCGCGGCGGTCCTGCTGGTGATCGCCTCCACCAAATTCTTCCACGGCGCGTGGCTGGTGGTGGCGGCCATTCCCATGCTTATTTTCCTGATGTGGCGCGTGAACCGGCACTACAAGTCCATCGCCGAACAATTGGTTCCCGCCGATATGGCGGTGGAACAGCCGTACACCCACCATTCGGTCATCATCCCGGTGGGCGGGGTGCATAGCGCGGTGGTGAACGCCATCAAGTACGGCAGTTCCATTTCGGAGGATGTGGTGGCCATCTATGTGTGTCTCGATACCCGGAACGCCTCCATCACGCAGGAGCGTTGGGCGAAATTCTCCATGGGGGTGCCGCTCATCGTGCTCGATTCGCCGTACCGCTCCGTCATCGAGCCGGTGGTGGATTACATCGAAGAGGTGCGCAAGGTTCATAAGGCGGGCGTTATCACCGTCATATTGCCGGAGTTCGTGCCGTCGCGCTGGTGGGAACATCTGCTCCACAACCAGACGGCGTGGCTGTTGAAGGGGATACTGCTTTTCAAAAAGGGAGTGGTATGCACCAGCGTGCCGTTCCAGTTAAAATAGGCGGGACGATGGAAAAAAATAAAATATTGGATGGGCTTCGGGGTTCCCCCGCGATACTGCGCGAACTGATCTTCTCCGTGCCCGAAGGGCGGCGTAAGGAACGGCGCATTCCCGGCAAGTGGTCGGCGCATGAACACGCCTGCCACATGGCGAAAGCGCAGGCGATGCTCAACGAGCGGGCGCGGCGTTTTTTGACCGAGGAAAAACCGGTGTTCGTGCCGTATTTCCCCGGCAAGACCACCGATGCCGATGAACTGCTCCGCGCCGACCTGCACCAGTCGCTGAACACGTTCGAGAAGCTCCGGGTGGATTTCGTGAACTTGTTGGGGCAACTGAAGGACGCGGATTGGCAAAAACGCGCCGAACATCCGGAGTACGATAATTACACGCCGTACCTGATGGCCCGGCACGTTCTTTTGCACGACTTCACGCACATGTACCGCATCGAGGAACTGTGGCTCACGCGCGATCTGCCGCATAAGTAAAAACCGTTCCGTTTTCGGTGCCGGAACTCCCCCCTTTTGTTCCACTGGCGCCGTTCCATTATTAAAAATGCCCCGTCGGCATTTCCCTTCGTTGCATCGATTCAAAAAACTATTTTTTGGTGTTGACACGGTTTTGCAATATGTGCGAATATGTGTACCGAAGTGACATAAAGTGGGTGAAAGTGTAAATGTTGTTTGGTAGTTATCCGGCTTCGATTGACGAGAAGGGAAGGGTGCATATCCCCTCCGTTCTCGCAAAGCAGGTGGGAGATAACGAGACGGTCATGGTCGCTGATTGGGGTCAGTGCATCGCGGCGTTTCCGCCCGCGTCGTTTGAAGAGATGGGCAAGAGGCTCCATGAGCAAAGCAGGAGCAAAGAACACCGCGAGCGCGTCCACCGTATCGTTTCCTCGTTTTATCCCAGCACGATCAAAGGGGGGAAACTGCTTATACCGCAGGACCTCCGCGCGAAAAAGAAACTGAACAAAACGGTGAACGTGGTGGGCATGTTGGAACACATAGAGATATGGAGCCACGACGATTGGCGGAAAAAGGATTCCGAGCGGGGTGTACGCGATATTCGGGACGACCTGAATGAGCTTGGGATCCTCTAATGATGAGGCCATAAGGCACGAACCGGTATTGCTCGGCGATGTCTTGCGGGTTTTGGATCCGCGGCCCGGCGGGCTGTATGTGGACTGCACGCTCGGTGGGGCCGGGCATGCGGCGGCGATACTGGAAAAGGCCGGCGAAGGCGCGCGGCTGATCGGGCTGGACAGGGACGCGCAGGCGCTGGAACGTAGCGGTAAAAGGCTTGGTGCCTTCGGGGGTAGGGTAGAATTGCACTGTGAGCGGTTCGAGAACATAGGGGCCGTGCTGGCCGGGCGCATGCCGGACGGCATCCTCATGGACCTGGGGGTTTCTTCGTTCATGCTGGACGACCCCGCGCGCGGTTTCTCTTTCCGCGCGGACGGCCCGCTGGACATGCGGATGGACCGCTCCCAGGAACTTACCGCCGCCACCATCGTGAATACCTGGTCGGCGGAAGAACTGGCAACGGTGTTCCGCACATTCGGCGAAGAACGCCATGCCGGGCGCGTGGCGCGGCGGATAGTGCGGGAGCGCGAAAAAGAGGCCATCGTCACCACCCTGCGCCTTGCCGATATTGTTTCTTCCGTCGTCCCCAAGGGAAAGTTCCGCATCCACCCCGCCACGCGGGTGTTCATGGCGTTGCGCATCGCCGTCAACGGCGAACTGGACCGGCTGGAAGAGGCGCTTTTGACGGCGGTGGATTTGCTTGTTCCCGGTGGCAGGCTCGCGGTCATCACGTTCCATTCGCTGGAAGACCGCATCGTGAAACAGACCTTCGCGCGCTTGGCAAAAGGGTGCGTGTGTCCGCCCCGGCTTCCCGTGTGCGTGTGCGGAAAAAAGGCCCGCGTGAAACCAGTGACGAAAAAACCGGTAGGCCCCACCGATGAAGAGACCGCGCGCAACCCCCGCGCGCGGAGCGCGTTCCTGCGCGCCGTGCAAAAGGAGGCGGCATGAGCCTACCGGTCAACGACCATGCTTTCGCCCGTGCCCGCGCGCGCATCAACCGGGAGGAATTCATTTACTCCGTCCTTAGCGTGGTTTTTTTCCTGATTGCCCTTCTGGTCTATACCTACCCCTCCGTCCAGATGGTGCATCTGGTGTACCACGAGCAACAGGTGAAGGCCGAGGAGCGCAAGCTGATGGCGGAACAGAGCCGTCTGCGGCTCCAGCTTGAAATGATGATGGCGCCGGGCGAAATGGAGGCGCGCGCGATCAACGGCGGCTTTGGCGTGCCGTCGGCCCCGCAGGTCGTTTTTGTGAGCAAGCGATGACGGATATGCGGGATCTCAACGGCGAGGCGGCAACGCCACGCACCGCCAAATACAAAAAACTCCGGCTCCTCATTACCACGCTTTTAGTGTTCTTCGGGTTCGTGGCGGTGCTGGGGAGGCTGTTCTATGTGCAACTGGTGGATTACAAGCGGTACACGGAATATTCCCGCAACCAGTATTCCCAGCGGATCAATTTCTCCGCCACGCGCGGCAGGATTTTAGACCGCAACCAGGTGCCCCTGGCCCTCACCGTCCCGATGAAATCGGTGTTCGCGTCCCCTTCGATGGTGGACAACAGGAGCACCACCGCCATCCTGCTGGCGCACGACTTGGGGTTGGACCCGGAGGCCGTGCGGGCCAAGCTGGAGAAGAAGGGGCATTTCGCCTGGATCAAGCGCAAGGTGACGGAGGAACAGTTCCTCGCGGTGAAGTCGCGCCATTTCCGCGGCGTGTCGTTCGTGGGGGAGGATCGCCGGTTCTACCCGCAAAAGGGGTTGGCGGCGCGGTTGGTGGGCTATTGCGGGCTGGATAACAACGGCCTCGCCGGCCTTGAGTATCTGTATGACCGCACGCTTGCGGGCGAACAGGTGACGATCATCGCGCAAAAGGACGCGATGGGAAAAATATATGGCTACAACGGGGAAAAAGCGCCGGAGAGCAATTTCGAGCTTGTGGCGACCCTGGACTCGAACATGCAATTCCTCGCCGAGAAGGCTCTGAGAAACGTGGTGGCCCGCTACCAGCCAAAGGCCGCCATCGCCATCGTGATGGATGTGCATAAAGGGGATGTGCTGGCGGCGGCGGAATTGCCGGAAATGGATTCCAACGACTACCTTGCCTATCCGATGGCGATGCACCGCCCGATGTCCGTAACCCAGAACTTCGAGCCGGGTTCCACGTTCAAGGTGTTCGTGGCGGCGGCGGCCATCGAGGAGGGATTGACCACGCCGGAGGAAATGTTCGATTGCGAGAACGGCCAGTACACCCTGTACGACAAGGTGATCCGCGAGGCGCAGGGGCACAAGTACGGCGTTATGCCGCTCAAGGAGGTTATCGCCCACTCGTCGAACATCGGCATGATAAAAGTGGCGCAGAAGCTGGGCGAACGGCGCTTGTACGACTACATGCGCCGCTTCGGATTCGGCAAGCGCACCGGCATAGACCTGCCGGGCGAAGTGAACGGGAGCCTGCGCGATTACCACAGCTGGTCGGCGCTTTCGTTGCCGTCCATTTCGTTCGGGCAGGAGATAAACGTAACCCCCATGCAATTGGCCACCGCGCTTTCGGTGTTGGGCAATGGCGGGATGGCGGTGCGGCCGCACCTGCTCAAGCAGGTGCTCAAGGACGGGAAGGTGGTCATGGAATACGAGTCACCGGAGCCGCGGAGGATCGTCTCGCGCGATACCGCTGAAAAAGTGGTGGGCATGATGCGGTTCGCCGTGACCAACGGCACCGGCAAGCTGGCCGAGGTGCCGGGATTCCAGGTGGCCGGAAAAACAGGCACCGCGCAGAAATATTACTCCGACCGCGGCGCGTATGCGGCGGACAAGGTGATGTCGTCGTTCGCCGCGTTGTTCCCCGCGCAACAGCCCCGGTTCTCGGTGCTGGTGATGGTGGACGAACCCGTGGGGTCGGGATGGGGCGGCGAGGTAGCCGCGCCCGCCGCGAAGGAGATCATCGCGGGTATCGCGCGGTACTACGGCATGCCCGCCGAGGGCCAGCGCCGGTATGAGGTGGACTGGAAAGCGGTGCGCCGCGCGGTGGGCGCTCCCGCGAAGCCGGATGGCGTTTCGGCTTCCGCGGAAAAACCGGGGGGCGTGCTGTGATCGTGAAGAGTTCACTGTTGTTCAACGGCTCATCCGGACTGGAAACGGAGATAGGTGTTACGGCGGTGGAGGGGGACAGCCGGAAGGTGATCCCCGGCGCTTGCTTCGTGGCGGTGAAGGGGTTTGCCACCGATGGTCATCTGTTCATCAATGAAGCGGTGAAGATGGGCGCTTCCATCGTGGTGGTGGAAGGGAACGCCCCGGTGGAGGGCATTGGCGTGCCGGTCGTCCGCGTTGCCGATTCGCGCAAGGAACTGGCGCGCCTGGCGGACCGCTTCTTCGGCCACCCGTCGCAAAAGCTCGGCGTTATCGGCATCACCGGCACCAACGGCAAAACCACCACATCGTTCATGCTTCAGCGGGTGCTCAACGACGCCGGGTTCCTCTGCTCGCGGTTCGGCACCATAGATTATGAGTTCCCGGACGTGTCCATCCCCGCGCCGAATACCACGCCGGAATCGGTGGACCTGCAAAGGATGTTCGCCCGCGCCGCCGACGCGCAAAATCCCCGGTGTGTGATGGAGGTCAGTTCCCACGGGTTGGCGCTCGGCAGACTGGATGGGACGTCATTCAAGGGGGCGGTGTTCACGAATCTCACGCAGGACCACCTCGATTTCCACCACACGATGGAAGAATACGAAACCGCCAAGCAAAAGCTCTTCACGGACTTCGGCCTTCAGTACGCGGTCATAAACCGCGACGACCCGGCGGGGGGGCGCTGGATAGCGAAAGGCGTAAAAGGACGGCTACTGTCGTTCGGCGCGTCGCCGAAAGCCGACATCCGCCTCGTGCGATCCTCCACCGACATAAACGGCGGCCACATGCTGTTGGCGACGCCGTTGGGCGAGGTGGAATTGAATATTCCGTTGCCCGGTATCCACAACATACAAAATGCGATGGCGGCGTTTTCCGCCGGTGTGGGCGAAGGGTTTTCGGCGGAGCGGATCGTTCAATCGCTTTCCTCGCTCGCGGCGGTGCCGGGGCGTTTTGAAAAAGTGGACGGGGGGCAGGACTTCGGGGTGGTGGTGGATTACGCACATACGGATAACGCCCTCGCCAACGTGCTGAGAACGGCAAGCGGCATCACCCAAAACCGCCTGATATGCGTTTTCGGGTGTGGCGGCGACCGCGACCCCGGCAAGCGGCCCCTGATGGGAAGGGTGGCCGCGGACATGGCGGACTACGTTATCGTCACCTCCGACAACCCCCGCACGGAAGACCCGGAAAAGATCATCGCGGCGGTCCTCGGCGGCATTCCAGCGAAGGACCGCAACCGCGTGGAAGCGGTAACGCTCCGGGCGGACGCGATCCGCCGCGCGCTGGAAATGGCGAAGCCGGGCGACACCGTTTTGATAGCGGGCAAAGGGCACGAGGACTACCAGATAATCGGCAAAACGAAACATCCGTTCGACGACCGAAAGGTGGCCGCCGGAATTTTGCGGGAGATGAAACGGTGATCTACCACCTGCTGTATCCGTGGCACGAGCAGTACCACTTTCTCAACGTCTTCAAGTACATCACGTTTCGCGCCACCTACGCCGTCATCACCGCGTTGTTGCTGTCGTTCCTGTTCGGGCCGTCGTTCATCGCGTTCCTCGTCCGCAAGAGTTTCGGCGAGCGCATCCGCCCGGACGTGCCGGAGCACCACCGCCCGAAGGCCGGCACGCCCACGATGGGCGGCCTGCTTATCGTTTTCTCGTTCGTTCTGCCCGCCATATTGTGGGCGGATATTTCCAGCTATTCGGTGATGGCCGCGGTGCTGTGCGTGATCCTTTTCGGGGCCATCGGCCTGGCGGACGACGCCACCAAACTGAAAGACGGCAAAGGCATGAAGGCGAAGTCAAAGATGCTTTTGATGCTGGCCGCTTGCGTGCCGGTGTTGGGTCTTATCGCCGCGGAAGAGGGGCTGGATGGTTCGCTCACCCGGCTGTACATCCCGTTCTTCAAAAATTTCCAGCCCGACCTCGGCTGGCTCTATTTTGTGTTCGCCGCGCTCGTTATCGTGGGCGCGTCCAACGCGGTGAATCTGACGGACGGGTTGGACGGGCTGGCCATCGGCCCGATCATCGTGGCGTTCGCCGCATATACGTTCATCAGTTACGTCAGCGGCCACGCGGCGTTTTCCTCGTACCTCCAAATACCCTTCATCAAGGGCGTGGGCGAGGTGACGGTGCTGTGCGGCGCGGTGGCGGGGGCGTCGCTCGGCTTTTTGTGGTACAACGCCTATCCCGCGCAGATGTTCATGGGCAACACCGGCTCGGTGCCGTTGGGCGCGCTTCTGGGCGTGGTGGCCATCCTCACCAAGCACGAAATAATCCTCCTGCTCATCGGCGGCATCTTCGTGGTGGAGGCGCTGTCGGTCATCATCCAGGTCTCGTATTTCAAAATGACGCGCAAGCGGGTGTTTTTGATGGCGCCTATCCACCACCACTTCGAAAAGCTGGGATGGCCGGAGCCGAAGGTGACCATCCGGTTTTGGATCGTTTCCGTTCTGCTGGCTCTGTTGAGCCTGAGCACGCTGAAGCTGAGGTGATGGTGGAACTGAAAGGGAAAAAGGCGTTGGTCGTGGGGCTGGGCAGGACCGGTGTGCCCGCCGCGTTACGCCTTATGCGCCTGGGGGCGGCGGTGACGGTGACGGACCGCAACCCGGCGGAAAAACTGAAGGACGATCTGGCGAAACTTCCGGTGGTGGTATCGCGCGAGATAGGGAGCCACGAGCGGGTGATAAATGAAGAGTTCGATCTGGTGGTCACTTCCCCCGGCGTGCCGTGGGAAAGCCCCCTGCTTGCCGCCATGCGCGCGTCCGGCGCGGAAGTGATAAGCGAGATAGAGCTTGCCTTCCGGCTGGCGAAACGCGACTGGGTGGCCATCACCGGCACGAACGGAAAAAGCACCACCACCGCGCTGGTGGGGGCGATGATGAACGAATCGAAACTCGAGAGCGTGGTCTGCGGAAACATCGGCAACGCGGTGATAGGCGAGGATGCGGTGTTCGAGCGGGACGTGCGGGTGGTCGCGGAGATCAGTTCCTTTCAGCTTGAGGGGGTAACGGAGTTCAAGCCGCGCGTGTCGGCCATCCTGAACATCACGCAGGACCACCTGGACCGCCACGGCACGATGGAAGAGTACATTCGACTCAAATGCCGCGTCTTCGACCTGCAACGCGGCAACGATGTATGCGTGCTGAATCTGGACGACGAAGAGGCCGCCAAGCTTGTGGAAAGGGCGCCATGCCGGGTGTTCCCGTTTTCGGCCCAACGGGTGTTGAAAGAAGGGGTGTTCGCCAATAACGGGCGCATAGTCATTGTCCACAACTCCGAGTCGTGGTCGGTGGGGGATGCCAAGGACCTGAAGATCGTGGGCAGGGCGAACCTGGAGAACGCCCTGGCCGCCTGCGCCATCGCTTTTTCCGCCGGGGCCGACGTGGCCGCCATCACCCGCGCGCTGTTCCGGTTCGAGGCGTTGCCGCACCGCTTGGAACTGGTGGCGGAAACGGCGGGTGTGAAATACGTCAACGATTCCAAAGGGACGAACGTGGGTTCCACGCTCAAGGCGCTGGACGGCATGGACGGGCATGTGGTCGTGATACTGGGCGGGCTGGACAAAGGAAGCGATTACGCTCCGCTGGCCGATCTCGTGAAACGCAAAAAGGCGTCCGTCATACTCATCGGCGAGGCGGCGGACAAGATAGGCGCCGCGCTTGCGGGGTATGCCGACGTGGTGCGCGCCGCCAGCATGGAAGAGTCGGTCCGCATAGCCGCCGCGCGCGCCTGCCGGGGGGATACGGTACTGCTTTCCCCCGCGTGCGCCAGTTTCGATATGTTCCGCGATTACCTCGACCGCGGCGATAAATTCCGCCAGGCCGTGAAAAACCTGTCCGCGAACGGAGGCGCCAATGCCCAAAAAGCTTGAGCCGGATTGGCGGATACTGTTTTGCGCCGTCGCGCTGGTGCTGGTGGGAATGGTGATGATCTTCTCCGCCAGCGGCACGGTGGCTGGCACCCGCTACGGCGATCCGGCCTACTTCCTCAAGCGGCAGATGATCTGGGCGCTCATCGGGTTCGCGGGGATGGCGGTGGCCATGCGCATCAATTACCGCAAGCTGGCGGACTTGGCGCCGTACCTGTACCTTCTATCGCTCATACTCCTGTTCATGGTGCTCATCCCCGGCATCGGCAAGGAAGTGTCCGGCGCGCGGCGGTGGATCGCCGTGGGCGGGTTCACGTTCCAGCCGTCGGAGTTCGCCAAGCTGGCGCTCATCATCGCGTTCTCGCACTTCCTCGTGAAGAAAGAGAGCGCGGGGCGGCTGAAGGATTTTGTGACCGGCTATATGCCGAACGCCATCGCGCTGGGCATCTGCTTTGTGCTCATCCTCCTCCAGCCGGACATGGGCACGTCGCTTATCGCCTCGCTGGTGGTCTTCACGTTGTTCTTCGTTTCCGGCATTCGGTTCCGCTATATCCTCGGCACGTTCCTGATGCTCCTGCCGTTTTTGTACATCGCGGTGCTCAACGTGGATTACCGCAGGCGGCGCATCCTCTCGTTCCTCGACCCGTGGGCCGATCCCTCCGACACCGGGTTCCAGATAATCCAGTCCTATGTGGCGTTGGGGAACGGCCACATTTTCGGCGCGGGGCTGGGGCAGGGGAAACAAAAAAACTTTTTCCTGCCGGACGCGCACACCGATTTCATCTTCTCGATCATCGGCGAGGAATTCGGCTTTTTGGGGTGCGCGCTCATCGTCCTGCTCTTCATCATTTTCGTTTATCTGGGGTTCCGGGCCGCGATGAAAGCGCCGGACCCGTTCGGCATGTACTTGGCCACCGGCATCACGGCCAGCATCGGCATGCAGGCGGTGGTGAACTTCGGCGTGGCCACGGGGCTATTGCCGACGAAAGGGTTGCCGTTGCCGTTTATTTCGCTGGGCGGATCGGCGCTGGTGATGTGGCTTATTAGCGTGGGGATACTGCTGAATGTTTCGCAGTACAAGACCTGACGGAGCGGGGGATGAGACTGCTGGTGACGGCGGGCGGCACGGGCGGGCACATTTTTCCCGCGCTGGCGCTTGCCGGGGAACTGAAAAAGATGGGGCATACCGTATTGTTCGTGGGTAGCTCCGCGGGGCCGGAGGCGAGATCGGTTCCGGCGGCGGGGTTCGAGTTTGTGGGGATAGAAGTGCGCGGGTTTGACCGGAAGGATAAGTTGAATTTGATGAAGGCGCTTTTCATGTTGCCGTCCGCGGTGCTGAATGCGGTCAAAACGGTGCGCGCGTTCCGCCCGGACGCCGTGATCGGGTGCGGCGGATACGCTTCCGGCCCGTCGTGCCTTGTGGCGGCCTTCTCCGGGGTGCCGCTGTTCCTGCTTGAGCAGAACGTGTATCCGGGATTGGTGACGCGCAAACTGGCGGGGAAAGCCCGGCGGGTGTACGCCACGTTCGCCGGTTCCGGCAAATGGTTGCCGGGAGTGGATGTGGTGACGGCGGGGAACCCGGTGCGGAGCGGATTTTATCCCCCGGCGGACCGGGATTTCGCCGCCCCGCGCAAAACCCTGCTGGTGATGGGCGGAAGCCAGGGGGCGCGCTCCATCAACCGGGCGATGATGGCGGCCCTGCCGCTTTTGAAAAACGAGCCGCTGGATGTTTATCACCAGACGGGCGCGGGGGACGCGGAGGAAGTGAAGGCCGCCTACGCGCGGGAAATGCCCGGCGCGGTGGTCGCCCCGTTTTTCGACAATGTGGCGGAACTGATGCGCAAAGCGCATCTGGCGGTGGCGCGCGCGGGGGCTTCCACCTGCACCGAACTGGCGCTTACCGCGCTTCCCGCCGTGCTGGTGCCGTTCCCCGGCGCGGGGGGACACCAAAAGCTCAACGCGAAAGCGATGGCGGAAACGGGCGCGGCGCTGGTTGTTGCTGATACGGAATTGAGCGGCCCGAAACTGGCCACCGCGGTGCAAGAACTGCTGGCGGACGGGCCAGCCTTGCGAAAAATGTCCGCCGGTGCGCAAGTGGCGGCGAAACCGGACGCGGCGCAACGTATCGGGCGCGACATCGTGACTATGCTGGAGGGCGCGTGAGCTTCAAGCGGCAACGGAAAATTCATTTCGTGGGCATCGGCGGCTCCGGCATGAGCGGCATCGCCGAGATTTTGGTGAACATGGGGCATCTGGTGCAAGGCTCGGATCTGGCGCGCTCCGACACGGTGAAAAGGCTGGAAGGGCTGGGGGCGAAGATCGCCATCGGCCACGCGGCGGAAAACATCGGCGAGGCCGAGGTGATCGTTATTTCCTCCGCCGTCAGCCGCGAGAACCCGGAAGTGGTGGCCGCGCGAGAACGCAAGATACCGGTGATCCCCCGCGCCGAAATGCTGGGGGAGCTTATGCGGATGAAGGAAGGGATTGCCGTGGCCGGCGCGCACGGCAAGACCACCACCTCCACACTCGTCGCCACCGTGCTTTCCGAAGCGGGACTCGACCCCACGGCGATCATCGGCGGACGCGTGAAGCGGTTCGAGTCCGGCGCGAAACTGGGCAAAGGGGAATACCTGGTGGCGGAGGCGGACGAAAGCGACGGCTCCTTCCTGACCCTTTCCCCCACCATCGCGGTGGTGACGAACATAGACGCGGAACACCTGGACCATTACAAGACGGTGGAGAACATCGAGAAGGCGTTCTACCAGTTCTGCAACAAGGTGCCGTTCTTCGGGGCCACCGTGGCCTGCGGCGACGACCCGGTCCTGCGCTCCTTCGTTCCGAGGATGAACAAGCGGTTCATCACCTACGGGTTCTCCAAGGCGTGCGACCTGATGGCGCACGATTACGCGGTGCTGGAGGGCGTTGGCTCCGCGTTCACCGTGTCGGACAAGGACGGCGAGCTGGGGCGCGTGGAACTGCACATCCCCGGCAGGCACAACGTGCTCAATTCGCTGGCGGCGATACAGGTGGCGCTCCTGCTCGGCATTGATTTCCGCACCGCCGCCGACGCGCTAAAAAAGTTTTCCGGCATCGGGCGGCGCTCGGAACCCAAGGGAACGAGGAATGGCGTAATGGTGATAGACGACTACGGGCATCACCCCACCGAGATACGCGCGACGATAAAAGGCATCCGCGAAGGACACAAGGGAAAACGGCTGGTAACGCTGTTCCAGCCGCACCGCTACACCCGCACGCGCGACTGCCTGGAGGAATTCTTCGGCGCGTTCGCCGATGCCGACGTGCTGGCGCTCATGCCGATCTACGCGGCGGGGGAATCGCCTATAGAAGGGGTCAGCGCCGGACAGATCGCCGACGGGGTGAAGGCCACCGGCCACCCGGACGTGACGTGCCTGGAAAGCGTGGATGGCGTGCAGGGGTGGCTGAAAAGCCATCTGAAGGAAGGCGACATCCTGCTCACGATGGGAGCGGGCGACGTGTACAAACAAGGGGAGGCATTCGTAAAGAATGATTAAGAAAGACGAGCCGATGGACCGGTTGACCACATTCCGCATCGGCGGGAAAGCGGCGATATTCGCCGCGCCCCGGACAGAGGAAGAGCTTGCCGCGGCGGTGCGCGATTATCCGCGCGCGGGGATACTTGGCGGCGGGTCCAATCTGCTGGTCGCCGACGCCGGAGTGCCTGCCGTTATTTCGATGGAGGCGTTCGACGACGTGGGATGCGCCATAGCGGGCGGCGGCGCGGCGCTGGTGACGGCGGGCGCGGGATATTCCCTTACCGCGCTTTCGCGTTGGGCGTACCGTTCGTCCATGGGCGGCCTGGAGTTCGCTTTCGGCATTCCCGGTTCGGTGGGCGGCGCGGTGGTGATGAACGCCGGGGCGCACGGCGCGGAGGTGAAGGACTGCCTGACGAGCGCGCGGCTGTTGGTGGATGGCCGTTTCGAGGATGTGGCGGCGGCGGACCTGGGGCTTTCGTATCGGTCCAGCGCGTTGCCGGAAGGGGCGGTGGTGGTTTCCGCCACGTTCCGCCTGGCGCATGGCGCGCCGAAAGAGATATTGGGGAAGATGAAGGAATGGGACGAGGCGCGCAAAAACAGCCAGCCGCTGGAATTGCCCTCCGCCGGTTCGGTGTTCAAGAACCCGCCGGGGGGGCATGCCGGAAAGATCATAGACGGCCTGGGGCTGAAAGGGCTTCGCGTGGGGGACGCGCAGGTGAGCGAAAAACACGCAAACTTCATCGTGAACCTGGGGAACGCCACCGCCGCGCAGGTGAAGGAGCTTATTGAAACGGTGGAGGCCGCGGTGCTGGAAAAGACCGGCATCCGGCTTGAACGGGAAATAAAACTTATGGGGAATTTTTTACCATGATCGCCGTGACGAACGCGAACAGGACCATTGGCCGCACACGCCTGCGGGGCCGCTTTACCGAGCCGTCCGCGCAGAACCGCGTGAAACCGCGGCAAAGGCTCAAGGCGGCGGGAAAGCTCCTGCTGGTCCTGCTGTTCACCTCCGCCGCCGTTGCGGGCGCGGTGGTGCTGTACAAGTCCATTAGCGGTATCCGGTACTTCACGGTGAAGACCATCACCGTTGCCGGGTTGCACAAGCTGGACGAGCGGCATGTGCGCGGCATTGTCGCGCCGCTGTTGTCCGGCAACATCTTCACGCGGGACATCGAGCGCGCCACGCAAATGCTGGAGCAGTTCCCGGAAGTGGATACCGTGTCCATCCGCCTGAAATTGCCCGATACGGCGGAAGTGACCGTGGTGGAGCGCAAGCCCGCGTCCGCGGTGTTTGTGAACGGTAAGCTGTTTCAGATGGACGCGAAGAACGTCCTCATCGAAGAGGCCGCGGGACCGAACGCCTCGTTCCTCATTCGGGGGCTTTCCGGCGCGGGCGTCGCGGGGGAGCGGATCACCGACCCCCGGCTGGCCGACGTGGAACGTATCACAAGCCTCTTCGCGCTGGACACGAAGTATGGCGACAGGCCGACGAGCGTTGACGTTGGCAACCCGGAGCGGATCGAGGTGCATACCGCCGGAGGGCTTTTCCTGCGGTTCGGCCCGGACAAGGAACTGTGGGAGGAGAAGTTTTACGAGTATCTGAGCGCGCGCGACATATCGGGTGATATGGGCCTGCGTTTCATCGGCTGGGACCTGTCGTTCAGGGACCAGGTGGTGGGCATCCGGGGCGATAACCAGCCGTCGAGAGACGGTAACGATCACAGGGGGTGATGGCATGGCGAAAAAGGAAAAACAGGTGATAACGGGCCTCGACCTCGGCACGACGAAGATTTGTTGCGTCATCGCCGAAGTGGGCGAAGGGGGCGGGCTGGACATCATCGGCATTGGCACCCATCCCTCCAAGGGCCTGAACAAGGGCGTGGTGGTGAATATCGAGAGCACGGTGGAGTCCATCAAGTCCGCCGTGGAAGAGGCGGAACTGATGGCGGGCGTGGAGATCGAATCCGCCTACGTCGGCATCGCCGGGGGCCACATCAAGGGGTTCAACAGCCACGGCATCATCGCCGTGAAGAACAAGGAAGTCACGGAAATGGATAAGGAGCGGGTGATAGAGGCGGCCAAGGCGGTTGCCATCCCGCTGGACCGCGAGGTGATCCACGTCATCCCCCAGCAGTTCATTTTGGACGGCCAGAGCGGCATCAAGGAGCCGCGCGGCATGTCCGGCGTGCGGCTGGAGGCGCGCATCCACGTCATCACCGGCGCGGTGACGTCGGCGCAGAACATCGTGCGTTCGGTGAACCGCGCGGGGCTGGACGTGGACGACATTATCGTGGAGCAGTTGGCCTCGGCGGAATCGGTGCTGGATACCGATGAGCGCGATCTGGGAGTGGCGCTGGTGGACATCGGCGGCGGCACGGCGGACCTGGCGCTGTTCGCCGAGGACTCGGTGCGGTACACGTCGGTCATCGCCATCGGCGGCAACCACATCACGAACGACCTGGCGATAGGGCTTCGCACCCCGCAGGCGGAAGCGGAAAAGATAAAGCGCAAGTACGGGTGCGCGTTGAGCACGCTGGTCAAGCGCGACGAACAGGTGGAGATACCGAGCATGGGTGGGCGCGAGCCGCGCATCATCAGCCGGAACGTGCTGAGCGAGATCATCGAGCCGCGCGTGGACGAGATATTTCAGATGATCCACCGCGACCTGGAGACCAGCGGGTATCTGGGGGTCATCCCGTCCGGCCTGGTGATCACCGGCGGCACGGCGATGCTGGAAGGGATAACCGACGTGGCGGAGCGCGTGTTCGGCCTGCCGGTGCGGCGCGGCAATCCGAAAGGGGTGGGCGGCCTGGTGGACGTGGTGAACTCGCCGCAGTATGCCACGGCGGTCGGCCTTCTGCTGTTCGGCCACCGTCTGCAGAAGTTGAGCGGCGAGCCGAAGCCGATCAAGGGGCGCAACATGTTTAACAATATCACGGACAAAATGAAGGGGTGGATAGAGGACTTCTTTTGAGGATGAAGTAATAAAAAAATATTAACAATTTTTTTAGGGGTAAAAGGTATGGTGTTCGACAAGGAAAAAATGGGGGATTCGATACAGCCGGCCTTCGATTTTTCGAAGGACCAGTATTCCAACGCCAAGATAAAGGTGGTGGGCGTTGGCGGCGGCGGGTGCAACGCCGTGGCGGCCATGATGGACTACGCGATCAACGGCGTGGAGTTCATCGTGTGCAATACCGACGCGCAGGCGTTGGCCAAATCGCGCGTGCCGGTGAAGATGCAGATCGGTAGCGCGCTCACGCGCGGCCTGGGCGCCGGAGCGAACCCGGAAGTGGGCAAAAAAGCGGCGATGGAAGACGCCGAGGCCATCCGCGCGATGCTGGAAGGGGCGGACATGGTGTTCGTGACCGCCGGCATGGGCGGCGGCACCGGCACGGGGGCGGCACCCATCATCGCGTCGCTGGCGAAAAGCATGAACATCCTCACCGTGGGCGTGGTCACCAAGCCCTTCATGTTCGAGGGCATGCGGCGGGGCCGGCAGGCGGAGACCGGCCTGAGCGAACTCAGCAAGTCGGTGGATACCCTCATCACCATCCCGAACCAGCGCCTGCTGGGCGTGGTGGATAAGAAGACCACCCTCACCGAGGCGTTCAAGACCGCCGACCAGGTGCTGAGCAACGCGGTGAAGGGCATATCGAACATCATCACCGTTCCAGGACTGGTGAACGTGGACTTTGCCGACGTGGGGACCATCATGTCCGAAATGGGGCAGGCGCTCATGGGCACCGGCATCGGCACGGGCGAAAACCGGGCGCGCGAGGCGGCGCAAAAGGCGATCCACTCCCCCTTGCTGGAAGACACGTCCATCGAAGGGGCCAGGGGGATACTCATCAACATCACCGGCGGCGAGAACATGACCCTGTTCGACGTGAACGACGCCGCGATGGAAATACAGAAAGGGGCGCATCCCGACGCGCAGGTGATCTTCGGCGCGGTGATAGACGAATCGCTGAGGGATGAATTGTTCGTCACCGTCATCGCCACGGGGTTCAATCACGGCGGCGCGGCGGAAAAAGAACCGGCGCGCACGTTTGTCGCGCCCGCGGTCCCGCCCGCGCCAATGGCGGCCACTCCGGCGTCCGCGCCCATCACGGTGGAGTCGGCCCAGGTTGCCGCGCCCAAGCCGATGGCGCAAAAAGCCACCATATCGCAGATACCGTACAACGGGAAAATGGTGGACAAGAAAACGCTGGTGGCGCTGGACATCAACGATTTCGCCGAGGAACTGGACATCCCGGCGTTCATCCGCCACCGGCAGGCCGATTAAGGGAGCGGGGCGAACATGAATAAACGCAACCTCGTATTGGCCAGCAAGATTAGCAACACCACCCTGCGCAGGGACGTGATGGTATTGCGGAACAACCTCAAGCAACTCATCACCACCTCGAAGCGCAACGCGGAGATACAGCAGAAAATAGACGAGATGGGGGATCTGGTACTGCAATGCGGCGACTTGGAGAACCTTGTCGCGCGCGTGTCGTCGGCGATCAAGGAATGGTTCGGCATCTCCTCCGCCACCTTCTGCCTGTCGGACGATTTCCGCCAGCTTATGCCCGCGGTGGCGCCGCAACATATCCCGTCGCTCACGGCGGACCGCCTGTTCTTTCTGCCGTCCGAAAAGCTGGGGGAAATATTTTCCATGCATTCCGGCCCCGTTTTGCGCGGCAGGCTGGAACACGGCTCGGTGCACTTTTTCGGCATCCGCGAACTGAAGCGGATACGCTCCGAGGCGCTCATCCCTCTGGTGTACGACGGCGCGTATGTGGGCACGCTGAACTTGGGGAGCAACGACCCGGTGCGCTACCAGGAGGGGGCCGCCACCGATTACCTGCGGCGGCTGGCGCAGATATTGGCGCTGGCGCTGGTGAACCTGCGCCTGCGGCATCTTGTCCCGGAAGGCATATCCGCGCCCACTTTAGAGGCGCTACCTGCTCTACCCTCCGATGGTAACTTGGAAAAAACCACCGGTATTGGGCGGGGGTAGCCGCCGGAAGGGCATTTGGCTGGATACTTTGCTAGTATGGGTATCGGATGGCGAACATACGGATAGATGTCCCGAACGAAAAAGTTGCCGGTTTCTGCCGGAAGTGGAAGATCACCGAATTTTCCCTATTCGGCTCCGTCTTGCGCGAGGATTTCAGGCCCGACAGCGACGTTGATGTTCTCGTTACCTTCGAGGAGAGGTCTCAATGGAGCCTTTTGGACATCGTGGCAATGAAGGAGGAACTGAAGGGTATCTTCGGCAGGGAGGTGGATCTGGTGGAGAAAAAATGGCTTAAAAATCCCTTCCGCCGCCATGAAATTCTGACTACCAGGGAAACTATCCATGCCAATGGATAAGAGGGATCCCGCTTACCTCCTGGATATGCTGGAGGCGGGAAAAAAGGTCATCGAATTCGTCAAAGGGAAACGATATCACGACTACCTTTCCAGCGATTTGCTCCAGTCGGCTGTTGAACGCAATATTGAACTCATCGGTGAGGCGTCCCGCAGGGTGTCCACATCGTTCAAAGAGGACCATCCTGAAATTCCCTGGAGCGGGATGATCGCCTAACGTAATGTGCTTGTCCACGATTATGGCGACATCAAGCAGGATAAATTATGGGAACTGACCCAGACAGGTATTCCCGCCCTCGTGAGGACGCTTGAGCCATTGATTCCCCCATTTCCGCCTGAAATTTGAAAATGCCCGTCCAATAGGGTAGATTCTAGTCTCCATACAGGAGGGGGAAGGCACAATGGCCCAGACCGGGATATTGCTGGAAAGCGGCACGAACGAGCTTGAGATAGTCGAGTTCCAGATAAACCAGAAGGACGAAAAAGGGGAACTCAGGCAGGGCTTTTACGGCGTGAACGTCGCCAAAGTGCGCGAGATCATCAAATGCCCTGAAAGGTTCGCGGAGGTCCCCCGCACGAACCCAACCATCGTTGGGGTCATCAACCTGCGGGGGCGCATCATCCCGATCATTGACCTCCCGAAATGGCTGAACAAGGCCGATCCGGATAACCGCGGCGACCGCGTGATCATCACCGAGTTCAATACCGTCGTCACCGGCTTTCTTGTCCATTCCGTGGCGCGCATCCACCGCCTTTCGTGGGAGAAAGTGGAATCCCCCTCCGGCCTGATGAACCAGGCGGAGCGCGAGTGCGTGACCGGCATCGTGAAGTTCGACGAAAAAATACTGATGCTCCTCGATTTCGAGCGTATCGTGGCGGAGATGAACCCGGAGGTGAGTTTCGATAAAACGACCATCAGGAAGTCCGCCTCCCGTTCCGGCAAGACGGTGTTCATCGCCGAGGACTCCAACTTCATCCGCAAGAAGATCGTGGAACTGCTCAAACAGGCGGGGTACCGCGTGTTTTCCGCGTCCAACGGTGTGGAGGCGCTGAAAAAGCTGTCCAACATCGCCGAAGACGCGGAGCGGCGGAAACTGCCCATCAACCGCTATGTGAACCTGATCGTCACCGACGTGGAAATGCCGCAGATGGACGGCCTGCACCTGCTGACCAAGCTGAAGGCCATCAAACAGTTGAGGGATGTGCCGATTGTGGTCTTTTCCTCGATGGTCTCAAAGGAAAACCGGGTCAAGTGGGCATCGCTGGGTGCGGTGGACTTCATCACCAAGCCGGAGATCGAGCGGCTGGTCACGCTTGTGGATACGAAATCCATCTGACCGCCTTGCCAAACAAACCGGTCATCCGTCCGGCGGCGCTCCGGTTGGCCGCCGCGAAAGTCCCCACCCCGTTTTACCTCTACGACGCGGAGGTCATCCGCGCGCGGTACACGGCCCTGCGGGAGGCGCTCCCGGAGGGGTGGCGGCTATTCTACGCGGCGAAGGCGAACCCGAACGTGGCGGTGCTGGAGGTATACCGAGCGCTGGGAGCGGTGGCGGAGTGCGCATCCGCCGGGGAGATGCTGGCCTGCCTGAAGGCGGGGTTCAAGGGGAGCGGCATGGCGCTTTCCGGCCCGGTGAAAGGTGAGCAGGAATTGGCGGTCATCAAGAAAAACCCGCCATATATGATACATGCGGAAACGGAGACGGAACTCGCCGCTTTGAACGCGCTTGGCAAAAAGCTGAACGTCGCCTTGCGCCTCAACCTCGATCTGCACCTGGCCCATGAATCGGCGGGGCGTATCATGACAGGTGGCAGGGATAAATTCGGCTTCTCGCCGGAGGACGCGGAACGGATAGTGGCGGAACGCGGGAAGTACAAAAACCTGGCTATAACCGGGTTCCATATTTACATGGGGACGCAGGTGCGTACGCCCCAAACGTGGCTAAAAGGGGGCGAAGGGTTTGTCCGCCATGTGGCGGAAGTGTGCCGCAAATACTCGTTTCACCCCATCTATCTCAATTTCGGCGGGGGGCTTGGCATCCCATACAAATCCGGCGATGTGGAATTCGACCTCGCCCGATTTAAAAGCGGATTGGCGAAACTCGACCGCCTTATCGCGCGGGAGATCGGCAACGTCCGATGCCACATCGAGCCGGGGCGCTACCTGATGGGGCCGGCGGGGGTGTATGTGACAAAGGTGGTGGCGTTGAAAAAAATGCGCGGCACGAACTTCGCGCTGACCGATGGCGGCATCCACCACGCGCTTTTGCCGTTCCGGGTGAGCCGGGAGTTCCCGGCGGTGCTCGTGCGCGGCAGGGGAGGGCGCAAGGAGCGGTATGTCATCGGCGGGCCGCTATGCACGACGCTGGACCAGTCCGATCTGCCGCTTGAATTGCCGCGCCTCGCGGTGGGGGACGTTATCGCCATACTCAATTCCGGCGCGTATGGGTATGGGACGGGGATGCACTTTTTCCTTAGCCACCCTTTGCCCGCCGAGGTGCTGGCGGACGGCAAGAAATTGTTCATTATCCGTGACGCCTCATTATCCGGCCATCTTTTCCGATACCAAGTGAAAAGGAAAATATGAACCAACGGCCATTGATAAGCGTCGTCATCCCGGTGTACAACGAAGCGGAAAATCTGCCCGCGCTTTTGGATGAGCTGGAAGCCGCGCTTAAGGACATGGATTACGAGGCGGTGTTCGTGGATGACGGGAGCCGGGACCAAAGCTTTGCCATTCTCAAGGAGAGGCGGGAGCGCAACCGGCGGATAAAGATCGTACAGTTCAACGACAATTTCGGCCAGCAGGCGGCGTTCATGGCGGGCTACCAATCCGCGCGGGGCGAAATCATCGTGACGATGGACGCCGACCGGCAGAACGACCCCGCGAACATCCCGCAATTCGTGGAAAAAATAACGAAGGAGGGGAACGCGGCGGCGTTCGGCTGGCGGGTCAACCGCGAAAACGGGTTCTTCACGCGGCAGTTGCCCTCGCGCATGTTCAACGCGCTCCGCAACCGTCTGCTCCAGCGTCCCCTGCACGACTACGGGTGCGCGCTCAACGCGTTCCGCCGGGAGTTCGTGGACGAGCTGGCGGACTCGCCGGGCTACCTGAAGCATATCACCACCTACATCGCGGCCAAGCGCGTGCCGTATGTGGAGGTGCAAATACAGGAGCGTAAACGGCTGGCGGGAAGATCGCACTACAATTTCATGCGTCTTCTCCAACTGGGGTTGGACCTGGTGGTCCATACCACGCAAAAGCCGGTGATCACCGCCGCGCTTTTGATAATGGCGGCGTTTTCGGCGATGCTTTTCGCCGCGAGCGGCGTATATGCCGCCGTGCGGATCGCTTCGGACGGCCTGGCGGGGGCGGTGTGGCTGTTGGTTCCGTTTCTTTTCGCTTTTTGCGCGCTGACGTGCGGCGCGCTGGCGCTGATAAACGAAAAGGTGTCCGCGCTTTTGCGGCACAGCCACAAGAAACCGCTGTACATAATAAAAGAACATCTGGATTGACCCGCGCGGGATTATAATATTTGCAGGATTTCCGGGAGGTGTATATGCATTCAATAACCGTTAGCGGAAAAACGTACGAGACCACCGACGAGGGGTATCTGCTCGACCCCGCGAAATGGGACAACGCCGTGGCGGAGTTCCTGGCGAAAGAGGAAGGCTTGGCGCTGAACGAGCACCATTGGGAGATCGTCAACTTCCTGCGCCATTTCTATCATGAATACCGCATATCCCCGATGGTCAAGATACTGATGAAGGAAATGGCAAAAAAGTACGGCCCTGAAAAATCGAGCCGGAAATACCTGTACGAACTGTTCCCCCGCGGTCCCGCGTTGCAGGGGACGAAGATAGCGGGCCTTCCCAAGCCGCTCGACTGCATAGACGGCTAGCCGGGCGCGGCCCGGAGCGCACGGCGGCACAGCTGTAAAGCGGGCCGCGCCCGCTACATCCCGCTTACTTGAACGGGGAGCGGCCTGCCGTCGTCCGTGCCGTCTCCCAACTGCCCGTTGTCGTTCTTGCCCCATGACCACAGTGTGCCGTCGCTCTTTATCGCGAGGGTGTGTTCACCCCCCGCCGCAATGGCCGCCACATGGAGCAGGCCGTCCACAAATACCGGCACGGTGCGGATGGTGTTCACCCCTTGGCTGATGCCAAGCTGGCCGCTGAAATTGTTCCCCCAGGTCCACACGGTGCCGTCGTTCTTCAGCGCCACCGAGTGGGCCGATCCGGCGGCGATGGCCGTGATGCCGCTGAGCACCTTCACCGGCACGGGGGCGAGCTGGTTCGCCACCGACTTGTCGCCAAGCTGTCCGGCGTCGTTCTTGCCCCAGGTATAAACGGTGCCGTCGTTCTTCAGCGCGACACAATGATTCGCGCCCGCCGCGATGGCGATGATCCCTTCGAGGTTTTTCACTATCACCGGGGTTTCATGGTCCTCGGCCGTTCCGTCGCCGAGCTGTCCCTGCGTGTTTTTGCCCCATGCCCACACGGTGCCGTCGTTCTTCAGCGCGATCGAGTGGCTGGCGCCCGCCGCGATCGCCACTATGCCGTCCAGTTCTCCCTGCGCGCCCGGCCCTTTCACCTGCACGGGGGTTTTACGGTCGTCATCCGAATCGTCCCCCAGTTGGCCGTCGTCATTGTACCCCCAGGCCCACACCGTGCCGTCCGCTTTCAGCGCCAGCGTATGCCGTTCGCCTCCGGCAACCGCCACTGCATTCCCCAGCGTTCCTTTGCCGCCCGGCCCTTTTACCACCACGGGAGAGAGCCGGTCGTCGTCCGTGCCGTCTCCCAACTGGTAATCGTCGTTATATCCCCAGGTCCACACGGTGCCGTCCGCTTTCACCGCCAGTGTGTGGAATGCGCCCGCCGCCACCGAAAGGATGGAGGTGAGTTTTCCCTGTCCGCCGGGACCTTTTACCCGGACGGGGATCAGCCGCTCGTCGTCCGTGCCGTCGCCCAGTTCCCCTTGGTTGTTGTATCCCCAAGTCCAAACCGAGCCATCCGCTTTGAGGTAAATGGAATGCCGCGCCCCGCCGGTGAATTGGAGGCGTGCCACCGCGGCGGTCTGGGGCCGAGCCACCGCCGTTACCGCGGGCGCGGGGGGAGGAGTGGCGGGTTTTTCGGCCACTTGGGCAACCACCGGCGGCGGTTGCGGTTTTTGTTCTTCCTGTTTTACCGGGGCCACGATCACGGGCGCCGGTTTTTCCTCTTTTTCTTTCGAGCCGCCGCCGATCAGGGCCGCGGGGGCCTTGGCGATAGCCGTTCCGGCGGCCACTCCGACACCGGCGGCAAGTCCGGCGGCGCCCGCCGCCGCGGCGCCAGTCAGGTCAGGCGCTGGAACAGGCACGGGGACCGGGATTGGAGCGGGCATAGGCGCGGGTATGGGTGCGGGCGCTGGAGGGGTAGGAGCGCTGGCCTCTTTCGGTTGTTCCGGCGCTTTTTCAGACGGTTGTTCCACGCCGCTTTTTTTATCCAGGTCTTGCCGTTTTTGTTTGCGCAGTCCTTCCGGGGTTTTGAATTGCATCTTATGCTTGAGCATTTCCATCCGGTCGGAACTGATCTTAAAGGGGGACAAAGGAGGGGAACCGGGGGGAACAACCGAGCGCGTTCCCGAATTGAGCACCTGCCGGCCAAGGCCGCCTTTTCCCTCTACGAACACTTCTCCGGGTTCCCCTGCATCCCCCAGGAGGTCAACCTCGGTGGAAGGGTTTTCCAATTTCCCGGCAAGCCCCACCACCCACGGCGGGGTGCCGGTCACGCCCGCCACCGCGGACTTGGTATGCACCTCGAATTTGGAGCGTTTGTTCACCAATTTGGAGACGGCATTTTTTATTTGGCCCATCTCAAGTTTGAGGACGGTTTCGCGTCCGCCCCCTTCAACCATCGCCAGTCTCTCTATGGTCATGCGGCTGTTCTCGTCCAGCCGGGTGAGGTTGCCATCGTCGTACATGATCTCCGCTTCGCCACCTTTGGCGGTCTCCACCATGTCGCCGGGAGCGAGTTTTAAACCTTTTGAGGCGGCCACCTTGACCGCGCCCGCTTTCGCGGTGACGTTCACCGTGCCGGAAAGATCGGCGATCTCGGCCCCGAAACTTTCAGCCGAGGCGTCGGGAGGGAATAATGGCAACAGCAGAATTGCAAAGATAACAGGAAAGAAAGTCCACCGAATTTTCATCGCATACCCCACAAAAAACCCACTTAGGGAAATATGGCACCTTTTCCGTCCGCGATCTGCGAGTTTCCGTCCTCGGCTATTATTATATCAGGGTCGCCGGTATTTTTCCGTGCTGTTGGGGAGGGGATGCTTTTTTGCACCCTTTTCCGGATTTACGCCTCTATACCCCCATGAAGCGGATAAAGAGCGTCATACTGGTTAATATGAAGATCGTCCTGTTTGTGTTTGTGTTGGCCCTTGCGGGAACCGCGCAGGCGCGGGAACTTTCCGCGAGCAGGATCGCCACCGGCGTAGTGGCGCCAAACCGCGCCGTCACCCTTTCGGCCAAGATCATGGGGCGCGTGGAACAAGTCACGCGCGAAGAGGGGGAAACGGTGAAGGCGGGCGGCCTTCTGCTCTCCATCGCGGATGCCGAATGGCGCGCTGGTCTGCTATCGGCGCAAGCGGCATTGGCGCGGGCCGATGCCGAATATTCTTATAAGAAAAAGATGGAAGCAAAGATGAAAGCCCTGTTCGAGCAGAGAACGGTCTCCGAGGACATGGTGGATCAGGCGGCGCTGGACGCGGAAGTGGCCCGGGCCAGCTTGCAGTCAGCCGAGGCCTCGGTCGCCTTGGCGCAAACCAGGCTGGATGAAACGCACATCAACGCCCCCTTCGATGCCGTGGTTATAAACAAAAGCGCGGAAGTTGGGCAGATGACCGCCCCCGGCCAGCCGCTTTTCGTCATCGAGGATCACTCGCGGCTGAAGTTCCGCACCGCGGTGAAGGAGCGCGATGTGACCGCGATCAAGCCGGGGCAAAAGGCCCGTGTGACGATAGACGCGCTGGGCGGCGCGGAACTGAAAGGGGTGGTGGCGAAGGTCATCCCGTCCGGCGACCCGGTGACGCATTCGTACACGGTGGAAATATCGTTGCCCCCGCGCAAGGGGGTGTATCCCGGCATGTTCGGCAAGGCCGAGTTCGGGGACTGACCCGCCATGCAGGGAAAACGGCTGAACCTCGCGGGCCGCATGGCCCGTTACTTCATTGATTCGCGCCTCACGGTTCTCATCATGGCGGGCACGGTGCTCTTCGGCCTGTTCGCCCTCATTGCCACTCCGCGCGAGGAAAACCCGCAGATCACCGTTCCGGCGGCCAATGTGTTTGTGCAGTACCCCGGCGCCAGCGCCGAGGAAGTGGAGGAGCATATCGCAAAGCCGCTGGAAGCCAAGCTGTGGGAAATTCCGGGAGTGGAGGACGTGTACTCCATCGCGCGCGATTCGTTGGCCATCGTCACCGTTAAATTTTATGTGGGGCAGGACAAGGAAGCCTCGCTCGTGAAGCTGTACGACAAGCTGATGTCGAACATGGACATAAAGCCGGCGGGCGCGCTGGACCCGGTCGTTAAACCGATAGACGTGGACGACGTGCCGGTGGTGGCGGTGACGCTGTATTCGGACGCGCTGGCTCCGCGGGAACTGCGGAAAACGGGGGAGGACGTGCTGGACATCCTTCGGCGCATCCCCGGCACCGCCAACCCGCAGGTCATCGGCGGCCAGCGGCGGCAGGTGGACGTGGCGCTGGACCCGGAACGGATTGCCGCGTACCGGCTAAGCGCCACGCAGATCGCGCGGATGATACAGTCGTCCAACGCGAACCTGCCCGTGGGGAGCTTTGACCAAAACACCATCAAATACCAGGTGGAGACCGGAGACTTCCTGCGCACCGCCGAAGAGGTGGGGGATGTGGTGGTAGCTTCCAGCGGGCGGCGCGCGATACACCTGCGCGACATCGCGGACGTGGCGGACGGCATGGAAAAGGTCGTCCATGCCACCCGCATCGGGTTCGGTCCCGCGGGCGGCGCGGCCAACGGCGAGGAGCGGATCGCCGTGACCGTTGCGCTGGCCAAAAAACGCGGCCTGAACGCGGTGAAAATAGCGGATCAAATATTGGCGAGGCTTGAAACACTGAAAGGGAACGTCATACCGCCGTCGGTGAAGGTGGCGGTCACGCGCAACGACGGCGAAAAGGCGGACCACGCGGTGAACGAACTGGTGTTCCACCTTGTCGTCTCCATCGTCATCGTGGTGGCGCTTTTGGCATTCGCGCTGGGCAAGCGCGAGGCGCTTATCGTCGCCATCGCCATCCCGCTCACCCTGTTCTTCACGCTCGGCGTGGGGATGCTCCTCGGCCAGACCATAAACCGCATCACGCTGTTCGCGCTCATCCTCTCGCTCGGATTGCTGGTGGACGACGCGATAGTGGTGGTTGAGAACATCCACCGCCACTTCGCCCACGGCGCGCGCGACCGGTTCGCCTCGGCGGTGGCGGCGGTGCACGAAATAGGCTCCCCCACGGTGCTGGCCACCCTCACCGTCATCGTGGCGTTCATCCCGATGGGGTTCGTGACCGGCATGATGGGGCCGTACATGCGGCCCATACCGGTGAACGTGCCGGTGGCGATGTTGGCCTCCCTGCTGGTGGCGTTCATCGTCACCCCGTGGGCCGCCGCTCGCTTTCTAACGCAGGCCCACCAGGTACAAACGCCCTTGTACGAAACGATGCTGTACCGGCGTTACCGCGCGACCGTGCTTCCGTTCCTGCGGGATGGGCGCAAGCGGAAGATATTGTATGCCTCGGTGGCGAGCGTATTGGTATTGGCCTTGCTCTTTCCCGTATTCCAGTTGGTGAAGTTCCGGATGCTCCCGAAGGCGAACAAGAACACCTTCCTCGTCACGGTGGATATGCCCAGCGGCACCGTGCTTGCCCGCACCGACGAACTGATGAAGGAGGTCGGAGCGGTGCTTCATGCCGTGCCGGAAGTGAGGGACTACGAGACATTCGCGGGCGTCAATTCCGTGATGGACTTCAACGGACTTTTGCGCGGCGGCTCGTTCCGCAATCAGGAAGACCTGGCGGACATCCGCGTGAACCTTTTACCCAAGGAGGAGCGGGACCGCTCGTCGGAGGAGATCGTTGATTCGTTGCGTCCACAACTTCACAAGCTGGCGGCAAAATACGGCGCCAACCTGAAACTGGTGGAAGACCCGCCGGGGCCGCCCGTGCGTTCCACCGTGGTGGCGGAGATATACGGGCCAACCTATGAAGGCCAGCGGCAATTGGCGGGCGAGGTGCGGAAAGTGTTCGGGCAAACGAAAGGCGTTACCGACATTGACGACAGCGTGACCAGCGCGGTGAACAAATACTATTTCCGCGTGTACAAGGAAAAGGCCCTGCTCTCCGGCGTTTCCACCGCCGAGATCGTGGACAACCTGTACATGGGAATAGAAGGCAAGACGGTAAGCACCTTGCACGTCACCGATTCAAAACTGCCGGTGGGCATAAACCTGCGGTTCGGGGAAGAGAGCCGGAAAGGGCCGGAAGACCTCGCCCGGCTATACGCCAGCGGCGAGAATGGCGGCGTGGTGCCGCTTTCCGAACTGGTGGACATCCAACCCGGCACACTGGCGAAGCCTATCTACCACCGGAACCTGGAGCCGGTGGTGTATGTGTACGGCGAGATGGAAGGGCGCGGCGTGACCTACGCCGTGGTGGACATGCTCCGCCATTTTTGGAAGAACCCCCTGCCGGAAGGCTACCGGATAAAGTGGGACGGCGAATGGAAGCTCCAATGGGATGTGATGTACGACCTCGGCATGGCGATGCTGGTGGCGGTGGTGTTCATCTACCTCATCCTCGTGGGGCGGTTCGGCTCGTTCAGCATTCCGCTGGTCATCATGGGGGCGATACCGCTTGCGATGATCGGAATAATGCCGGGGTTCGCGTTGACCGGAGTGTACCTGTCGGCCACTTCGATGATCGGCATCATCGCGCTATCCGGCATCGTGGTGCGCAATTCCATCGTCCTGCTGGAATTTTTGCTGGATAAGGAGAAAGAGATGCCGATTGAG
>JACRGR010000066.1 GCA_016212275.1 Nitrospinota bacterium | reverse complement strand
GTTCCCGGCATCGGCGAAAAAACGGCGCAAGCGCTCATCGCGCAGTACGGAAGTTTGGATGACCTGTTGAAGCGCGCCGATGAGATCGCAAAGCCGAAGCTCAAGCAGTCGCTCATCGAAAACGCGGACCTGGCCCGCTTGTGCAAAAAACTGGCGCAGATAGATACCCGCCACGCGCAGGAGATAGACGGCGAATCGTGGAAAACCCCCGATACTGATTCGGTGGCCGCGCTGTACGAAGAGCTTGGCTTTAAAACCATGCTGGAAGAACTGGGAAAAGCCGCCACGCCCAAGCGCGAGGAAAAGCGCGACTATCATGCAGTGTTGACGCTCGATGAACTGAAGACGCTGGCGGCGCGCCTGAAAGAGGCGAAAATGATCGCGGTGGATACCGAGACCACCTCCACCGAGCCGATGCTGGCGGAACTGGTGGGCATTTCCCTTTCAATGCGGGAGGGGGAGGCGTATTACATCCCGCTGGCCCATGATTACGAGGGCGCGCCGGAACAGATCGCCAAACACGACGCATTAAAAATCCTCAAGCCGTTGCTGGAAAACCCGCACATCGAAAAGTGCGGGCAGAATGTGAAGTACGACCTCACCGTCCTGGCCAACGAGGGGATCGCGCTCCATCCGGTTTCGTTCGATACGATGGTGGCCGATTACCTGTGCGCCCCGGAAGAGCGGCGGCACAATCTTTCGCACATAGCGCAAAAATACCTTGGGATGCGGATGACGGAATACGCAGATGTGGCGGGCAAAGGGGCGAAGGAAATTCCGTTCAACAAGGTGGAAATAGCCAAGGCCGCGGACTACAGCGCGGAGGACGCCGACGCGGCGTTTTCGCTCACCGCCGTCCTGCGGGCTGAATTGAAGAAGGAAGGGCTGGAAAAACTATTCCATGAAATGGAAATGCCGCTGGTGCCGGTGTTGGCGAAGATGGAGCAAAACGGCATCCTGCTCGACATTCCGTTATTAAAAGACTATTCGGCCAATCTGGAGAATAAACTCCACAAGCTGGAAGGTGAGATTTACGAGGCCGCCGGGGAAGAGTTCAACGTCGCCTCCCCCAAGCAACTTTCGGTCATTCTGTTCGACAAGCTGAAACTGGCGAAGGTGCGCAAGACAAAGACCGGCTCTTCCACAGACCAAGCGGTGCTGGAAACGCTGGCGCAGGAGCATCCGCTTCCCGCGCTGGTGTTGCGCCACCGCACGCTCACCAAGCTGAAGTCCACCTATATTGATCCCCTGCCGGAGATGGTGAACCCGGAGACCGGGCGCATACACACCTCGTTCAACCAGACCACCACCGCCACCGGCCGGTTGAGTTCGTCCGACCCGAACCTGCAAAACATCCCGGTCCGCACCGAAGAGGGGCGCGAGATACGCCGTGCATTCCACGCCGCGCCGGGACACCTGCTCATCTCCGCCGATTACTCGCAGGTGGAACTGCGGGTGCTGGCGCACCTGAGCGGCGACGCATTGCTGAGGGAATCGTTCGCGCATGACGAGGACATCCACGCCCGCACCGCGCGCGAGATATTCGGCGGGCTTTCCGGCGAGCCGACCCCGGAGATGCGCCGCGCGGCGAAGGCGGTGAACTTCGGCATCATTTATGGACAAACCGCGTTCGGCCTTTCACAGGAGCTGGGCGTGGGGCGGCGCGAGGCGCAGGGATATATAGACAGCTACTTCGCGCGCTACCGCGGCGTGCGGGAATTTATTGAAGGAACAATTGAAAAGGCGCGAAAGGAAAAATGCGTGCATACGATGTTCGGGCGCAAGCGGAGCCTGCCGGACCTCGGCTCGGCCAACCGCACGGCGCGCGAACTGGCGGAGCGGATGGCGGTGAACACCGTGGTGCAGGGGACGGCGGCGGACATCATGAAAAAAGCGATGCTGGCGATGGATGCGCGGCTGGACGGCGCGAAAATGCTCTTGCAGGTGCATGACGAACTTATTTTTGAGGTTTCGGAAAAGGGGACGAAGAAGGCGGTGGATACCATCCGGGAAGTGATGGAAACCACGGTGCCGCTCGCCGTGCCGTTAAAGGTTTCGGTGGAAACCGGTCCGAATTGGGGCGATCTGGAGTGATAGCGGGCCGATAAACGCCCGCACGAACGAGGAAGGTAAAGAACGGCCCTATTCCGATTTTTTCAGGTGGATCGTCTGCGTGGGGAAGGCCGTTGCGATTCCCAGTTCCTCCACTGTGCGCATGATGGCGAGGTTTATTTCCTGCTTTATGCGCAGGTATTCCGGATAGTCGGTGGTGGTGATGAAGTACTGCACAAGGATGTTGAGAGACGAGGGGCCGAAGTCCGTGAAATAAACCAAGAGGCCCTCCTTGCTCACGTCCGGGCGCGCCTTCAGAAGGTCGCGCAAACTGTTCACGCACCGCTCCATTTTCTCCGCCGTGGTGCCATATTCCAGCCCCAGCGTGAAATTCACGCGCCGCATGTTTATGCCTTTGTCTTTCCGCCGGTCAAGGTTTTCCACGATCATGGAGGCTATCTTGTCGTTCGGCACCACCTGCACCGTTTTTTCGGCGGTGCGGATGCGGGTGGAGCGGAAGCCGATCTCCTCCACCACGCCCTCGAAATGATCCCCCTTCACCAGGTCGCCGATGCGGAACGGCTTGTCGGTCATCACCATCACGCTCCCGAAGAAATTGGCCAGCGTGTCTTTGGCGGCCAGCGCCACCGCCACGCCGCCGATGCCCAGCGAGGCCACCAGCGCGCTCACCGAGTATCCGAGCGTTTGCGCCACGGTGATGAAGATGCCGATGCCGATGGCCACCTTCAGGCCGATGCTGATGATCGGCACCAGGTGGGTGTCCAGCCAGTAATCCGGGTCGGCGGCCTTTTTCTTCAGTTCGTTTTCGAGGATGGCGGTAAGCCGCACGGCGGCCCACGCCGCGATGAAAACGATGCCGATCTGAGCAACGGAGTTGATGGCGTAATGCAGGTGGAACGGCGTTTCCGGCAGGGGCAGGATCTTCAGGGCGGACCAGACGCCGAACAGCAGGATGAACAGGGAGAACGGCGGACGGATGGCCTCTATCGCCTCGTCGTCCCAGGTCACTTCGGTTTTTCCCGCCAGCCGGGAGAGCAGGTCCATCACGCGGTTGGCGATGAACCCCCGGATGATGAGCGTGGCGGCGATGATGCCGAGGCTGACGGATAGGGTTTGCACCTTTATGCCGAACAGTTCGGACTGCATCAGTTCGTTAAATGTTTCCATGTGCGACCGCTACAAAAAGGAAGATGGATTACTTGAATTCCGGGGTCACACGGACCGTCTCGCCCGGCTTCACGTTCACGCTTTTGAGGAATGGCTTTTTCCCCTTGCGGATGACGAATACGTTGTGGCTACCGGCGACGATCCCTTTTATTTCGACCGGAGAGGTGGTGTAGGCGATGCCGTCCACGGTCACCGAGTCCCCCGGCTTCACGTTCACGATAAGGGTGCCGTTTCCGGAACTCATCAGCCCCATGAACCCGCCTTCTTTTTTCGGTTCTTCCTCCCCCTTGCCCTTCGCGCCGGCTTTCAGGGTGGCGCTGATCTCCATGTTGTCTTTTAGCGTGAATTTCTCGGCGTAGGTTGCGTATCCCTTTTTCTCCAGCTTGAGTTCGTATTTATCCTGCTTGAATTTCTTTTTCACCAGCGGCGTGAAGCCTTGGGCCTTGCCGTTGAGGAGCACCCGCGCTCCCGTAGGATTGGAGGAGATGGAAAGCAGGGCGGTCTTCTCGTCCGCTTTTGGTTGCTTTGCGGGCGCCGCCGCTTTTGCCGGTTCCTTTTTCGCCGGGGCGGCGGCCTGCGGCGCGGGCTTCACCGGCTCCTTGACGGGTTTTTCCGGCCCTTTTTTGGTCTCCTGCGGCGCGGCGGGAGCTACCGCCGCCTGTTCTTGCGGCGCGGATGCCTGCTCTTTTTTTCCGCCCATCAAAAAAACGGCGGCAATGGCAATGACCGCCACCGCGGCGATAGCGCCGCCGATGATAAGCCCCTTGCCTTTTTGGGCGGGCTGTTGCGGATCTATCTTTTTTGTTTCCTCGTAGGCCGGGATTTTCTGCGTTGCCCCGGCATTGCCCCAATTGGCGGTGAACGTCCCTTTTTGGAGCGCCTTGAGCGCGTCGGCGAATTCACGCCCGGTCTGGAACCGTTGCCCCGGCTCCTTCGCCAGCGCTTTTTGCATGAATGCGTCTATGTGTTCCGGCAGGTCCATGTTCAGTTTCCGCACCGGTATCGGCTCCTCGTTCACCACGCGGTAGATGACGCTGGTGATGCTGTCGCCGCCGTACGGTTTTTCCCCGGTGAGCATTTCGTAGAAGATGACCCCCAGCGCGAAAAGGTCCGCGCGGCCGTCCACCTTCCTTCCCCTTATCTGTTCCGGCGCCATGTAGCTGGGAGTGCCCAGCACGGTGCCAGTGGTGGTGAGCGTGGAATTGGAAAGCCGCGCGAGGCCGAAGTCGGCTATCTTCGGGACCGTGCCGTTCGCCATCATGATATTCGCCGGTTTGATGTCCCGGTGCACTATCCCTTTGGAATGCGCGTGATCCAGCCCTTCGGCGATCTGCCGCGCGATGTCTATGATCTCGTCGTAGTCCTGGAATTTGCTCCCCTTGATCTTGTCCTCGAGGTTGCCCCCTTCCAGGAACTCCATGGCGATGTAGGTAAGGTCCCCTTCGTCCCCAGCGTCGTAGATGGTGAGGATGTTGGAGTGCTGGAGCGATCCGGTCGCGCGCGCCTCCACCAGAAAGCGCTCTTTTATCTGCAACTGATCGGCGTCGTCCTTGCTCATGCCGAACTGGATGACCTTCAATGCCACGGGCCTTTGGAGCTTGGGGTCCATCCCCTTATACACGACGCCCATGGCGCCGCGGCCCAGCTCGCCCACCACATCGAATCGTCCCAGGGTTTTTGGCATCATATCGTCAAGGGAGTATAGAGCATGTCAAGGGAGCCTGCCACTTTTTCACAGGTTAAATTTCCATTAATGGTGTTTATCCCCTTTTTCAGGGCGTCATTTTCCCGCGCCGCCATTGTAAGCCCTTTTTGCGCTATTTCAAAGGCATACGGGAAGTTGGCGTTTGTGAGCGCGAAGGTGGACGTGCGCGGCACCGCCCCCGGCATGTTCGTCACGCAATAGTGGATGACTCCCTCCACCTCGTACACCGGGTTGTGGTGCGTGGTGGGGCAGGTGGTCTCCACGCATCCCCCTTGGTCCACCGATATGTCCACGATGACGGAGCCTTTTCGCATTTCCGCCACCATGTTCCGCGTCACCAGCCGCGGCGCACGCGCGCCGGGGATGAGCACCGCGCCGATGAGCAGGTCGGCCTGTGCCACCGCGTCGCGCACCGTGTGGGGGTTGGCATGCACGGTCTCCAGCGCGCCGCCGAATATATCGTCCAGCGTCCGCAAACGGGCCAGCGACTGGTCCAGCACTTTCACGCGCGCGCCAAGCCCCAGCGCCATCTTTACCGCGTTGGTTCCCGCTATGCCGCCGCCCAGCACCGCCACTTTGCCGGGAGGCACGCCGGGCACCCCGCCCAAAAGAACGCCGCTCCCCCCGTTCGGTTTTTCCAGGTAACGTGCTCCCGCTTGCACCGACATCCTCCCCGCTATCTCGCTCATCGGGATAAGGATAGGCAAGGAACCATCCGCTTCCTGCACCGTTTCGTATGCCACCGCGCTTACTTTCTTCGTGAGGAGGGCTTCGGTGAGCTGACGGTCCGCCGCCAAGTGCAAAAAGGTGTAAAGGATAAGCCCTTCGCGCAAGTATCCATATTCGGGGCCGACGGGTTCCTTGACCTTGATGACCATATCGGAGCGCCGCCACAGTTCCTCGGCGCTTTGAAGCAGTTCCGCGCCTTCCGCCGCGTATTCATCGTCGGCGATGCCGCTCCCCGCTCCGGCGGAGTGTTCCACCAGAATGGTATGGCCCGCCAGCGCCAACGAGCGCACTCCGGCGGGAACGATCCCAACCCGGTATTCGTCCGGCTTTATCTCTTTCGGTATTCCTATGATCACGTTCTCTCCCTCGCGCGCTTTCCGCGCCAATTCAATTATATAATTGTGGCGATGCCAATGCACGACGACAATGACCTGCGCGCCCGGGTAGCCGCGAACCTCGCCGATGTCCGCGCCAATATCGCGTCCGCCGCCCGGCGGGCAGGGCGCGCGGAGGAGGAGATCACGCTGGTGGCGGTGACAAAGACGGTGGGGGCGAACGCCGTGCGGGCCGCGATTGACTGCGGGATAAAGGTCATCGGCGAAAGCCGTGTGCAGGAAGCGCAGGAGAAGTTCCGCGCGTTGGGCGGCCTTGGCGGGGCGGAGTGGCACTTCATCGGGCCGTTGCAAAAGAACAAGGTGAAGTACCTTTTCGATATGTTCAGCATGGTCCACTCGGTGGACTCGTTCGATCTGGCGGCGGAAATAGGCAAGCGGGCGGCGGGCCGGGGGGCGGTCATGCCGATCCTGCTGGAGGTGAACATCGGCGAGGAGGGATCCAAGCATGGCGTACCGCCGCTCGACGCGGAAGAGGCGGCCCGGCAAATCGCGGGGCTGGCGGGGGTGCGGCTTGCCGGTCTGATGGCCATCCCGCCGTTCACCGATGATCCGGAGGCCAGCAGGCCGCATTTCCGGCGATTGATGGACATCCGGCACGGGCTGGAACGGCTGAAACTGGAAAACGCCTCCTTTAATGTACTATCATTCGGGATGACGGGCGATTACGCGGTGGCCATCGAAGAAGGGGCCACCCATGTGAGGATTGGAACGGGGATATTCGGTGAACGGAAAACTTAACGGACAAAAGATCGGATTCATCGGCGGCGGCATGATGGGGGAAGCCCTCATCGCAGGCCTTTTGAGGTCCGGCGCGTGCTCCGCCGCCGACATCATGGCGTCGGACGTGAGCAACACGCGGCTGGAACACCTGCGCGCGAAGTATGGCGTTTCGGCGGAAAACGACAACATGCGGATCGTGGGAAAGTGCGGAATTATCGTGCTTGCCGTTAAGCCGCAAACCCTCCCGGACCTTCTGCGCGACGTCGGCCCCTCGGTGCATGGCGACGTTATCGTGGTCAGCATCGCGGCGGGGGTGAAGATCGCCAGCCTGACGTGGTACGCCAAGGCGAAGGTGGTGCGCGCCATGCCGAACATCTGCGCGCAGGTGGGCGAGGGGATCACCGCGCTTTCGCACACGCCCAACGTGACCGCCGCCGACCAGGCG
>JACRGR010000064.1 GCA_016212275.1 Nitrospinota bacterium | reverse complement strand
CGACCAGACCTCCATCTTCATGGAGCGGGTGTAGTTGCGGGTCTTCACCTGCATGGAGATGCGCCCGTGGGACGAGGCGCCGCGCCACATGTCGTCCACATGGCGCAGGATGCGCGCGGCCTTTTCCTCCGGCGTTTCGGCATACACGGGGATGGCCAGCAATGCCGCGATCACAATTGCCGCTATCAGGACAAAGGAGGGCTTTCGCCCCAAGGGCGAAACGCGGACAGGAGTGTCCGCGCCACCAGTTACAGCCATCCCAACTTTTTTCATTCGTAACGCAACGCCTCGATGGGGTCCAACTGCGATGCTTTGTATGCCGGATAGTAGCCGAAAAACACGCCGACTGCGGCGGAGAAGCCGAACGCCAACAGTATGGATGAAAGCGTGATAATGACCGGCGCGCCGACCACGCTGGCGAATACCTGCGCGCCCGCAATACCCAGCACGATGCCCAGCGCGCCGCCGATGAGCGAAAGCAAAAGCGCTTCGATGAGGAACTGGAACCGGATGTCCACCGATTTCGCCCCCACCGCCATGCGGACGCCGATCTCCTTCGTCCGCTCCGTCACCGATACCAGCATGATGTTCATGATGCCGATGCCGCCCACGAGAAGGGAGACGGACGCGATGGCCGAGAGCAGGGTGGTGACGGTGTTCACGGCGCTCTGCGCCGATTGCATGATCTGCGTGAGGTTGCGCACGTTGAAATCGTCGTCCTGCCGGGGGCCGATGTGGTGCCGCTGGCGCAAGAGTTCGGTGATCTGCGTTTCCGCCGAATCAAGGTCGTCGAAACTTTTGGCCTTCACGAAGATGATGCGCACCATGTCGAACAGTTGCGCGCCGAACAGCCGCTTTTGACCGGTGGTTATCGGGACGTAGATGGTGTCGTCCTGGTCCTGCCCCGTGGGGTTTTGCCCTTTTTTCTTCAGGATGCCGATGACGGTGAACGGCACGTTCTTTATCCGCACGGTTTGCCCCAGCGGGTCGGCTCCCAGGAAAAGGTTGTCAACCAATGTTTGCCCCAACAGGCAGACCTTGGTGGCGCTCCGCACGTCTTCCCATTGGAAGGGGCGGCCCTCCGATACCGGCCATTCTCGTATCTCCAGCATGTTCGGCGTGGTGCCGATGACGATGGTGGACCAGTTCTGGTTGCCGTACACCACCTGCAGGGTGCCGTTGACGATGGGTGCGGCGTCCTCCACGGCGGGGCATTCCTTGCGGATCGCCTCGGTGTCGCGCATGGTGAGCGTGGGCATGGTGCCCGCCCCCATGCGGGAGCCGCCGGTGGTGGCCGCGCCGGAAAAGACCATCAGCAGGTTGCTTCCCATGCTTGCCATCTGCGCGGCAATGCGGTCCCCCGCGCCGGTGCCCACCGCCATCATGGTGATGACGGCGGCAACGCCGATGATCATGCCGAGCATGGTGAGCGCCGAGCGCATGCGGTTCACGAGGAGCGCCCGCAGGGATATTTTCACGATGGCGGGGAGATTCACCATTTCCGCTCGTCCTTCGTTATGTTGCCGTCGCGGAAGCGCACGGTGCGTTTTGCGTAGGAGGCGATGTCCGGCTCGTGCGTGACCACGATGATGGTTTTGCCCGCCTCGCGGTTGAGCCGCACGAAAAGCTCCATGATCTCCTGGCTGGTCTTGGTGTCCAGATTGCCGGTCGGCTCATCCGCGAGCATTATCAGCGCGTCGTTCACGATGGCGCGCGCTATCGCCACCCTTTGCTGTTGGCCCCCGGAAAGTTCGTTCGGCCTGCGGTCCGCTTTTTCTTCCAGTCCCACCGTGATCAACGCCTCCAGCGCGCGGCGGCGCCGCTCCTTCGCCTCGAAACCGTTGTAGAGCATCGGCAGTTCCACGTTTTCCACGGCGGTGGTGCGGGGGATGAGGTTGAACCCCTGGAATACGAACCCGATCTTTTTGCCGCGCACCTCCGCCAGTTTGTCTTTGCTGAAGCCGCTCACGTCTTCGCCGTCGAGCCGGTACGCGCCGGACGTGGGGCGGTCAAGGCACCCGATGATGTGCATGAAAGTGGATTTGCCGGAGCCGGACGGCCCCATCACCGCCACGAACTCGCCGGTGCCGATGTTCAGCGATACGTCGTTCAGCGCCACCACCGGGGTGCCGCCCGGCGTGTACACCCTGCGGATGTTCTCGACCGCGATCATACGCTAGAACATGCGGTGCGAGGACTGCTCTTTGCGGGGCTTGCCCGCGGTGTCCATTATCACTTCCTGCCCTTCCTTCAAATTGCCGGAAAGTATCTCGGTAAAGCTCCCGTCGCTCGCGCCCAGCGTCACCGGCACCCGTTGCGGCGCGCCGTTGACCGGGGTCCACACGCCGCGCCCTTCCGGTTTTTGCGGAGTGTTCTGTCCGTTTTGCGTTTCCGGCTTCCAGCGCAAGGCGGCGTTCGGCACTTTCAGGGCCGAGGGGATGACGGCGGTGATGATGGACACATTGGCGGTCATGCCGGGTTTCAGTTTCAGGTCCTTGTTGTCCACGCGCACCACCACGTCGTAGGTCACCACGTTCTGGATGACGGTGGGGGCGATGCGTATCTGCTCCACCGCGCCGCGGAACACCGTTTCGGGGAATGCGTCCACGGTGAACTCCACCGATTGTCCGTTGGCCACTTTTCCGATGTCCGCCTCGTTCACGTTCGAGTCTATCTGCATCTTCTTGAGGTCCTGCGCGATGGTGAACAGGGTGGGGGTCTGGAAGCTGGCGGCCACGGTCTGCCCCACATCCACGTTGCGCGCCACCACGGTGCCGTCCACGGGGGACACGATGCGGGTGTTGTGCAGGTTCGTCTCGGCGTACCGCACGGCGGCTTGCGCCTGCGCCACCTGCGCTTCCGCGGCGGTCAATTGCGCCAGCGCGAATTCATTGTTGGTCTGCGCCGCGTCGAGATCGCTGGCCGAGACCACTCCCGCTTTCATCAGCCCTGTTTGGCGATTGAGGGTCCGCTTTGAGTCGTTCAGCGTGGCCAGCGCCTTTTCGCGGTTGGCTTCGGCGGCCTGAAGGTTGGCCTTCGACTGCTCCAGTTGCGCTTCTATCTGGTTGGGGTCGATGTCCGCCAGCCGGTCTCCCCGGTGTACGGTGGAATTGAAGTCAACATATATCTTTTTGATGGTGCCGGAGACCTGCGTGCCGATGAGCACGGATTTCACGGGGTTCACGGCGCCGGTGGCCATGATGGATGCTTTCAGCTCGCCACGCTCCACGGTGGCGGTTTTGTATTTCACGGGTTGCCCGTTTTTGCCGTAGGCGAGGTAAATGCCGATGGCGGCCACGGCGGACACGGCGATGCCGATGATAATTTTTTTCATGCTTGTTTCCACTCCGGTCCAAACGGTTGATTTGCTTTCTTATTATATCCCATCTGCTTTCACCGCCAAATTTCCCGTTGGTGTTGGAAGCGCTCGCTTCGCGCAAACCACTGAGACACAGGGAACACGGAGGAGGGGAAAATCCACAGATTTCACAGATGACGCAGATTTGGTCAGGCCCCTTCTGCGTTATCCGCGTATTCTGCGGATACACTTCTCCTCTGTGTCTCCGTGGCTCTGTGGTTGAAAATCCCTTGACGGGATGGAAGGGCGGTCACTGAGGGAGGCGGATATCGGTGCGGTGCTCGTTATACCAATCCACGAAATTCGAGAATAGCTCGGTGCTCTTTTTCGCCGACTGGTAGTCGGGGTTATCCAGGTTCCGTAAGGCAAGTTCCAGCCCCAGCTGGAATTCGTTGCGGTAGTGCAGTTTGAATTCGGGATGCACCTTGTCCAAAAATTCATCGTCAATGAGCGTCGCCTCGTGAAGCGCCCGCGCGGTGAGCGCTTTCACCGCGTCGTGCTCCTGCGCGGAGAAACGCAGTCCCGCGCGGTTGATGAGCCGGGTGGCCTCGCGGTTGTCCCGCTGTGAATTGTAGTAATGCGCCGACATCTCGCGGTCGCGCTCGCTCCAAAACTCGTCCTTCTTCGCGCACGAAGGGAGGAGCGAAGCAATGGCCACGAAAGTGGCTATGAAGAGCGCGGCAATCCCGTTTCTTTTCATGCAATTGCAGTATATCACGTGGAATCCGGCGCCGGGAATTTGCCCCTACAGGGGCAAATTGGGGTCACGAATTGCCATTGCTTATGTTGCGAATTAAGTATGGCGTCCCTTTAATTCCACAGCTCAATCCTCCTTGCGGAAGCCTATTTTCCGCTTGGGTTTTTCCGGTGGAGTGATTACGCTTCGCATCACGTCCCCCAAGAGCCGGACCTGTTTTTTGGTGTTGGTGTGGTCTTCATTCACCGCCATAAGGCTATGTTCCATTTTGTCCATACGGCGGGCAAGCTCCCGATCCGCCAGTACCGCATTTTTCATCCGGGCGAACGTCCGGACAATCGCGATGCTGGCGGTTATCGCCACTTTGCTGTTTAAAATGTTGGCTACCATCAAAGCGCCGTATTCGGTGAACACATAAGGAAGATGCCGACGCCCCCCGCGGCCACCAGCGTTTGAGGTCGCAATTTGCGACCTCAAAGACTCCCATTCTTCCAAGGAGAGTTGGAACATGAAGTCGTCCGGGAAGCGTTCCCTGTTGCGCCTTACCTGCTCATTCAGCCGCTTTGTCGGCGCCCCGTATAAGTCCGCCAAGTGGGAATCCAGCATTACCGGCTGGCCTCGTACCGTGAGAATCCGCCGAGCGACCGCGATGGCAATTTTGTCCATTTCCCCCCTTGGATATTACCTTTTATACCACATCCTTCAGGATGCGGGTTGCGGTATGTATGCCCCCGGATGCCGCTTTCACGGTGGGTACACCCTTCAGGGTGTACGTTGGCGCGAAGCGACAAGGTGCAAGGTCAGCGAGCACCCATGCGGGTTGGCGTACGCTGTGCGGAAAAAGACCAACACGGCGGTTTTCCAGCGGCTCTTTGTGTTATCATTGCTGGTTCAACCATGCGGAACATACGGAACTTTTCGATCATCGCGCACGTGGACCACGGCAAATCCACGCTCGCCGACCGCATCCTCGACGTGTGCGGCGCGGTGAGCGAACGGGAAAAACAGGCCCAGATGCTCGACCAGATGGATCTGGAACGCGAGCGCGGCATCACCATAAAGGCGCAAACCGTGCGCCTGAATTACACGGCGAAGGACGGCAACCAGTACATCCTGAACCTCATCGACACGCCGGGGCATGTGGACTTTTCCTACGAGGTCTCGCGGAGCCTGAAGGCGTGCGAAGGGGTGCTCCTGTTGGTGGACTCCACGCAGGGGATAGAGGCGCAAACGCTGGCGAACATGCACTTGGCGTTGGAACAGAACCTCGCCGTCATTCCGGTCATCAACAAGATTGACCTGCCCGCCGCCGACCCGGAAATGGTGAAGCACCAGATAGAGGACGTGCTGTGCATTGATTCGTCCGAGGCGATACTCGCGTCGGGAAAAAGCGGCATCGGCGTGGCGGACATCCTTGAAGCGGTGGTCGCGCGCATCCCGCCGCCGAAAGGGGATAAAGACGCGCCGCTGAAAGCGCTGGTGCTGGATAGCTGGTACGACTCGTACCGCGGCGTGGTGGTGCTGGCCCGCATATTCGACGGCGTGATGACCCCCAACATGAAGGCGCGGTTCATGGGGACCGGCGCGGAACAGATCATCGCGCAGATCGGGGTGTTCACCCCGTTCGGCAAAGAAGTGCAGTCCGCCGGGCCGGGCGAAGTGGTGTTCATGACCGCCGCGATAAAGAACATCGCCGACACGAAAGTGGGCGACACCATCACCGAATCGCTAAAGCCCGCGGCGGAGCCACTTCCCGACTTCAAGGAAGCCACGCCGATGGTCTTTTGCGGCCTGTATCCGATAGAAGGGGCGAACTACAACGCCCTGCGCGAGGCGCTGGACAAGCTCCATTTGAACGACTCGTCGTTCCACTACATCCCCGAAACGTCCACCGCGCTCGGCTTCGGTTTCCGGTGCGGTTTTCTGGGCCTTTTGCACATGGAGATCATCCAGGAGCGGCTGGAGCGCGAATTCAACCTGAACCTCATCACCACGTCCCCCACGGTGAGCTACCGCGTGACGGTGAAACCGGGCGACGTGCGGATCATAGACAATCCGAACAGCCTGCCGGAGCAGTACGACTTCATCGAGGAGCCACTCATCAAGGCGACCATCTTCACGCCGGATGAATTTCTGGGGCCGATCTACAGCCTCATCGAGGAAAAGCGCGGCGTGCAGGAGAAGCTGGAGTTCATCGGCCCCAAGCGGGTCATGCTGGTGGCTAGGTTCCCGCTGAACGAAGTGGTGCTGGATTTTTTCGACAAGCTGAAAACCGCGACGAAGGGGTACGCCTCGGTTGATTATGAAGAGGCGGGCTACCAGCAGGCGCAGTTGGACAAGCTGGACATTCTGGTGAACGGCGATCCGGTGGACGCGCTGGGGTTCATCGTCCACCGCGAAAAGGCGTACACGTTCGGGCGCGACATCGTATCGAAAATGCGGGAGCTTATCCCGCGCCAGATGTTCGACGTGGCGATACAGGCCGCCATCGGGAGCCGCGTCATCGCGCGCGAGACGGTGAAGGCGCTCCGCAAGAACGTGACGGCGAAGTGCTACGGCGGCGACATCACCCGCAAGCGCAAACTGCTGGAGAAACAGAAAGAAGGAAAAAAACGGATGAAGCAGATAGGGAGCGTGGAAATTCCTCAGACCGCGTTTTTGGCGGTGCTCAAGAGGTAGGGCATGGAAAAAAAGGGAATGGTACGCGAATATGTGGAGGCGATAGTCGTCGCGCTCCTTTTGGCCCTGCTCGTGCGCACGTTCGTGGTGCAGGCGTTCCGCATCCCCTCCGGCTCGATGATCCCCACGCTGTTGATCGGCGACCAGATACTGGTGGACAAGGTGGTGTACCATTTCCGCAAGCCGAAGCGGGAAGAGATACTGGTGTTCAAATACCCCGAAGATCCCTCGCGCGATTTCATCAAGCGGGTGGTGGGGCTTCCCGGCGAGACGCTGGAGATACGCAACCGCAAGGTGTACATCAACGGGCAACTGCTGGAAGACGGCGGCTACGCCTACCATGAAATGTTCGACAATTTCCGCATCCCCCCGCGCGACGACTACGGCCCGGTGACGATACCGGCGAACAATTATTTCGTGATGGGGGACAACCGGGAGAACAGCCAGGACAGCCGGTTCTGGGGTTTTTTGAGCGAGGACAAAATAGTCGGGCGCGCGTTCGTCATCTATTGGTCGCGCAACATCGAGCGGTGGTTCCCGGCGGAGATACGGCTCTCGCGTTTCGGCCATCTGGTGGAGTAGGGGCCGCCTTTCACGGCGCGTCCGGATGGACTTGCCGCCACATAGCCATTATAATGGCTACCGGAGGAAGAACCATGAAAATGGCCAATACCGTTGAATTGAAGAACAAGGCGAATGAACTTCTGCGCGGGGTGATGAAAGGGGAGCCGGTGATCATCACCCTCAAAGGGAAACCGGCGGCGGCCCTCACCCCGCTCACCGAAGATGGCTTGGAGGATTTCATGCTGGAGAACAGCGCCTCCATACGCAAGAAGATCAAAAAGGCGGAAGACGACATCAAGGCCGGAAGGGTGATGAGCCTGGAAGACTACCTCGGCGGAAGGAAGTAGGCTGAACCGGTTCGGCATTTTGCTGACCCGCTCCGCGGCGGACGACTTGGACCGTCTCCCCGCTAGGGACCGGGTTATCGCCGACATCAAGCGGCTTGGCGGAAATCCTTTCCCGTCCGGCAATGAAATAAAAAAGCTGAAAGGCGTTTCACCCCCGCTGTACCGGTTGAGGTCGGGCGATTTCCGGGCGCTTTTCCGGGTCGAAGGGAACACCGTCACCATCATGCGGGTGATAGACAGGAAGGAACTTGACCGGGCTATCAGGAAGTTGAAATAGCGCTGAACCGGCGCGGAGGTTCCACTTTCCGCGGGGGTTGTTTTCCCGCTTTCAAAGTTATATCGTTCCTTCAATGGACATGAAAATGTTTCTCCGCGAATATGTGCAGGCCATCGCCGTGGCGCTCCTCCTCGCTTTGGGGGTGCGGGCCTATGTGGTCGGCGCGTACGAAATACCCTCGGAATCAATGGTTCCCACCTTTGTCGTGGGGGACCGCCTGATGGTGGACAAAACGGTGTACCGGTTCCGCAAGCCGCAACGGTACGAGATCATCGTGTTCGACGACCCCGCCGAACCGGGCCGCACGCTTATCAAGCGCATCATCGGTATGCCGGGAGAGACATTGGAAGTGCGCGATAAAAAGGTGTACATCAATGGGCAACCGCTCGACGACCTGTTCGCCTATCACGACGCTTTCGACCACTTTCGCCTGCAAGGGCGCGACGATTTCGGTCCCGTGCCCATCCCGGAAGGGCGCTACTTCATGATGGGGGACAACCGCGAGAACAGCAAAGACAGCAGATGGTGGGGCTTTCTGGACGAGCACCTGATCGTGGGGCGCGCGTTCGTCATCTATTGGTCGCGCGAACAGCAATCCACCTTCCCCACCGGCATCAGGTTCGACCGCTTCGCCCTCCTTGTTCAATAAGAGGGGATATGCCACAGAGGCACCGAGAACACAGAGAAAAAAAAGGGAAATTCAACCACGGATGCACACGGATTTATGGCGCAATTAACATCAGTGTTTATCCGTGTTAATCAGTGGATCGTCTTAAGGGGTTAAAACGGGAAGGTGGGGAGGGGGAGGCCGTAACGGACGGACGCCATGTAATATTTTTCCAATCCTTCCTTGAGGTAGTGGAAGAGAATGCTTTTTTTGTGTATCAGCCAGTCGCGCGGGGGGAGCAGGGGAGCGGCCCCGATGAAGAATGCGGTGTTGCCCCCGTCGGCGATGCAGGTGACGCTGAAATCCTTGCCCATTATTTTGGGACGGTTCTGGATGTCCGCAGAGATGTTGTACGCCGCTTTTTTCGCCATATCGTCCGTCATCTGCCCCGTTTTCGGCACGCCCACCGGAACGGGGGTGGGGGCGGGCGGCGCGATGGCGAGCGACACTCCCACCGCGTAGATGTTCGGGTATTTCGGGTTTGCCAGATGGTCGTCCGCCAGCACGAATCCGCGCGGGTTCGCCAGTCCTTCGATCCCCATGTAGGCATGGCTTCCGAAAAACGCCGGCACGATGAGGCTGAAGCCGTTGCCGAAGCGGACGCCGTTTTCCAGTTCCACATGATCGGGCGTGATGCCGGAGATCTTGCTGTTCAGGTGGCATTCGATCTCCCGGTCGGCGAATTCGTCCTCCAGCATCCGGGTCATGGCGCCGAAGCCGCCCACGCCGAAGTGTCCGAGATGCGGCTCGTTGGTGAACAGGGCCATCTTGAACTTATGCCGCGCCTTCCTTTTCCGCAAAAGGGCGTCAATGAGCAGGGCCATTTCGTACACCGGCCCCAGGCAGGACGCGCCCTGCGCGTTGCCCAATACGATCGTCCCGCTCCCGGCGCGCAGGAGTTTTTCGAGTGCGGCGCGCGCTTGCAACGCCTGTTCCACATTAAAAATGGACTGGCTGTGTCCTTTGATCGGCCCCAGTCCGCTCACCGCGCCGAAGTCCAGTTCCGACCCGGTGGCGGCAACAAGGTAGTCATAGGGGTACACGCCGTTTTTGCCTACCGCCTCTTGTCTTTCCGGGTCCACCGCCGTGATGGCGTCCTGCACATATTCAACGCCGTTTCGTTTCAGGCGCGGCGCGACGGGACATTGGATGGCGGACGGTTCGCGTCTGCCCGCCACCACCCACGGCAGGGAAGGGATGAAGGTGAATTGCGGATCGGCCGACACGACCGTGATGGAATGGCCGTTCCCCAGCAGTTTGCGCAGGTGCAGGGCGGTGTTCAGCCCGCCGAACGAGGAGCCGAGGATGACGATCCGCTTTCCCACTAGAACGTCACCGCCTTGTCCGAGGTCATCACCCAGTCGTGCAATATCTTCATGGAACCGGCGGCTATTTCCTCGATCATGTCGCCGGTGCCGATGCCGCACCGGTCAATGCAGGTTTTGCAGTATTTCACTTCCGCGCCGCCCAATGCCGCTTCTTTGAGCATGGCGGCGAGATCGAAAAAGTTTTCCGGCGGTTTGATCCCCTTGCGTCCGGCGTCCACCCCGGCGTTGATGAGGAAGATGCGCACCTTGTTCCCGGCCTCCCGCGCGGTGGCGGCGAGGCGCAGGGCGTTCCACGCGGCGTCGCTCCCGGCATACGGGGCGCTACCGATGATGACGAGGATCGTTTTTTCACCCATGTTCCACTGTCCCTCCCTTTACAGTTACCAACTATAAAACATTACAATAAAATGTCAAGTATTTGGGGGCGTGCGGCCGAATGCGGGGATGTCCGGCGGGAGGCCATCATTCGCGTTTGGAAAGGGGGGGGCGGCTCGCCCCCGGCATTAGACGTATTCGCCCGTCGGGATGATGGTAAGCATGTTGTTCAGGATAAGGGAGTTCATGATGTTCGTTTTCTTGCCGAACACTTTGGAGAAATAGGAGGGCGGCTTGTTCAGAATGTAGAATTTGCTCCATTGAGGGGAAAGGATCGCTTTGCTCAATACCAGTTCCCTGCGTTCGGCCGGTTGCATGGTATCCACGTGGATGGCAAGAATCCCTTTCTTTATCTTGCCTCCCTGGTCCACTGTCCGCTTGTAGATATTTTGCAAGTCCACAACGTCGAACAGTTCCACCGGGTCCATTTTATGCCCGGAACCCAGGCATGCGGTTGCGAGGAATTCTTCGTATGCCGATTGGCTCAGTATGACCGCGTTGCCCAATTCTGAAATGCTGGATGATTTGTCCGCGGGTATCCATGTGCGCGCAATCTCCCGGTGGAGGGGAAGGATGATCCCCATTTGCACGATCTTCGGCCACAGGAACCTTTTCGTCAGTTCCACCGGCGTCATCCGCTGTATCTGCAGTTCCTCCTTTTTCGCCGCATCGGTTTTCGATCGTTCTTCATCGGTGTCGGTTTTATATTCTTCGAACCGTTTACGCACCGGCGCGTCAATCAGCCGGCAAACCTCGGTTAGGAACTTTTCACGGATGGCACGGTACTGATCGGGCAACTTTCCATCGAAGAGTTCGTAAATCTCCGCGGACGATATTTTGTTTCCCTTCCTGGCGAGGATATATTCATACATTGCCTGTTTGAAGTGGTCCCCGATCTTTCCGACTTTCCCCATTTGGCCGCCGGTTGCCCGTTCATTCAATGCGTTTTGCACCCAACGGAGGAAAAGGATCTTCGACAGCCGCTCATCCTTGCCCGCCATCGCCGCCATTTCGGAAGCCGGGGAGATGAACCTGTTGAGGTAATGAAGGCGCGCATACGGGACGAGCGACTGGAGGAAAAAAATCTGGCCGGTAAATGAATCGAACCGGATATTGATAAGTTCCGCCACCGGATGTTTTTGGGGAAGTTGACCGAATTCCGCGGGAAGGCGCTTGCTGAAATGGCGGGATTCAAACAGCACTTCAAGTTCCGCCCTTTCATCCCGGCTCGCGAAAAAGCCTCCGCTGTCGCACAGGTTGCGCACGGCCTCCGGGAGTAGCGAGTCAAGAGGCGCTTCGCCCGCCGTCCGCCGCAGGCGGTGAAGTTCCGCGCCGACTATCAGCGGCAGGTCTTTTTCCGGGGTCTCCATGAATTTCAGGAATAGGCCGGTCAGCCTCAACGCTTCCTTCAGGTCTTCCACCCGTCCTTCCAGCGACGGCAAGAGGGCAGGGAGCGCTTTGGCGAGGGCGAAGCCGAACCGGGAGGGAAACGACTCATTTTCCACGGACAGCCGGATGTCTTCGCAAAGCGCTTCCCGGGCCACTATCGGATGATCCCTGAACGGCTCTTCCGGCGCGTCGAACCGTATCGCGCCTTGGACTATCGCATGGAACACCTGTTTCCCTTTGTTAGCCAGCGCGGCCAATATCGGGTTTTCGCTTATTCGCAGGCCGTATTTTCCTTTTTCGGGGATGTTGAGGATATGTATCGGGATCTTTGTCCCATTGAAAATAAGCTGGACCGGAATGTAATTCCCCTTTTTGGCCTGTTTAAAGAGATAAAGAAGGGCTTTCTCATGGTCCGCGATCAGGGGGGAAAGCAAGGATATCCCGGCCCCGGAAATGGAAATATTGTCGAACCCCACCGGTATCGCCATCGGACCGGGGAGCGCTATCAGATGGCCCTTGAACCCCGGTTGCGGCAGGCGGTAGCGTGGCTCGCGCCTATGCCCATGCGTGGCGATCACCCGATCATCATGTGCGGCGATAGTATCGGTACTTGTCATTCGCACTCCACGGTTATTTTCATTCGTTCCGCCTCTGAAGGAATTATTGGGACGGATGGTGGTGGAAAGACACCCGCCAATGCGGGTGGTTTTTGGGTGGCGGCAAAAACCAGGTGGACTGGGAACGACTTTTATGGGAACGTATGCGGCATGAAGGATATTAAGGTACTGATCGTTGAAGACGATGTTGACCAGTTGGAATGCCTTCGTGCAACTCTCGGCGGGGCGGAGGGAATAGCGGTTGCCGGCTCGTTTGCCGACCCCCAAAAGGCATGGGAGAAGGCCGCCGCCATTGAGTTCGATGTGATGGTGACGGACATAAATATGCCCGGCCTGAGCGGCTTGGAACTGATCCGGCGTGTCCGCAACCGGTTCCCCGACGTTGAAATAATAGCCCTTTCGGCCCATGATGAAATTTCCATCGTATTCAACGCGTTGAAGGCCGGGGCCACCGGTTATCTTTTGAAGTCCGGCACCGACCAGCAGTTGATAGACGGCGTGGCGGAGGCGGCAAAGGGAGGCTCGCCCATCACCCCGAAGGTGGCCCGTTCCATCATTGTGGATTTTCAATCCGTGGCGCGCGACGCGGCGATCCAGCTTCTGCCGCGCGAGAAGGAAATATTGCGGAAGATCGAGACGGGATGCACCTATAAGGAAGTGGGGGAACACCTGAACATAAGCGCCCATACCGTCCATTGGTATTTGAGGAAGGTGTTTGAGAAGTTGCACGCCAGTAGCAAGCAGGAGGCGGTGTATACCGCGAAAAAACACGGTCTGCTTTAATTGATCCCGATGAACCGCCGGGCGGCCTTCATAAAGGCATTCGGCTCCAGCGGCTTTGCCAGCAATTCATCTCCCCCCGCCATGATCACCGTGTCCCTCATTTCTTCATAGCCGATGGACGCATT
>JACRGR010000063.1 GCA_016212275.1 Nitrospinota bacterium | reverse complement strand
TTACATGGCGGTGCTGGATATTGAGAAAAAATGGACTATGCCGATCAGGGATTGGGGGGTAATCTACAACCAGCTGACTATGCTGTTTGAAGGTCGGTTGCCATAAAAATGGGAACTTACACAGTTGGCGTTACAGTCCCTTTGAAAATGATGCTATGGATTTTCCTTGCGTAGATTTTTCCCGAAGTTCTATTTGCCCTATATCATGATTGTATGAAAGTGCATATCTATTGCCGCTTACCCAAAACCACAGGACATTTTTCACTTCACCATTCATCGCCCTTACCTCAAGAGGTTTATCATCTTTTATCCAAACAACGGCACCCGCTATGGCCAAGGCGACTTCATTCACATTGTTTGCATGGTGATCTGCTCTGTCAAGCACTCCGCGCAAATAGTCTCTCAAAAGGTTAACATCGGGAACCTGCTTTGGCATTACAACTCTCCCTATAAATAATTCTACTGTTCTTTATGGCGTTGGGGTCACGTTCGGGTCAGGCTTGACTTTTTGACTTATTCTACATGCCGCTACTTTCTTGCCAGCGTGCGGTAGCGGCCAGAAACGATCTTCACTTTCGGGTTGAACATATCCTCGGCGACCTCCAAGTCAAAGCGTGATTGCAGGTTCATCCAGAATTCCGGCTCTATCCCGAAGAACTTGCCCAGGCGGATGGCGGTGTCACCGGTGATGGCCCGTTTTCCCAAAACGATCTCATTTATCCTGCGGGGGGACATTCCGGTCTCGCGCGCCATCAGGTTCTGGCTAATGCCCATCGGTTCCAAAAACTCTTCAAGGAGTATTTCACCGGGGTGTATCGGTTTCATCTTCGCCATATCGGGCCTCCATTAATGGTAATCGATAATTTCAACATCGTGGGCATTTCCTTCTTGCCACCTGAAGCAGATGCGCCATTGGTCATTTATGCGGATGCTGTGCTGGCCGGCCCTGTTGCCCTTTAGCGCCTCTAGACGGTTTCCCGGCGGCACTTTCAAGGCATCGAGCGATAACGCGGCATCCAGCATATTCAATTTCTTTTTCGCCGTCCGTTGAATGTCGTAGGGAAGTCTTTTGCTGTGTTCCCTGTGGAATATCCTTTCTGCTTCCTTGTCGGCGAAGCCCTTAATCATGCCAATAATATATTCCCTATAACGTTATGTGTCAAAGATATTCTCAATGCCGGACACCAAGTTATTCAGAAGGGATGAAAACAGGACTAAATTTCCAGTAGCCCGGATTACATCGCGCCGCGGAGGACGACGAACAGCGTCTTGCACAGTATTTTCATGTCGAGCCACAGCGACCAGTGGTCAATGTATTCCAGGTCCATTTTCAGCCGGTCTTCGAAGCGGACCACGTCGTCCCGTCCGTTCACCTGCCACAGGCCGGTGATCCCCTGTTGCATGGAAAGTTTGCGCAACTGCGGGAGCGTGTACAGGTCCACTTCCTCCGGCAACGGCGGGCGCGGGCCGACCAGGCTCATATCGCCCAGCAGGACGTTTATGATCTGCGGCAGTTCGTCCAGGCTGTATTTCCGCAGGTAGCGCCCCACGCGGGTCACGCGCGGGTCGTCCTTTATCTTCGCTATCGGCCCATGCATGGTGTTGCGGTGCGACACCAGTTCGAACTCTTCCTCGGCCCCCTTGAGCATCGTGCGGAATTTGTAGAACACGAACGGGCGGCGGTTGCGCGTGAGGCGCATGCATTTATAGATGACCGGCCCCTCGGAGTCCAGCTTGATGAGGATGCCGATGATAACGTACGAGACGATCAGGGAGGGAAGGAGCGTCAGGGATACCGCAATATCCAGCGCGCGTTTGGCGGCACGCTGGGCGGGGTTGTCCTGGATGGTGAAGAACGTGACGAACTCCATTTCGCCCAAGGTTCCCACGGATGATTTGGCGATCTCCAGGTCGAATTTGTCCGGCAGAAGGTGAACGGTGACGCCGATGTTTTCGCACACTTTTAGTATCTGTTTGAGTTCGACGTATTTTCCCTCGTCCATCGCCACGAAGATGTCGTCCACCGGCGTGCGGCGCAGGATGTTTTCGAGGTCGTCCATCGTTCCCAGCACCCTCATCCCCAGGAGGGTGTTTTCCTTGAGCGGAAGTTCGGAGATGATCCCTTCGATATTGAACCCCCAGTACTGGTGTTTTCCCAGTTCCACCAGCGCCTTCATTGCGCGCTGGCCGTTGCCCAGCACCATCGCCCGGTTGCGGTTGCGTCCGCGGGTGCGGACATAGCGAAGGCCGAAATGAACGAAAAAGCGCACGAGCAGGGTGAGCATGAAACTGAACGCGATGAACAAGATCACGAACGTGCGCCGGTAATGGAACCAGTTGGTGATGAACAGCACGGTGCCCATGACGATGCCGCCGATAAGATGTACCTTGAACACCGATTTGACGACGGCCAAAAACGTGCCGGTGCGGTTGAAATCGTATGCGTGGCTGTAGGAAAACAGGAACAGCCACATCGGCACGATGATCCACAGCAGTTGTTCAAAGTGCTCCACACGGAAATCCATCTGCAACGGCAGGGGCAGGTAGCTCCCGAACCATTCGTTGATAAGGGTGGGGAACCACGGCGCGTTGCGGACGGCATACGCCATGTAGAACGCCACGAAGATCGTGAGCACGTCCATAAGCCTCACGAATTCCATGAGGCCGCGTTCGTATTTCCGGGTCATTAAGTGCATATTATTACCGAATCCTTATCGGATTTAAAGGCCGCGTTCTTAATGCCGGGAAAATGCCCCTTTAGGGGTATTTGATAAGTGAAAATAATTTTCCGATAGTGCTTGCTTTTCGTATCCGCGGTGTTATTAAATTACTGGCACTGTAGGGAGGTGAGTGCTAACACCTTCTTGCAGTCTCTTTAAAAACAGTGCGTTACGCATTGTCGCCCGAAAGGGCGTTACGGAAGTGGCCAACCGGCCGGAAATAAACCGGCGCATGAACAACATTTTTTTAATGGAGGAGTTTGATGGCAGTCAAGATTAAGCCTCTGGCAGACCGCGTTTTGGTGCGGCCGCTGGAAGAGAAGGAAACGAAAAAGGGCGGGATCATCATCCCGGACAGCGCGAAAGAAAGGCCGCAGGAAGGCGAAGTGATCGCCGTTGGTCCGGGCAAAACGGGCGACGATGGCAAGCCGGTCCCGATGCATGTGAAAAAAGGGGACAAGGTGATATACGGCAAGTACGCCGGTTCCGAGATAAAGCTGGATGGCGAAGAGTTCCTGCTGATGCGGGAAGACGACATCCTGGGCATCCTGGACTAACGAAACCGAACGATTGAAATAGGAGAAGATAGTACATGGCAGCGAAACAACTTCTGTTCCATGAGGCCGCCCGCGCCAAGATGCTCAAGGGCGTGGACATGATGGCAAACGCCGTGAAGGCGACTCTCGGACCGAAAGGCCGCAACGTCATTCTGGACAAAAAATTCGGCGCCCCGCTCATCACCAAGGACGGTGTGACCGTCGCGAAAGAGATCGAGCTGAAGGACCCGTACGAGAACATGGGCGCCCAGATGCTCAACGAAGTGGCGAGCAAAACCTCGGACGTGGCGGGCGACGGCACCACCACGGCCACCGTTCTGGCGCAGGCCATCTACCGTGAAGGCATCAAGGTCGTGGCCGCCGGGGCGAACCCGATGGACGTGAAACGCGGCATAGACAAGTCCGTGGAAGCGGTCGTGGCGAAGCTCAAGAAAATGTCCAAGCCGACCAAGGACAAGAAAGAGATCGCCCAGGTGGGCACCATCTCCGCGAACTCCGACTCCACCATCGGCAACCTGATCGCCGAAGCGATGGAGAAGGTGGGCAAGGACGGCGTCATAACCGTTGAAGAGGCGAAGAGCATGGAAACCTCCCTCGAAGTGGTGGAAGGCATGCAGTTCGACCGCGGCTACCTGTCGCCGTACTTCGTCACCGACGCCGAGCGGATGACCACCGTGCTGGACAACCCGCTCATCCTCATCAACGAGAAGAAGGTCTCCAGCATGAAGGACCTGCTCCCGGTGCTGGAAAAGATCGCGCGCCTGGGGCGGCCGATCCTCATCATCGCGGAAGAAGTGGAAGGCGAAGCGCTGGCCACCCTCGTGGTGAACAAGCTCCGCGGCACCCTTTCGTGCTGTGCGGTGAAGGCGCCGGGCTTCGGCGACCGCCGCAAGGAGATGCTGAAGGACATCGCCATCCTCACCGGCGGCAACGTGATCTCCGAGGACATCGGCGTGAAGCTGGAAAGCGTGGAGACCTCCGACATGGGTTCCGCCAAGCGCGTGGTGATCGATAAGGAAAACACCACCATCGTCGAGGGCAAAGGCTCCGCGAAGGACATCGAGGCCCGCGTGAAGCAGATCCGCGCCCAGATAGAAGAGACCACCAGCGACTACGACCGCGAAAAGCTCCAGGAACGCCTGGCCAAGCTGGTCGGCGGCGTGGCGGTCATCAACGTCGGCGCGGCCACCGAGGTCGAGATGAAGGAAAAGAAGGCCCGCGTTGAGGACGCGCTCCATGCCACCCGCGCCGCGGTGGAAGAGGGCATCGTCCCGGGCGGCGGCGTGGCGCTGGTCCGGTGCATCGACTCGCTCAAGAAGATCGAAGTGGACAACCACGACCAGCAGACCGGCGTGGACATCGTGCGCCGCGCGCTGGAAGAGCCGCTCCGCCAGATCGCCGAAAACGCCGGCCACGAGGCTTCGGTCGTCGTGGACAAGGTGAAGAACGAGAAGGACGAGATCGGCTTCGACGCGGCCAGCGAAAAGTATGTGGACATGGTGAAGACCGGCATCATAGACCCGACCAAAGTGACCCGCTCCGCGTTGCAGAACGCGGCCAGCGTGTCCGGGCTGATGCTCACCACCGAGGTGCTCATCACCGAGATACAGGAAGACAAACCCGCGGCCCCCGCAATGCCCGATATGGGCGGCATGGGCGGCGGCATGGGCGGCATGTACTAAGCCGTTCCTTCCGCGATACGCTTTATACCCCGGCTTCCCGCAATGGGAGCCGGGGTTTTTTAATTTGGTGGGACAGGCAGTCTTGCCTGTCGTTGGGCGCATAAGCGCCCAATCAATCCTGTTTGTTGACACCGCCGTTTATTTTCCACAGAGGCACGGAGAGGGAATCATCCGCGGATTACGCGGAAAGACGCGGATTGGGAAGGGAACTCCCCATCGGCCTCATTCGCTATACCCTTGCCACCTCCTCATTCTCCGCCCTCTCTCTCGCAAAAACACTCCCTGTTGTTGTCCGTTCCGGCGGTATGATAGGTTATATGCGGAGGCCGGAATGAAACCGCTTGACCCGAAACATGTAGAGAAGAAACTGAACGCGGCCGCGGGCCTTTTCCAGATGGCATACGAAACAAAAAAATTCCAGATAAGGCAAAAGCACCCCAACCTGTCCGAACGCGACATCGCCCACCGCGCCTACGCACTGATCGAGAAAGGGTGCCGCTAGGTGCGGAACCTCGTAGAAACTTTTTTCTCGGTTATAAAACGACTGGAGGAGCGGAACATCCCCTATATGGTTGTGGGGTCCATGGCGGTCATGGTGTACGGCGAACCGCGCATGACCCATGACTTGGACTTGGTTGTCGATATCCCCCCGCAAGACGCGGAAAAAATCGAAACGCTTTTCCCCGCCGGGGAATTCTATTGTCCTCCACTTGAGTTTTTGCGGTCCGAGATCGTCCGGCAGGGCCAGTTCAACCTGATACACAATGAGTCGGGGCTGAAGATAGACGTAATAATCCGCAAGCAGACCGATCACGCCATTTGCGAGTTCGGCAGGAAGCGCAAAGTCCCGTTTTGGCAGGGGAGCGAGGTGTATATCGCGAGTGCGGAGGATATCGTAATTAAAAAGCTGGAATTCTTCCGTTTAGGCGGCTCGGAAAAGCATATACGCGATATTCGCGGGATTCTGGCCGAAACGGAAGTTGACGCGGCCTACCTTCAGGAATGGGTTTCCCGTCTTGGCCTTGCGGAGCAATGGCTGAAGGTTAATGCAAACTGATCCCTCCCTCCGTGTCTCCATGTTCTCTGTGATTTTTTCCCGGCTTGCGAAACGCGCGTTGGCAGGGCGATAATACTGTAATTAAATGAGACGGCGGTAGGTGGGGTTTTTTCCGCGCCAATGGTGCGAATGAATTCGCACCTACCAAAAACTGACTAATGGGAGAGGTGATGGCGGAATCCGCTCAAGGCGCGCTACGGCTGGTGCTGGCCGACGACGATGAGATCGTCCGCGAGGTGTACCGCTACGCGCTTCCCGCCGATGGGTTCGAGGTGCGCCTTGCCAGCGACGGGGCCGAGGCGTTCCAACTCTACCTCGAATGGCAACCGCAGATGATGGTGCTGGATATTCAGATGCCCGAAATGTCCGGCTATGCCCTCCTCAAGCGGATACGCGAACACGAAAAAGGCTGGGACAAGCCGACCGCCATCGTCATGGCCACCGCGATGTCGGACAAAAGCGACATCATGGATTGCCTGCAATTGGGGATACAGGGGTATGTGGTTAAGCCTATCCGGCCGGAGGAGATAGCCAGCAGGCTGGCGAGTTACTATCAGGCGTTCATCGAAAAGCGCGAAGGCCGGTAACTATTTTCAGTGGAGAATAGCCACAGAGGCACGGAGAGGCAGGAAGTTTTCTCTGTGTTCCCGGTGTCTCTGTGGCGAGATTTTCGGTTAGGAGCCGAGGACGGCCTGCGAGGTGAGAACCCCGATCGGCTTGTTGTCCTTCACCACGATCAGGTGGTTCAGCTTCTTCGCCATCATCGTGTTGCGCGCCTCGAAGATGGATTCATCCGCGGCGATGCTCACCGGGTTGCCCGTCATGATCTGCGAGATAGAGGTGGTGTTCGCGTCCACATCCACCGCCACGCACCGGTACACCACGTCGCGCTCGGTCACGATGCCGGTCAGATGCCCGTTGCCGTCCACCACCAGCAGGGAACTTACGTTCTGCTCGGACATTTTTTTCACACCGGCCTTGATGGTCTCATTGCCGGAAATTTGCACTACGTTCTGGGTCACAAGGTCGCCCACGGCGAGCAAGGTCTTAAAATCGGACATCAGTTCCTCCTCCTGGTGCGAATGGCACCGAATATTACAGATATTAATGGCCTGGACGGGCAAAGTCAAATCAGGCGAGCGGCGGCCGGCTTTTCACCTTCGGCGAGTATTTTATAAATCTGACCGCTTCCGCATATGCCTGTTCCGCGTCGCCGGCGGCGGGATGCGCCTTGGCGAATTTTACCGCGTCGCACAATCGCAAAAGCGCCGCCACCGGATCCCGCTCCCGCTCCAACAGTGGTATCCATGAGCGTTCGATCTCGTTGGTCGTTTTCTCCGGCGCGTCCAGCCCGTATTCCGCGAACAGGTAATTGCGGAGCGCATCCGAAATGCCGGAAAAATATCCCTTCACGTCGCCGTCCACGAACAATCCTTTTATCCGCGCCAGTTCGTTCAGCGCCGCATCGCTTGGCAAAAGGGGAGGCGCGGGTGGAAAGGCGGCGGCAACCGGCTTGCGTTTCTTCAGATACCAATATAGCGCGCCGATAACCGCGAGAACGGCAAGTGCAATGCCCAACCAGAGGAGGTATTCCGATTTTTCAACCGGCGCGTCGGCCACCGGCTCGATGTCCGCCAATTGCGGTTCCTTAACGTCGGGGTTCAAGACGGAGACAATCTCCACCGTGACGGCGGGAGCCGAAACCGGTTTGCCCGCCACCGGCAAGCTGTACGGCGGCAGTTTGTGTTTGCCGGTCTTGAATGTGGTCAGGGTGAAAACGATCTTCTTCGCCTTTCCTTCTTTCACGGTTTTCACATTCAGCAGTTCAAATGGCGCCAACGGTTCCAATGTTTGCGGCAGTTCCATATCCCCCGCATCGGTGACGGCGATCTCATACGCCAAGCGGTCCCCGATGGTCGCCATCTCAGGCGTCACTCTCGCCGAGACCTCCACCGCCCCCGCCAACCCCGGCAGGAAAAGCAGAACGATGAGAACGGCGGAAAACCGATTGAGGGAGCCCTTTTTGAAAAAAGGTTCCCTCAAACTCCCTCTAAAAACTTCTGCCAATTCCTTTCCTTCCCTCTTTGAGGGAGGGAAAGGAATTGAGAAAGTCTTTGTGGGGGGTGTGGGGGTAACTTTCTTCATAAAGTTTCCCCCAACCAGGTTCTTCAGCCTGTTCATCATCGTCCGCCCGCCAGGCGTTTTTCGCGTTGTTGGAAGAATTTTTCCAGCGGTTGGAACGCATCCGCGCCGGTGGAGACCTCGATGAGGTCCACGCGGCAGGCGGCCAGTAGGCGCCGGGTATCCGTCTCGCGCTTTTTTGCCGCCGCCGAGAAACGCGCGCGGAAATCGCGGTGCGAGGTATCCACCATTATTTCTTCGCCCGTTTCGGGATCGCGCAGGCGGGCCAATCCCGCATCCGGCATTTCGGTTTCCGCCGGATCGGTGACGCGCACCGCCACCAGGTCGTGCTTTTTGGCGGCGATGCGCAGGCTGGTCTCGTATCCGGCGTCGTTGAAATCGGACACTAAAAAGACGATGGCCCTTTTCTTCGCCGCGTGGTTCAGCGTGTCCAGCGCCGCCTTGATGTTGGTTCGCTTGCCGGACGGCGAAAACGCCACCAGTTCGCGGATGATGCGCAGAACGTGCCGCCTGCCTTTGCGCGGGGGGATATTCAGCTCCACCTTGTCGGTGAAAACCAACAGGCCCACCTTGTCGTTATTGCGGATGGCGGAGAACGCGATGGCGGCGCATATCTCCGCCGCCGATTCGCTTTTGAACCGGGCGGTGCCGAACGCGCCGCTGGCCGATGCGTCCACCGCCAGGATGACGGTCAGCTCGCGTTCTTCCTCGAATATTTTTATGAACGGCTCCCCCATGCGGGCGGTCACGTTCCAGTCTATGCTCCGCACGTCGTCCCCCGGCGCGTAGGGGCGCACTTCGGCGAACGCCATGCCGCGCCCCTTGAACGCGGAATGGTATTCGCCCGAAAAGACCGCTTCCACCGCTTTTTTGGATGCGAACTCGATGGTGCGGACTTTTTTCAGTATGTCGCGGGTGTGCGCCGTTTCGGGGGCGGGCGATTTTTCCTTCCGCCGTGCGTACAGAAAATATCCGGCGGCGATGGCCACCGTTGCTATCAGCGGCGGTAGCCAGGCCATTTACGGTACCGGCACGGCCTCGAACACGCGGCGGATTATGCCGTCGGTGTTCAGCCCTTCGGCCTCCGCCTCGTAGGTGGGAATGATCCGGTGGCGAAGGATGTCCGGCCCCACCGCCTTTATGTCGTCCGGGGTCACGAACCCGCGGTGGCGCAAAAAGGCGTGCGCCTTTGCCGCCTGCGCGAGATAGATGGAGGCGCGGGGCGATGCGCCGTATTCGATGATGTCCGCCATTTTCGTTTCCGGTTTGCGCGTGGCGAACACCAGATCGAGTATGTAGCGGTGGATCTTTTCGTCCACATAGATCGCGTCTATCACGGCGCGGGCTTTTTCCAGTTCCTCATGCGTCACCACCTGTTCCACGTTCAGCGTCGTTTTCACCGACATCCGTTTGACTATCGCCATCTCTTCTTCGCGTGAGGGGTAGCCCAGCAGGAGTTTGAACATGAAGCGGTCCACCTGCGCTTCGGGCAGGGGGTAGGTGCCTTCCTGCTCGATAGGGTTTTGCGTCGCCATCACCATGAACGGCTCGTCCAGCACGAACCGCTGGCCGCCGATGGTCACTTGGCGCTCCTGCATCGCCTCCAGCAGGGCGCTTTGCACCTTCGCGGGGGCGCGGTTTATTTCGTCGGCAAGGAGGATGTTGGTGAACACCGGGCCGGTTTTCACATGGAACTGGCCGCTCTTCGCGTCGTACACCTGCGTGCCGATGAGGTCGGCGGGCAGAAGGTCCGGCGTGAACTGGATGCGCCCGAAGCCCAGGTGCAGGCATTTGGCCAGCGTGTTCACCGCCAGCGTTTTCGCCAGCCCCGGCACCCCTTCCAACAGCGCGTGGCCGCGGCACAGCAGGGCGATGAGCATTTTCTCCATGAGCGGCTGGCGGCCGATGAGCACCTTGCCGGTCTCGGCGTACAGGCGCTCGGTGAACGCGGAGTGCTCCCGCGCCAGGGCGTTCAGTTCTTCCACGTTTGTGGTCATGGCCGGAATTATACCGTTTCCGCCGGTTAGTGAAGCGGAAGAACTTTCCCCGTTGCGGAGAGGGAGGGGATATGCCTCGGAGCCACGGAGGGAAAAGTTATCCGCGGATTGCGCGGATGTGGTTTTGGTAGGTACGGGCTTCGGCCTGTACATTGGCGCGGCGCGCCAACTGTTTGCCTCCCGCCGGAGGCAACAACAGCCTAAAGGCCGTTGCTACCGGGGCATACTGCGCCATCCGTGTTTATCAGTGTTCATCCGTGGCCGCATTCGTCTTCCGCTCACAACCCCGGCCCTGTGTCCATCTTGGGACACAGGGTTCACTTCTCTCTCGGTGTCTCCGTGGCTCTGTGGTTTGTTCCTCGCCTGCGGTAGAATAACGCCATGAAGGAGATCATCCGCTGGTGCGAAAAGCTCGCGCCCCCATCCTGCGCGATGGAGGGTGACAATATCGGCCTCATCGTGGGGGAACCAAAAAAATGCACCGGCGCGGTGGTGGCGCTGGACGTGACCGCCGAAGCGCTATCAGCCGCCGAGCAAAACGGTTGCAACCTGCTGGTGGTCCACCATTCGCCCATCTACCAACCGATCAAGCGAATTGATACCGCGGAGCCGCGGGGAAAGCTCCTCGCGCGCGCCATCAAAAGCGGCATCGCCATATACGTCATGCACACCAATCTCGATTTCGCCCCGAACGGGCTGAACCAGCATGTCGCGCAAATGCTCGGATTGAAAAACATCCGCGCCGTTTCCGCGCCGGATAAGGTTTCGTACCGCATCGGCGTTTTGCCCGCGGACATCCCCGCGCGGGACTTCGCCCGGCGGATCAAGGAACGGCTTTCAATAAAGAGCGCGCGGCTGTGCGGAACCGGGAAAATAAAAACCGTCGCCGTATGCACCGGTTCCGGGGCCGACCTTTTGTCCCACGCCGTCCTCCACGGGGCGGACGCGCTGGTCACGGGCGACGTGCGGCACCATCACGCGATGGAGTGCCGCGCGCTGGGCGCGGTGCTGATAGACGCGGGGCACCACGGCACGGAACAGACGATGGTGGGGCTGGTTTGCGGCTTCCTGAAAAAGATGATGGTAAAATCGGGAAAAAGGACTACAATTGTTCCCTTATACATCGCGGAACCTTTTGAGAATGTGTAGAGGAAGATGGACGCAAACCTTGAATTGCTAGTGGAACTGCAACAGATAGATGACGAGATAACCGAGCTTGACGCGCAAATAAAAGCCTTCCCGGAACAAGTGAGCCAGCACGGCTCGGCGCTGGCCGCCGCCAAGGCCGAATACGACGGATTCCGCAAAAGACTAGACGACGCAAACAAAGAGCGCCTGCAAAAAGAAAAAGGCGTCGAGGAAAAGAACGCCGCCATCGCCAAGGCGCGCATGAAGCTCAACGAAGTGAAGACCAACCAGGAATACCACGCCGCCCTGCACGAGATAGAGAACATGAAAGGGGCGATTGGCAAGCTGGAAGAAGAACAGTTGGAGATAATGGAAAAGCTGGACTCCGCCAAGAGCGACGAAAAATCGTTCAAGGAGCGCGTGGCGGCGGAGGAAAAGGATTTCGCCGTTTTCAAGGCGCAAAAGGAAGCCGAAGTCGGCAAGCTGAAAACGGAGGCGGACCACCACCGCGCCCGGCGCGCGGAACTGACGGCGAAGATTCCCGCCGCTTTGTTGAGCCATTACGACCGGATATTCAGCGTGCGGGAGAACAAGGCCGTGGCGGAATTGAAAAACGGGTACTGCATGGCGTGCCACCAGATGGTTCTGCCGCAACTGGCGCTGGAAGTGCGGATGGGCACCACGATACACAAATGCCCGCACTGCCTGCGCTATTTGTATCCCGCGCACGAAGAGAAAAAAGCAGAAGCAAGTCATTAAGCGGTGGAGGCGGACAGACGGCCGCCGCGCGCGAGCGCGGAGGAAAGTCCGGACACCATAGGGCGCGGCACTCCTTAACGGGGAGCGGGAGCGATCCCAGGGACAGTGCCACAGAAAATATACCGCCCCGGAAACGGGGTAAGGGTGAAATGGCGAGGTAAAAGCTCACCGGGTCCGCGGCGACGCGGGCCGCATGGAAAACCCTGCCGGGTGCAAGGCCGAATAGGAAGGCGCGTCCCGCGAAAGCGGGACAGGGGACTGCCCGTCTCCGACCTTCGGGTTGGTTGCTTGACCGCGCCGGCAACGGCGCGGCTAGAGGAATGGCCGTCACCCTTCGC
>JACRGR010000006.1 GCA_016212275.1 Nitrospinota bacterium | reverse complement strand
TTTATGGCGGAGAGGGGGGGATTCGAACCCCCGGTACAGTTTCCCGTACACAGGTTTAGCAAACCTGCGCCTTAGGCCTCTCGGCCACCTCTCCGCATCCGGATTCGCGGAAGCGTGATTCTACCACCATCCGCACAAAACAGGAAAACAACCGCAATCAAAAATAATCGGCGATATTCACACTGAAAACGAGCAATAACGAACAACGGGCTGGTTTACACGCACAGATTAACGGATCAGGAGCGGTATTCCCCTTCCAGGCGAGCCAGCATGTTCTCCATGCCGTGCAGTTCCAGCGCCATCGCGCGCCCGGCGTGGCCCCGGTATTTCGCCTCGTCCATGTTTCCCAGCACCGAGATGATGCCCTCCGCCATTCCCGCCGGGTCTTGCGGCGGCACCAGCGTGCCGTACTTGCCAAAGCCCAATTGCTCCGGCGTGCCGCCGCTATTGGTCCCCACCGCCGGTAGCGCGCACAGCAGGGCCAGGATCATGCTCAGCGAATACGTTTCGTTCAGCGACGGCAAAAGGAAAACATCCATCGCCTGCAGGGTGCTCACCGCGTCATGCTGGTAGCCGAGGAATGACACGCTCGCGCCGATATCCAGCTGGGCCACCTCTTCCTCCAGCCGTTTTTTCTCCGTCCCGATGTAGTCGAACGATTCGTCCCCCACCAGAAGGAGATGGGCTTTCGGAAATTTTTGCAAAACGCGCGGCATGGCGCGCACCGCGTCCATCTGCCCCTTTTGCGGATCCAGCCGCGAAAGCACCCCTATCACCAGCGCGTCCGGCGCCAGCCCCAACGACCGGCGGAACTCCTCGGCGCGGCCCGGCACGAATGCGTCCGTTTCCATCCCGTAGGGCAACACCGCCACCTGCTCCGCCGCCACCGGCAGGAATTTCGCCGCCGAGTCCCGCAGTTCCGAGGAGCTTACGAAAATCCTTTTCATCCGCGAGTATATCCACCGATGGTACAGATCCCTCTTCGCCCCCGGCACGTTCATATATAGCGAATAAAAAAGTTTTGCGCCCGTAAGCCCCATCACGGCGGGCCGCACCACCCGCAGATCGCGCGATTTGTGCACATGGACGGTGTTCCGCCCCTCCTCCTTGATAATTTTCCTCAGATGGAGCATCAGCGGCACATCCCAATGGCTGTGGTACGGGAACGCGCGGCAATGGATGCCCGCGTTTTTCGCCTCTTTTTCGAATGTGGTGTCCTTCTGGCATGCGAACAGGAGGTCGTGCCCGCGCCGTTGTTCCGCCACCGCCAGTTCGAGGGCGTATTTTTCCAGCCCCCCCCACGCGGGAGAAAAACAGGTGTACAACAGTTTTAATGTCATGGAGGTTAGTATATACTCCCTAACGGTATGGTTTCTAACGATAACGGCTTTAACGTAACGCATTATGACGGTTGATAAAAAATCCATTAAAAAGATACTGGTTTTACGCTACCGCTCGATTGGCGACATCATTTTGAGTGGCCCGGCGCTGGAGGCGCTCCGCCTTACCTATCCCTCCGCGCGGATAGACATGGTGGTGGACGACCAGTTCGCGGACATCTGCCACGGACATCCGTACATTGACTACCTTTTGCTCCACCGGCGTAACCGGGGGAACATGAGCAAATTCGATTACTTCATGCTCAACCTGAAATTCATCCATAAGGTGCGCAAAGCGCACTACGACCTGGTGGTGGACCTCCATAGCGGGCCGCGGAGCGCCACGCTGACACTGCTTTCGGGCGCGCGGCACCGGCTGGGCTACCGTTTCCGCTGGCGGAACAAGCTGGCGTACAACCTTGCCGCCCCCATCGGCGGCCCGGGCGTGCATACGGTGGAGGGGCTTTTGCAAATGCTCCTGCCGCTGAACCCCGTATTGCCGGATACCCGCACGCTCCGCCTCGCCTACCCGGAGGAAGAGAAACAATTCGTGCGGGGATTTCTGGAAAAGCACGGCGTAACGGACAAGGATTTCCTTGTCATGGTGCATCCCGGCGCGCGGGTGGACGTGAAACGCCTCCCCGCGGAAAAAATGGGGAGCGTGGTGCGCTGGCTGATAGACGAACTGGGCGCGAAGGTGGTGTACGCGGGAAACAACAACGACATCGCCCCGATAGCCGAGATCGTCTCCTACTCCGGACGGCGCGGGCTGATCGCCACCAACCTGCCGCTGGCGCGCCTTTCGGCGCTCATCGGCTCGTGCAACCTCTTTTTGGGCAACGATAGCGGACCGATGCACATGGCGGCGGCGCTGGACGTGCCGGTGGTGGCCTTCTTCGGGCCGAGCGACCCCACGGTGTGGGGACCGGTGGGGAAAAACGTGCGCGTGGTGCGCAACGCCCCCACCATGGAATGCCAGCCGTGCGACCAGAAGAAATGCCCGCAGACCGGCATGCACTGCATGACCAAGATAAAATTGAACGACATCAAGCGCGCCATCGCCGGCCTTATCAACCGCCCGGCGTCGCGCGTCTGACCCCGATGCCGGACTTCTCCCAAAGCGCCGTTTCCATCGCCATCCGTTCCTGGAACGGGCGGGAGCTATTGGAGGAGTGCCTTCCCTCCATCGTGGAGGCGCTGGCGCACCGCAAAAACCCGGACGACGAAATATGCGTCGTGGACGACGGTTCCACCGACGGCACGTTTGAATTCCTGCAAACGCGCTACCCCCGAATCCGCTCCTACCGGCAGGAAAGGAGCGGCTCCCCCACGGCGGCCAACCGGGCGATCCTTTCGTGCAAAAACGAGATCGTGTTGATGATGGACAACGACGTGAAGCTGGAAAAGGGGTTCATCGACCACGCCCTGCCGCACTTCAACGACCCGAAGGTCTTTTCCGTGACGATGCGGGCGTTGGCATTCGACAAAATGACCTTCCGAAGCGGCGGTCAGGTGGGAAGGTTCAAACGGGGCTTTTTGCGCGCGTGGGAAAACTACGACGTGGAGGACCGGGAGACCAATCCCCTTGTCCTCGCGCGCCAACTCGATACCATGTACTCCGTCACGGCGCACACCGTGTTCCGGCGGTCGCTGTTCGAAAAACTGGGCGGGTTCGACACCCTGTACTACCCCACCTATTGGGAAGATACGGAGATAGGGTTCCGCGCGTGGAAAATGGGCTATGTGAACCGGTACGAACCGCGCGCGCTGGCCTACCACCGTTTGCACGGCACGGCGGGGAAACTGCCCAAGCACGAGAACATGGCGCTGGCCAGCGAGCGCAACCGGCTGATTTTCCACTGGAAAAACATTTCCGACCCTCTGTTTCTGGCACAACACCTTTTCACCTTGTTTTTCAGGCTGATTTTCTCGCTCCTGACGCTGAAAAAAAGTTTTGTGGTGCCGTTCTACCAAGCTGTTACAATGTTGCCCCTGATACTGGCAAAACGTGCCGAGGAGAAAAAACACTGGGTCTTAACCGACCGTGAAATACTGCGAAAGCCAATTGAAACATTAAAAAAACTGGGGGCCTGAATGAAATTTTTTATCGACACGGCGGACATCAAGGAGATCCGCGAAGCGAACAAGATCGGCATTCTGGACGGCGTGACCACCAACCCGTCGCTCATCGCCAAAACCGGCCGCGAATTCAAAAGCGTGGCGGAAGAGATATTGAGGGAAGTGGACGGCCCGGTGAGCCTGGAAGTCATCGCGCTGGACGCCGAGGGCATGGAGAAAGAAGCCCGCGAACTCGCGAAAATGGGCGACAACGTGGTCGTGAAAATACCGATGACCGTGGAGGGGCTGAAAGCCGCCCGCACGTTGAGCGATGAGAACATTAAGACGAACGTCACGCTGGTCTTCTCCGTCAGCCAGGCGGTGCTGGCCGCGAAAGCCGGCGCAACCTACGTTTCCCCCTTTGTCGGGCGGCTGGACGACATCTCCGAGGACGGCATGACGCTCATCGAGCAGATCATGCAGGTGTACGGCAACTACGGGTACGACGCGGAGGTCATCGTGGCCTCCATCCGCAACCCCATGCATTTCGTAAAAGCGGCGCTTATCGGCGCGGACGTGTGCACCATACCGTTCTCCGTCATCCAGCAATTGTCCAAGCACCCACTGACGGACATCGGCATCGAGCGCTTCTTGAAAGACTGGGAGAAAGTCCCGAAAAAGTAATGGCCGTGGCGCGGATGGCAAAACTACTGCTTATTTCCCTCCGCGACCCTTTTCTGGACAACGACCGGGTCATGCCGCCCATGGGCGTCATGGCCCTTAACTCCTTCATACTCGGCCACGGGTATGCCTCGCACATCGAGAACGATTTCGATCTCGAAAACATCCGGAAATACGAAGACTATACGCATTTCGGCATCTCCTGCATGACGCCCGAAAAAGAACAGGCGTACGCGGTGTTACGCGCGATCAAGGAACGGTTCCCGCAAAAAACGGTGGTCATAGGAGGTCCCCACGCCCAACATTATCTGGACGAGTGCATCGCGCGCCCTTTTGACCACATCGTGCGGGGGGATGGGGAGCATGCCCTGCTGGAGATCATCCGCGGCAAGGCGGGCCAACAGAGGATCCTCAACCTGCCGGTGACGGAAGAAGAGATGAACGAAATGCCTTTGCCGTACCGGGAACCGGCATTTCTCAACCAGTACAGTTTCCATTTCCAGGGCGTGCGGGCGACAACCATCCTTACCGCCAAAGGATGCCCCATGGCCTGCAAATTTTGCGAAGACGCGCGCTCGAACGTAAAACTGTACACTCCCGAAAACATCGGCGGGCAAATCGCCGACGCGAAAAAGGCGGGGTATCAGGGAGTAATGTTCTTCGACGATATATTTTCACTTTCCATGAAAAGGGTACATGCCCTTGCCTCGGAGATCTCCAAACACGGCATTTACTACCGCTGTTTCGGCCACGCAAAAAGCATGACGGAGGAAATGGCGAAGGTACTGTCCGATTCAGGATGCCTTGAGACCGGATTCGGCGCCGAATCCGGTTCGCAAAGGATATTGGACATCAGCGGCAAAAAAACGACGGTAAAGCAAAACCGCCTGTTCATCGAGACGTGCAACAAGTTCGGGATAAAAGTGAAGGCGTTCATTATTCTGGGGCTTCCCAGCGAAGACCGGGAGACGGTTTCGGAGACCGTCGAGTTCCTGAAGTTCTTGATCGGCAACCGGTTCCGCAACAAATTCGGCAAAGAGATCACAAACGATTTCGACCTCACCATATATTTCCCTTACAAGGGCACGCAGATCCGCGACAGCATGGACCGCAACGAAAACAAATACGATCTCATCCTGACCCAAAATCCCGACACCATGAGCGGTTTTTACAAGGGGAAAGGGGGGAAGGCGGAGGTGGCCGTCCGCACATCGAAACTTTCCGGCGGGGAATTGGAGGAAATTCAGCGGTCCCTGTTGGCCGAATTCAAACCGCGGGTCATCGCTTAACCCCCGATGGGGGCGAAAACATTCACCGGGCCGGCTAGAAATCCATAGTGACGGAAACTCCCACCGTCGTGAATGTTTTGTCCTCCGCCGTGACCGTCCTGTCGGAGATGGCCGCGATAGGATTCGAACTAAGCGTGCCATCGTAGTTCTGGGTGGAATCCAGCCTCACAAAACCGCTTAAGCGGTAGATCCCCACCTTTTTTTCCGCCTGGACCTCGAGGAACGACCGCGTCATGGTCAGGCCCGGAATCTGCGTGTGAAACGCGGGGGATTGATACTGGCCTATTTTATACTGGCCCCACATATCCTTACTGAAGTAATGAAGATGCTTAAAAAGGTAGCTTTCGGTATTGCGGCCATAAGGATACCCTAATGCCATGTTGTTATAGGAATATCCTTCGACGCCGTAATTATGATTATTGTAAAAATTGGTCGTGACATGGGCATATTCAAGCCTGAAGATATTGGACTCGGTGGCGATGTATAACCCCTGCATGATCGACACATCCATCAGGGTGAAAAAATCCGATTTTTTTCCCGACCCCGACGGGTCATCCTGCCAGAAAGCGGCGATGTCCGAACCCGCCTCCTCGTAATAATACTTAAAGGTGCGAACACCCGGAAATATGTCTTGCAAAGGGAAATAAACGGATACGTTGATGCTCAGGTAACCATCGTTATCGAACCTGTCTCCCGATATGTTGTCGCCGGAACCCAATAATATCTGGGGATACTCGGTAAGGGAGTAGCCGGGCCTGTTATCCCCTCCGAACAATTCCGTCCGGACCAGCCCGAGTTCGATCCAGTTGAACGGTTTGAAAGAGGCGGCGGCGGCAAGCAGTTTAGGGTTACTGTGGTCCTGCCTTTTTTGATTCAACCAAGCCTGCATGAAAACAAAATCCCAGTCGCCCAAAAAATTCACCGGTTCCTCGGTTGCCAATTTCACCAACGAATACGGCTCCGCGTTATTCGATAGCAGAAGGCCCCCATATTCGCCGGGACCGATACTGACGTTGTCTTTTCCCAATTCCAGGGACCATTTGCCAAACCCCATTTTCAGGTAGCCCCTGAATAACTGGTTTTCCATCGTTTTCTGGTTGACCACCTGCTTCAACTGCAAATACAGGATGATCTCGTCGGCATAGTTTATATAGCCGTCTTCAAACGCCAACACGTTCGCGCCATTCCGCAACGAAAGGCCGGATTGCCCCTCCAAAAACGACGCCTCTTCGTTTGTATACAACACCCGCGCATTCATCGAGCTTGGGAAAGCCACCTTCCACAACGCACCTTCGTCGAGGGAATCCTTGTCCGGAAACCGGCGCAACCGGTCAAGGTCGGGAAGAAAGGGTTCAGCCCGCCTATAACTGAAAGGCCGGATATGCTGATTGGTGTTTATGGAGAGTTCCGAAGCTTCGAGATTGTCGTAAAAAGCGGGCTGATCCAGATTGACATTCTGTAACGATGTGGCGGACGCAAATTGGGCCAAACCACCCAGCCATAAAACGCCTAAAACGGCATTGCTTACAACCTTATTCATACATCCACTCTCAAAACGTAAATCGGCAAATTTATTGAAGTGATACCTTATTTCATAGGTCGTCAATATACAACATCTTTTTCACCCCCCCTTGGTGGCGCTTCCCGGGGCGGGAGAGGGGGATGAAACCTTTTGTTGCGCCGATGTGAGGTTCCATCTCCGCCCTCCTTTTACCGCCAGAATGGATATGAGCGATCCCGTAAGAGCGCCGAACACCACATCCAACGGAAAATGGACTCCCAAGTACACCCGCGAGTAAGCCACAAGCCCGGCCCAAATGAGCCACAGGGCGATATGCCTGCGGAACAAAAGGACCATGAGCACCGCCACGTTTGCCGCCACTTGCGAATGGCCGGAGGGGAAGGAGCGGTGACTGTGCCGCTCAAAAGGAGCGTGAACCTGGGAGTCCAAGGGCGGATTTTTTTCCGCGAAATAGGCCAACGGCCTATCGGCGATGTACGCCTCTTTTATTCCATGCACGGCAAGCCCCCCCGCCGCCAGCGCGATGGCCAGCAGGACAACATTGCCGCGGGTAAGGCCGCGGTAGAAATGCATTGCCGCAAGCGCCACGCAAATCGCGGGAAGCGTATAAGCCGTGAATGAAACGGCCCAAAAGAGATAGTCTCCCGCGGACGAGTGATGGCCATTCACCAGCCAGAACAGTTGTTCGTTCGATTCCCGCATGTCACCGCCCGCCCCTGTAGCGGCGGGTAGCCGCGCGCCACAGGTTCCCCATGCTGTCCATAAAGCCAAAAGGGGCCGCCTCGCGCGAGATACGGCAGATAAAAAAAACCGCCAGCGCGCCCATTATGATGTCCGGCAGGAACATCGCCAGCGCCGGATGCAGTTTCCCTTGCCGCCCCATGCTCTCCCCCACCATCAGCAGGAGGTAGTTGGCGACGATCAGCACGATCCCCATCCCGATGCCGCCCCACCGTCCGCCACGATGAACCCGCACGCCGAGCGGCGCGCCCAGCAACCCCAGCGCCAGGCAGGCAAGCGGGAGCGAAAATCGTTTGTACATTTCCACTTTATCGGCATTCACGGCCTCGCCGCCCGCGCGGTTCTGGCGGATGTGCGCGGCGATCTCCGGCACCGACATCTCGCGCGCCCCTTTTATGAACGCCGTGCGCTTGCCGGTGTCCATCAACATCTCGTATGATTCGAAGCGGATGAGCCGCCAGCTCGATTCGCCGCCGGCATAGATCGCGCCGTGGCGGAGCCGCAGGAGCACCTCGTCCGTCCGCGTGGTGGTCAGGACGCCGTCCTCCGCCGTGATGAAGCGGGAATCGCCGCTACTCCCGTCGTAGATGAAAAGGCCTTTCATGGCGTCCTTATCCTGCGGCTTTTGGTTGACGTAAATGACCGTATCCGGGAACCGGTCGAAAAATACTTTCTCCCCCACCGCCGACGCGATGCGCTTGCTGATAAAGCCGGTGATCTGGGAATTGAACAGGTAATTCCCCTGGTGGAGATAGCCGAGCGCCAGCCACAACGAGACCGCCGCGCACATACCCGAAATCAGCGCAACCGGCGCCAGGGAGCGGGGAAAACTCATTCCCCCCGCGCGCATGGCGATCACCTCGTTATCCGCCGACATGCGCGAAAAGGTGATGAGCGACGCCAGCAAAACCGCCAGTGGTATGGAAATAATGAGGAAGGCCGGCGACGTGTACAGGATGAGGCGGAAAAGTTCTCCCGCCCCCAGCGTGCCCCCCAACGCCATGTTCGAGATGAAATTTATCTTTTCCAGTACCAGCACCGCCATGAGGATGAAAAGGCCCAGGACGAAAACCTTCGCCATCTCGGTGAAAATGTAGCGGTCGAGGATCTTCATCGCGCCGCGCCCAGCACCGGGAAAAGCCCTTTCAGGCCGGTGGCGATGATCTCCACCGAGATGGCCGCCAACAAAAGACCGAGCAGGCGGGTGAAAATGTTCATTCCGATGGTTCCCAATGCTTCCGCGACCAGGTCCGCCACATGGAAAATGGCGAACGTTATAAGTGCGACGGCGAAGATGATCCCGATTTCCACCGAAAGGCCGGCCACGCCGGGATTTTCCTGCGCGGCGATGATCACCGCGGTCACGGCGCCCGGCCCCGCCAACAGCGGGATGCCCAACGGGACCACCGCCACGTCCTCCCGCTCCCGCGATTCGCGGTCCTCCTCCGCCGTACGGCGCACCCAGGGCGCATACCCCCACAACATCGCGATGGCGGTGAAAAGGATCAAGAGTCCGCCCCCCACCTTGAAGGAATGGATGCTGATGCCGAAAAACCACAGCACCTGTTCGCCGCCCAATGCCGCCACCGCCAGGATCCCGGCCATCGCCGCCGGGGCCACCGCCGCGGTGCGCGCGCGCTCGGCGGCCGTCTGCGTTTTTGTCAGGGCCAAAAAGAATATTACGGCCCCCACGGGGTCGACGATAGCGAAAAGCGCTATCAGCCGCTTGATGATCTCAACCCATTCCATGATTCACTTTACGCCTTCACCCGGTTCCATTATGCCAAATCGCGGCGGGCGGCGGTGTTATTTCTTCGCCGCCGCGGCGGAAACAAGCTCCCGCAATCTCTTGTGCTCCGGCGCGGCGGAAAGGCCGATGCGCGCGAACTTTTCCGCCATCCGGGCATCCCCCTCCCCCAGAAATCCTTCCGCCACCGTAACAATGGGAGCCGGATCGCCCGTAATACGGTGAATCCTCAGGTAGGGAACCCACCACCCCCTGCGCCCCTGCTCGTGGAGCAGGTAGCCGAAATTGTTGAGCGCCAGGGTGGAATCGGGATATTTTTCGAGCAACGCGGCCAGTATCCGTTCCGCTTCCGCATGCCGCTTTTGGTGAAGCCGGATGACCGCGATATTCAGGAGCGCCTTCGAATTAAGGTGCGGAACCGCCTCCGATTGGTGGAAAAGCATTTCGGCCTCCTCATATTTTCCCCGCGTCAAATACCTTTCTCCCAGCATAAGTTGAGCGTCTCCCCGCCCGGGGTTCGACGCGATGGCGGACCGCAACACCGGCTCAACCGCGTCGAACTGCTCCAACCGCCATAACTCGGCGGCCAGGTTCGTTTTGGCGATATAGGAATCCGGCTTAACCGCCAACGTGGAGGTCCATAATGCCAGCTCATCGCGCCAATCCCTGTTGCGCCGGGCGGCAACCGCGGCGAATACCGCCGCAACGGCGACGATGACCGCGATCAACGCCATGCGCCGGCGCTTGGCTTCCGGGGCGTCTGCCCCGAAATACGGCCGCATGAACAGCAGGGCGATAAAAAAGGCGAGGGAAGCCGAGGGAAGGTAGAGATAGCGTTCGGCCATAACCGTGCCGGTGGGGATGAAATTCAGGTTGGGAGAAAGCACCGCGAAAAACCATAAAAAAGAAAATGCGGCGGCGGGGTATTTTCGCATGCTCCACAGCGCGATCCCAATTGCCGTACCCACCCCCGCCAGCGCGGCGTAAAGATCCGCCGGATAGGGAGCGGATGCCATGACGGTTTCCGGAACGACGTTCAGCGGCCACGGTACGAACAACAGGCGGAAGTAGTGCGCCACTACTCCGCTCATGGTGAAAAGGGTCGAAGTCAGGTCCGGAGCGAATACGCCGCCCGTCCGCGCCACAACCCCCAGCACATGGGTGCGAAGGAGCAGATAGGCGCCCAAGATCAGGAAGAAAGGTAGCCATTGGCGCGTGTTGCGGCTCCGCGCCCCGATGGTGACGTCGTAAAGAACCACGAGCAAAGGTAGCACCGCGGCATTTTCCGCCGCCAGAAGACCCAGCCCGAACAGCGCCAAAGCCGAGGCGAAATACCCCCTTCCACCGGTGCGCCGGAAAATAACAAAGCACAGGAATGCCGATAGCCACAGGCAATCGCCCAGAATGTCGTAGGTAGAGGTGATGAGCGTTACCTTTTCGGTGTGTACCGGATGCACGGCAAAAACAAGCGCGCCCCAAAACGCCGCCCAATGGCTCGCGAAAAGTTCCACCATCAGCAAATACAGGACAATCACGGTGAGCGCGTTGAGCGTCTTGCCCACGAGATGATAGCCGATGGGGTTGAACCCGCTAAAATGGTAAGTGACGGCGTACAACGTGGTGCGCAGGGGGCGGTACAGGTTTTGGGTCCCTTCGGAGAAAAACCGGGGCACGTTGTGCATATCCTTGATCGCCGGTTCGTCGATGATAAAAACATAATCGTCCCACACGAACCGGTTCCCGAACGCATTGGCATACACGGCGAACGCGATGATCAGAAGCAAAGACAGGTGCATAACGCGGGTCTTCATACGGTGCCGCCATTATAGCCGCTCCCCGCCATTTCCCTCGCTCCCATACATGATATAGTGGGGTCTCACAAATACAGAAAGGAAGTTGCCGTGACCGATTTGAAAAAAATCCTCGTAGCCGCGGCGCTGGCGGTGCTCGCCGCCGCCTCCCCCGTTCACGCGGGAAAGGATGATACCAAGGCCGTGGGCATCATGCTCAAGCAACAGTACCCCGCCATTCCGGTGGATACCGTAAGCAAAACGGACATCGAGGGCCTGTTCGAAGTGGCGTCGGGCACCAACATCTTCTACTATCACCTGAAAACCAATTCCATCGTCACGGGCGAGATCATCCGCGGCGGACGCTCCATTACCGCCCAGCGCAGGGGCGAGATCATGTCCCGGCTCCTGAAGGACGTGCCGCTGGCAAAAGCGGTAAAGATCGGATCGGGAAAAAACGTCGTCATAGAATTTTCCGACCCGGACTGCCCGTATTGCCGCCAGGTGGACGGCTTTTTCGCGAAGCGGAACGACCTGACGCTGTATGTCTTCCTTCTCCCGCTCCCCATGCACCCGGACGCGCCGAAAAAATCGCTGAAGGTGCTGTGCTCCGCCGATCCCGTATCCGCCTATCGGGAGGCGATGGGCGGAAAGTACGATACGCCGTTCACTTTGCCGAGCGGATGCGAGGCGAAGGCGGGAAGCCTTCTCCAGGAACATATCACCTGGGGGCAAAGGCTGGGAGTGCAAGGGACTCCCGCCATATGGGTGAACGGCACATGGGTGGAAGGCGGCGCGAATGTCCAGGCTCTGGAAACGCTCCTCGCCAAAGGTCCGGCAAAAGGGAAATAGGTCCCTTACGCGGACATGATATAAATCATTCCCCGCACCCTATATAATGAATTTGCGGTTGCGGGAGGACCAGTTGAGCAAACTATTTATTGCCGCATGGATGGAAAAGATGAAGGGGCAAGGGGCAATACCCCCTCCCCGTGTGCGCACCAGCTACATCTTTTGGTCGTGGGTTGGCGCGTTTACCGGCATTTTCTGCGTGGCGTTTGTCACCTACCGCGCCGGGGTTCCCATGATGATCGGCTCGTTCGGCGCGTCCGCCGTTCTCATCTATGCCGCAATCGAGGGGCCGCTTTCCCAGCCGCGCAACCTCATCGGCGGCCACGTCATCTCCGCCACGCTGGCGGTGGGCATTTACAAGCTGTTCGGCAACACCGAGTTTTCGCTGGCCCTGGCGGTTTCCGGCGCCATCGTGGCCATGCTGGCCACCCGCACCCTGCACCCGCCGGGCGGCGCCACGGCGCTCATCGCGGTAAACACCCAGCAGAGCTGGACGTTCATCGCCTACCCCGTGCTTGGCGGGGCGCTGATACTTTTGGCCGTGGCACTGATGGTGAACAACCTTTCCGGCGAACGCCATTATCCCAAGAACTGGATATAGGAGGAACCCATGAAAAGCGCATACAAGAACATCCTGGTCGCCGTGCCGCCACCGTCTTTTGAATGGTACCGCCAGCCGGTGGACGTGATCCGCAAAACATCCGCGGCGCTTTCAATGGTGCCGGGAGTGCATCTGACGTTTTTGAGCGTCTATTCCGTGGTGGCGGACCTCGGCAACGGCGAGGTGAACCTCCTGCCGCCGGAAATTTTCAAAGAGGCGGTGGAAGAACACGAGAAAAAACTGAAAGCGGACGTAAAGGCCTACGTTAAGTGGTTCACGGACAACGGCATTCCCCACACCATCATCATGGAGCGCGGCGAAAACCCCGCCGACACCGTGATCAAATGCGCGCGTGACCGCAAAGCGGATCTCATCCTGATAGGCCGCCACCACGACCACTCGATATTCGACATTTTTTCGCCGAACGTGGCGGAGCAGATCGCGAAACACGCCCCGTGCGACGTGATGCAGGTGTCGGCGGGAAAACAATAACGGTCAGTCGGCGTCCATCGCTCCCGCGCCATCCTTCCGATGTTCCAAGCCCGCCACGCGCCCCCGCATACGCCACAACAGGAAAAGCCCCGGCAAAGCGGTGAGCGCGGTGATGAAAAAAAACTCGGCCCACCCCGTCCGCTCCACCACGAAACCGGAAGTGGGAGACACGAACACCCGCCCCAGCGAGGCGAGCGACGACAGCAGGGCGAACTGCGTGGCGCTGAAATCGCGGTTACACAACGCCATCAGCAACGCCACGAACGCCGCGGTGCCCATTCCCCCGCACAGATTTTCGAACCCCACGGCGAACACCATCAGCGGCCAGCTTTTTCCCGCCCACGCCAACAGCATGAAGGAAAGGTTGGACACCGCCTGAAGTCCGCCGAACAACAACAGTGAACGGTACAGCCCCATCCGCACCATCAACGCGCCGCCCGCCATCGCCCCGGCGATGAGCGACGCCATGCCGAACCCCTTGTTCACGATCCCCACATCCCCGGCGGAAAATCCCGCGCCCCGTATCAAAAAGGCGGTGGTCATCGTCCCCGCGTATGCGTCCCCCAGCTTGTAAAGGATTATCAGAAGGAGGAACAACACCGCCCCCTGCCGCCCGAAAAAATCCTTCAGCGGGTGCATGACGGCATCCCCCAGCGTGCGCGGCGGAACCACACGCCCATCCGGCTCCGGCGCGACGATGGCGCAGGCCGCCCCCACAGACATAAGCACCGCCATCAGCAGGTAGGTATTCTGCCAGCCGATCTGTTCCGAAAGCACCAGCGCCAGCGCGCCGGAAGTAAGCATACCGATGCGGTAGCCCGCCACGAACACCGCCACCCCCGCGCCGCGTTCCTCTTCGCGCAAGATGTCGGTGCGGTATGCGTCTATCACGATGTCCTGCGAGGCCGAAGCGAACGCCGTACATAGCGCCACCGCCGCCAACGCCAGCGGCGACGCGGCGGGGTCGCCCCCCGCCATCGCCGCGATGCACGCCAGCAACGCGGCTTGCGAGGCGATCATCCACCCGCGCCGCCTTCCCAAAAACGGCGGCACGAACCGGTCCATCAGCGGCGCCCATAAAAACTTGAGCGTGTATGGCAGGCCGATGAGCGCGAACAGCCCGATGGTTTTTATATCCACACCCGCCACCGCCATCCATGCCTGAAGCGTCCCTGCGGTGAGCGCGAGCGGCAGGCCGGACGAAAAACCGAAAAACAGCATAAGCGCGATGCGCCGGTTCACAAAAACCTGCCGGTACGAAGATGTAGTCATTGCCGCGTATCCTACCATCACGCGAGGGGGAATGCCCTCCATGACCGTTTGAGCTTGACACCCCTTGGGCACCTTCGTAAGATTCATCCATATATAGTTTTTTCTAACCGGGAGGGACAATGCTTGTACAGATGAAACACTATTTTCTCGCTTTCGCTCTCATTGCGTTCACTTCAATGCCCGCTGGCGCCCAAGACCACGAGCATGGCGGCGGTGCCGAGGAAGCGGCAAAAAAATGGTTCGAAAACCTTGAAATAACCGTAGGCATCACCGCCGCGGTGCAGGGAGCATCGGGCAATAACGACCCCGCCGACGCTAGCGCCAGCGACGACGCGGACTACACCCATTCGGTGGACATCGAATTCGCCAGCGAAATAGAACCCGGCCACCGCGTGGTGGTGGCGCTGGAATCGGGACATGGCGATGGACAGAACGCCCGGATCGGTTCCAGCACTTTCAGGCCCTTTTACGACCCCTATTCCACGGTCGTCTCCGACTCCAACCACAAGGAGGCGGTGACTGTTTCCGCGGCATATTACGAAGGCACCTTTTCCGAGGGCAAGCTGATGCTGATGGTCGGCAAAATGGATTGCCACAGCATGATCGACCAAAACGCATTCGCCAACGACGAGACCGCGCAATTCATGGGAGGCCCATTCGTGCGGCAGGCCGGGGCGCTGTATCCGGAGTTGGGGAAACAGGGCCAGTATTATGCGAATGGCGTCATGCTGATGCTTGCCCCCTCCGACCTTTTGGACATTACCCTTATGGCCGCAAACCCGGAAGATTCGGGACTCGGCAAGCACGGCCATTTCGCGGGCCAGTTGAACCTCAAGCCGAAATTCCTGGGACTGGACGGCAATTACCGGTTCTATTACCTGAAGGACTACCGCGATTTCCAAAACATCAAAGACGGCTCCATCTCCTCCAGCAACGGGATGGGGGTGAGCTTCGACCAATTCATCACCGACAACACCGGCATATTTTTCCGGTACGGCGCCCAGGACGCAAAAGGAGAAGTGATCACGTTTGACGGCGGCGGCGTTTACCAGGTAAACCACATTGACCCGCTGGAAAGCGTGATCTCCGGCGGCCTGCACTTCGGCGGCGGTGCGTGGGACCGGAAAGACGACGAAGCGGGCATCGGCTACGCGGTGGGTAAAATGAAAGCCGACTTGGCGGCGCTCGACACCACGATCACCGGCGACCAGACCATGTGGGAGGTGTACTACCGCTGGCAAGTATTCGAAAAAATGGGGATCACCCCGGATGTCCAGATGCACTCGAACCTGCCGCGCGCGGAAAAACGATCCGTAACCTTCATCGGCCTGCGCGCCCAACTCGACTTCTGACCACCAACGGGGAAAGCAACTGGGGGAACCTTTCTGAAGAAAGTTTCCCCCAAACCCGCTCCAAAGACTTTTGATTCAGGAAAAACACCCTCTTACGCAAGGGGTGTTTTTCCTGAACGATAAAGCTTTTGGGAGTGAGTTTGAGAGAACCTTTTTCCCGAAAAAGGTTCTCTCAACAGGGTTTCCCGGAAGGTGGTCAGGGTAGGATTTGGGTGCCGATGCCGGTATTGGTGAACACTTCCAGCAGGACCGAATGTTTCACCCTGCCGTCTATGATGTGCGTTTTTTTCACGCCGCTGACGAGCGCGCGCAGGCAAGCCCGGACTTTCGGGAGCATCCCGCCCGCTATCACGCCGCTTTGGATCATTTCGGCGATAGCCTTGCCGTCCAGCGAGGGGATGAGTTCCTTGTTGGCGTCCCATATTCCCGGCGTGTCGGTGAGCAGTACCAGCTTTTCCGCCTTCAGCGCGGCCGCTATCTCGCCCGCCACCGTGTCCGCGTTTATGTTATAGGTCTGTCCGCCGTCCCCCACTCCCACCGGGGCGATGACCGGGATGAAATCGTCCCTGTCCAGCGTTTCGAGAATGGCGATATTCACCCGCTTCACCTTGCCCACCATGCCGAGATCAATGATCTCCGGCCTGTCTTCATCCGCCGTGGGTTTGGTGATGACCATTTTTTCGGCCTCCACCAGCTTGGCGTCTTTGCCGCTCAGGCCCACCGCCTTGCCGCCCGCGTTCGAGATGAGCGAAACGATCTCCTTGTTCACCTTGCCCACCAGCACCATTTCCACCACGTCCAGCGTTTCGCCTTCCGATACGCGCTGGCCATCCACGAACCGGGACTTGATGCCCATCCGTTCGAGCGTTTTGCCTATCTGCGGGCCGCCGCCGTGGACCACCACCGGGTTCATGCCGACGTACTTGAGCAGGGTGATGTCCTCGGCGAAACTCGCCTTGAGTTCCTCCTGCACCATCGCCGCGCCGCCGTACTTGATGACGATGGTCTTCCCGGCGAACTGCCGCAGGTACGGGAGCGATTCGAGGAGGATGTCCGCCCTTTTAATTAGATCTTCCATGTCCGGTTTCGGCATGGGGAGAGTATATCTTTTTTCCCGCCGGAAATGAACTTCGGCTGGAGATGGCGGTTATTTTTCCCGCTTACCCAGCCGCGCGTGGGGATGCGCCTTATCGTACACCGTCATCAGGTGATCAATGTCGATATGCGTGTACTTCTGCGTGGTTGCCAGCGATGCGTGCCCCAGCAGTTCCTGTATCGCGCGCAGGTCGGCCCCGCCTCCCAGCATGTGCGTGGCGAACGAGTGCCGGAGCGTGTGGGGCGATACCCCCAGCGGCGCGCCCGCCAGCCGGGCGTGCTTGATGACGACATTGTAAATGGCGCGCACGGTCAGCCGCCCGCCCCGCGCCGAACGGAACAGCGGCCCGGATGTTTCCTTTTCCGCCGCGATGAACGCCGCAAGCGCCTCGGTGGCCTTGCGCCCCACCGGCAGTATCCGTTCCTTGCGCCCTTTGCCCATCACGCGCACCGTGCGGGAGTCGGCGTCCAGATCGTCGCGGTCCAGCCCGTGCAATTCGCTGATGCGCAGGCCGCACCCGTAAAAAAGCTCCAGCATGGCGCGGTCGCGCGCCGGTTGCTTGGCCGATTCCACCAGCGCGAAGGTGTCGTCCACATTCATGGCGCGGGGCCTTTGTTGTGGCTTTTTGGGAATGGCGACGGCGGATGCCGCGTTCTTCTTCGCCTTTCCCTCGCGCACGAGGTATTTGAAAAACGTCCGCAGGGCGCACAGCTTGCGCTCGATGGTGGCGGGACTCATCTTGCGCCGGTGCAGGTCCGCCGCGAATGCGCGCACCACCGCCGGTTCGATGCGCCCGTATGCGACGCCGCCGTCCGCGCCATACCCTTTGGCCGCGGCGAACGCCGCGAACTGGCGCAGGTCCAGCCCGTAATTTTCCAGGGTATGCGGGGAAAAATTCTTCTCGATGGAGATGTACCGCAGAAAATCGCCTACCGCGCCGCCAGCCATACGCCAATGGTACTCCCTCTTTCGGGCGGCGGGCAACTGCCACCGCACGGGTTAGGGAAAACGCGGGGTGAGGGGCATAACCGGATCAAAACTCCCAGCCGGTGGTTTGCAGGTGGACATTGTCCACATCAATAATCTTGATGTAAAGATTCCCCGACTCGTTAACCGGGAAAAGCACTTCCGTTAAACCCGAATTGGCGCCAATGACATATCGGTAGTAGGCATTGCCGTTATCACTGCCTTTCATGGAGAAGATCACACCTACCCCGGAGGCGAGCAATGCCATATAAGAAATGGCTATTCTGGCGGTACGGGGTATATCGGGGGTTAAAGCGGTCCAAGTGTCAAGGGGTATCTGACCGATAGTAAGGAAATTGGCGAATGAACCGTATGTACATCGGGCCTGGTTGTTGCGCTGGAAAAAGCTTATGAAATCCCCTGAAGATTTGTTATAGACCGCGCCGACGTAGGCCTTGTGGGTGTAGCCGGATGGGAGCGTGGGGGCGGTGGCGGAGAGGGAGAACAGGCCGGCGATGGTGTTCGTGACCGGGTTGTATATCGCCCAGATGTGAACCCAATGGGACTGCCACGTTGAGGGGTTAGCCGCTCCTGCCTCATCACGATAGTTGGGCTGGGTGCTAATTTGGGCGATGTTCTTATCTATGATTACGGCGGTGGTCATGGGTACTCGTAGCGTATTCCCGCTCCCGTCGTCAACCACGATCCAGTCCGCCGTCATGTTTACGTTATTTGAAGTGTTACCGTTACTTACTACCAAGTTTGAGTAACCGAAAATAAACGCCATAGTTCCCCCAGATTTAAAGAAGTTGGTTATTGATACACATCCACATTTAATGTTGAATAATACCCGTTATTATAAGCCTTCCCTCCAAAAGCGTATATGGCCCCATTTACCACGGCAGTTGAGAACCATGCACGTGGGGTTGAAATTGCAGGTTTTGAAGTCCAACTGTTTGTTGCCGGGTCATACGCTTCAACCGATGACCGAACACCTCCGTAAACAGCATTGCCTGAAATCGCATAAATAATCCCGTTCACCTCGGCGGTGGAAAAACCCATCCGGATATTGGTCATGGAAGCTTTGGCAGTCCATCTATCCGTCACTGGATTATATGCTTCCATTGATGCAATGGAATACACACTGTAATCATATCCTCCCATGGCATATATCATCCCATTGGCGGCAACAGCAGAAAACATTACACGCGCGATACCCATCGGCGTTTTGGTACTCCATATGTTAGTGGCGGGGTCATATGCTTCCACGGTACTCAACCTTCTATTCGTCAGGGTATTGTTGATGATGACACGGTACTCCTCTCCCCCGATGGCGTAGATGATCCCGTTCACCACCGCGGCGGACAAGCTCCCCCGCGCGGTGGGCATTGAGGCTTTGGTGGTCCATGTGTCGGTCGCGGGGTTGTATGCTTCAACTGTGGCTAATGCGGAACCATAAGGTTCCTGCCCTCCGATGGCGTAGATGATCCCATCCATCACAGCAGTGGCAAAAACCTTGCGCGCGGTGGGCATGGGTGCTTTCGTCGTCCAAGTGTTCGTCGCAGGGTCATAAGCTTCCACCACGCCAGTTGTTTCCAGGCCAGCCGGGATGACCTTTTGTCCTCCAATTAGATAAATAATCCCGTTCACCGCCGCAGAGGATGCGTCATCGCGCCGGGCAGTCATCTGTGTCTTCGTGATCCACGTGCCCAATCGGGGGGCGGCGCCTGCCTGCGCCGATCCGGCGCTCTCCCCCTGCGCGTTCACCGCCGTGACCGTGAAGTAATACGTCACCCCGTTCGTCAGCTTGGCCACCGTGGTGCTGGTTCCGGTAAAGCTACCGTCCTTTATCCCCGCCGTTCCGCTAGTGGTGGAATAATACAGGTTGTAGCTGGTCGCTCCCGTCACCGCACCCCAGCTTACCGTCACCCATCCATCGCCCGGAGAGGCGGTAACGCCGGTGGGGGCGGACGGCGCGCCGCTTTGCGCCGTCACCGTGACCGTGGTGGTGATGTTGGTGGAAAGGGTTGTTGCGGCGCTATCCCCCGCCGTGGAGGTGGCCCCCACCGTTCCCGTTGTTGCCGTGTAATTGGCGTTCGCCGTGATGTCCGCCGCTATCGCCTGCGCTATCGTGGCCAATGCCGCCGTATCGCCCTTGATCGCCACGAGGAACGAGGAAACATCCGCCGCGCTGAAGGTGGCGGAAACATCTTCATTCGGCTCCCCCAGTTTGTCGTTCCCCAGTTTTTTCGCCAGCGCCTTAACCACGGCGGAGGAGTTCGGATCCACTTGCACCATCATGCTGGCGGCGTCCGCCTTCTCGATGAACGACTTCAGGCATACGTTCCCTTTGGTGGCCCGGATGGTGTAGTTGCTCCCTTTGGTCACGCTCACCGTGTAACTGCCATCCGTGCCGATGGTGGCGGTGCCCAGCGTTTCCCCTTTGGCGTTCAGGACTTTCAGTTCGCCCCCGGCGAGGGCCGCATGGAGGGGCTGTGAACCGACGGTGGGCTTGGCGGAGGCTTTGGAAACAGTTTCCGACACCGTGCCGGACAGCGTCACGGCGTTGGTATCGGTGGAGGCTGAATTCTTGACGCTCAGTCCGCATGCGGACGCGCCAATGGCGAGAAGACAAAGAATGGCGAACAGGCGGAATTTCATCATGACAATACTTCCCGATAGTCTAATATTATTATACCTCCGCAACACGGGAATAACACTGGATTCGGTTAAAAAGACGCTTAAAGGGCGGGGAGTTTTATGGCGCAACCGATGGCGGGGGTGATCTTCACCGCCACGTCCCTTTCGTGGAGGATGTCCTCTATCGCTTCTTTCAGGTCGTGCCGTTTCACCCGCTTGGCGCTCTGCCAGCAGTCGTCTATCCGTCCCGTGTAGCGGATCGTGCCGGCGCCGTCCACCAGGAAGACTTCCGGCAGAACCTTCGCTCCGTAGGCCGTGGCGGCGGTTGCCGCTTTGTCCCGCAGGTAGGGGAAGGTAAACTTGCGTTCCGCCGCCCGTTTTTTCATGTTGTCCAGGGAATCATCGGGGTGTTTTTCCTCGTTGTCCGGGTTCACCGCGACGATCCCCACCCCTTTTGCCGCGTAGGTCGCATGGAGCTTTGCGATCCGCTCTTCGTAAGCGATGGAGTAGGGGCAATGATTGCAGGTGAAAATGACTGCCACCGCCGTTTTTCCGGCGAGGTGGCTATTCAACGAAAACTCCACGCCGTCAACGCCAGGTAAAATGAACTCCGGCGCTTTTATTCCGATTCGCATAGCTCCCCCTTCGAAACGAACCTACGCACTACTCCCCGTATCGGCAAAGTCCGTTGCCACCCTATTATTAGCATATTTTATGACAAATTGGACAAAAATAAGCCATCTGACGGAATGGGAACCGGAACAGATAAAAAACGCGGCGATGGTTTTCAAAAGCTTTCGCAACCATTATCGGGATATTCACGATTGGCCTGTGCAACGGGTTTACATTGCGGTTATCAGATTGTATGATAGTTCCGATTAGTACCTATAATGTTAGCGGGCATTAGTTATTAATGCCGATGTAACGGATTTGACAGGAGGACTTATGCCAGACGTTGTTGCTGACTTGCATTTGCACTCCACCTTCTCCGATGGACTGTACGCGCCGGACGCGCTGGTGGATTTGGTGGTCAGCAAGGGGCTTAAGGCCTTCTCCATCACCGACCACGATTCAGTGCAGGGCGTGGCCGCTATAAAACCATGCACAAAGGCCACGCTTATTCCCGGCATCGAACTTACTTCCACGCTGGAGGGCAAAGAGGTCCACATCCTGGGGTACTACATCAATATTGAGGATGCGGAACTTATTGAAACCTTGAGCCATATAGCCGAACGGCGCGAAAAGCGGCTCATGGACATCGTTGACAAACTCAACGGCGCGGGCAATTTCGTTTTGGACAAGGACGAACTGGCGCACGAATTCGGGACCGGCTCGTACAACCGCCTTAACCTCGCCCGGTTCATGGTGAAAAAGGGGATCGCCCAGAGCATCGAGCGGGTATTCGCCAACTACTTGGGCGACGGCGCCAATGCGTACGAAGCGGTGAACTACTTCTCCCCCCTGCGCGCCATCCGCTTGATTCATAAAGCTGGGGGGCTGGCGTTCCTCGCCCACCCCTACACGAACAACACCTCCGGCCTGATACCGGAACTGGTGGAGCACGGCCTCAACGGCATCGAGGTGTTCCATCCCTCGCACGGTCAGTCGGATGTGAAAAAATGCCTCGATTGGGCCACGCGCTTCAAGCTGGGCATCTCCGGCGGGAGCGATTTCCACGGGAACGAGAATTCCCCGCGGAAAATTCTCTCGGCGGGACTCAACGGCGAGCGGCTGGTGGAATTCCTTGCATTGAACCCGTCACGGGATTATGTTGTCGCACTGTAGGATTTAGGAAGGAAGGCTGATGAAGGTAAAGAAAGAGGTTGTACGGTACCTCGCGAAGAGGATTGTGGATCACCTCAAGCAGGTCGAAGCGATAGAGTTCGAATGCGACGAGGATTCGGTGGTGGACATCGTGGACGGCGCCATCAACGGCGACCTGTCGGTGGAAGACCGCCTGAACGACGAGGTGAAAGCCATTCTGGCCGAGAAGGAAGAAACGCTCGACGAGAACAACATCAACTACCGCAAGATGTTCCAGATGGTGAAGAACAAGCTTGCGCGGGAGAGGGGACTTATACTGTGAAACTGTCAAGGGAGAAGATCAACCACCTTTCGCAAGTGATTTTGAAAGCGATCCTCGCGGACGACCGCGTGGAATACTTTTTGGACGACAACAAGCTCCGCCTGGAGGTTGTCAAGGTGCTCACCGACGAGATCAAGATGGAAGACGACATTGACACGGCGGTGCGCAAGACCATCAGCTCCTACGGGCGCGACCTGCGCGAGGGAAGCTCGGAGTGGGATATCATGTACCAGCGCCACTACCAGGAAGAGACCAAAAAACGCCGGGGCATTTCGCTGTAACGCCGACTTTCCAAAAATTCAGTTAAAAGAAAAAGGCCCGGGGCGGCAAAAGCCGCCCCCAAGCCCCTTACTCCCGCCCCGTTAAAGGCGGAAAGGTTCCCCTACTTGCCTTCGGGGGGAAGGTACTTTTTGAGGCAATCGCCGGTCTTGATATCCCCTTTCAGTATCTCGGCCTCGATGTAGTGGTCCCCGGCATAGCCGGTCACTTTCACGGAGCCGATCTCCTTTTGGGTTGCCGTCCTTCCGGTGATGCGGCACACCGTAAGTTCAGAACCAACCGGCACCTCTTTCTTCGCCTCCATAAGGCTGTCATGGAAAATATGTACCTTGTTTCCCATGACCATCGCCACGGATCCCTTCACTTTCGCCGCATCGGCGGCAAAGGCCGTGGCGGGTACAATGGCGGCGAACAATCCGAGCATTATTGCCAGTACTATTATCCGTTTCATGGCTGTTCTCCTTAATTTCACGCATTACTGTTTCCGCCGCAAACGGCTGTCCAAAGGCAACCGCCGGGCAGACATAACCAAATGACCGTGAATCAGGCAACAGCCCTGGGAGGGTGGAAAAGCCCTTTAGCTTGGGGGAGAGGAATGAATAACCGGCACGCGGGGACATCATGCACAACCGTCACATCCTGTCCCCAATCAAAACGCGAGGCCACAATATTCCCGCAACATGCCATGGGACAGCACATGGTGTATTTCACCGCCATTCCGCCACCGTTGGACGATGGAGCCGGATGATGTGATTCACATTGGTCATCCATGTTTTGCGTTTGGCCCGCCGCAACCATGTTCATGCCCATCGGCAGAGCCGCTTGAGCGCAAAACGCCATCAGGTACATGAACGAGGTAACAACGATAATGCCTTTACCCATGAGCATATTTTACCATTTCCGCCACCTGGTGACGGGGCTGATTTTGAAATGGGGACGCAAACCGCTAGACTGATGTCCCTATGGTAATGGACTTTTTCAGCAGGCTCAAAAAGGGGCTGGGCAAAACCACCGAACTGCTGGCGGGCAAGCTCGTCAGCATCACCACCGGGCGTCTGCACCTGGACGACGACCTGCTGGAAGAGATCGAGGACGCGCTGATCGTCGCCGACCTCGGCATCGCCACCGCGACCGGCCTCATCGCGTCCCTGCGCGCCGCAGTGAAAAAGAAGGAAATCACAAAGCCGGACGAGGTGCGCCCGTTCCTGCGGAAACGGATACAGGAGATCATCAACGTGCCATATACCGGGACGATGGCCGGCGCGCCGCACGTTATCCTGATGATCGGCGTGAACGGCGCGGGCAAAACCACCACCATCGGCAAACTTGCCTCCCGCTTCGCCGGGGAGGGCAAGAGCGTGATGGTGGCCGCGGGCGACACATTCCGCGCCGCCGCCATCGAGCAATTGGCCGAATGGAGCAAACGGGCCGGGTGCGAGATCATCCGCCACCAGGCGGGGGCCGACCCTTCCGCCGTGGCGTTCGACGCGATGAAGGCCGCCATCGCCCGCAATAAGGACGTGGTGATAGTGGATACCGCCGGGCGGCTCCATACCCGCACGAACCTGATGGAAGAGCTGAAAAAAGTCCGCAGAATCATCGCGCGCGAACTGGAAGGGGCGCCGCACGAAACGCTATTGGTGGTGGACGGCACCACGGGCCAAAACGCGTCGGCGCAGGTGCGGGAGTTCAACGTGAACATCCCGCTCACCGGCATCGTGATAACGAAGCTGGACGGCACCGCGAAAGGGGGCGCGCTCATCGGCATCGTGAACGAAACGAAGATACCGGTGCGCTATATCGGCGTGGGGGAATCGGCGGAGGACCTCCAGCCGTTCGACGCCGCCGCGTTCGCCGAGGCCCTTTTATAAATCCCCCTTGCCAAAGGCGGGTTGACAACCCCATGCCGCGAAAACGATAATGGGCGCAGGCATTTGTTTAACATGAGGGGGAACGCTTTGCACACGGTTCAGCACCGCGCCGAAAACGGCAAAATGGGGCGCGCCGAGATACTTGCGCTCGTGGAAGACGGCCTGAAATCGGTGGAGGCTTCCATCCGCCTCAATTACCAGTCCAACGTCGCCATGATCCCGCTCGTCAGCGACTATCTGACGAACGGCGGCGGCAAACGCCTGCGCCCGATGCTGGTGCTCCTTTCCTCCCGCCTGTGCGGCTACGAAAAAGGGGACAAAGACATCGTACACTCCACCGTGGTGGAATACATCCACGCCGCCACGCTGTTGCACGACGACGTGGTGGACGATTCGGACCAGCGCCGGGGCCTGCCCAGTGCCAACGCCAAATTCGGCAACCCGATGTCGGTGCTGGTGGGGGACTACCTGTTCGCCAAATCGTTCTCATTAATGGCCTCGGCAAGCACGCCGGAGATCATCCGCCATGTGAGCGACGCCACCCGGCACCTGGCCGAAGGGGAAGTGCTCCAACTGGTGTACAACGGGCGGCTGGACATCACCGAGGAACAGTACTTCGACGTGATATTCCGCAAGACAGCCGCGCTGATCACCGCCTGTTGCCAGGTGGGCGCCTGCCTGGGGAACGCCACCGCGCGCCAGAAGGCCGCATTGGAAGCGTTCGGCAAGAACATCGGCATCGCCTTCCAGATGGTGGACGACCT
>JACRGR010000005.1 GCA_016212275.1 Nitrospinota bacterium | reverse complement strand
TTCAGCCCGCCGCTGGCGATGAGGACGACGATGGTAAGGAGGATCAGCGACCCCGAAAAGGCATAGCCGATCTTTTTGTAGCCGAGCCAGTTGACCGTTGGTTTGGTGCCGAAGAACCGCATTATACGCTTATCCTATCCACTTTCCGGTTTGAGAGTATCAGGCTGAACATCGAGCGCGATACGAATACCGCGGTGAACAACGATGCGAGCAGTCCGATGGTTAATGTCACGGCAAACCCCTTCAGCGGCCCGGTGCCGAACTGGAAGAGCACGATGGCCGTGATCAGCGTGGTCACATGGGTGTCTATGATCGTGAGGAACGCGCGGTTGAACCCCGCGTCCACCGCGGCGCGGATCGTCTTCCCATAGGAAAGCTCCTCCCGCAGGCGTTCGTAGATGAGCACGTTCGCGTCCACCGCGATGCCGATGGTGAGCGCCATGCCGGCGATGCCGGGGAGGGTAAGCGTGGCTTCCATGTAGCCCATCATTCCGGCGAGGATCACCACGTTGAGGGTGAGCGCCAGATTGGCGATAAGCCCGCCCACACGGTAGTACATCATCATGAAAAGGACCACCGCCACCGCTCCATAGGCGCAGGCCAGCAGGCCGTCGCGTATGGAATCCGCCCCCAGCGAGGGACCCACGGAGCGTTCTTCCATCAGCTCAAGCGGCGCGGGAAGCGCTCCCGCGCGCAGGATGATGGCCAAGTCGTGCGCCTGTTCGGCGGTGAAACTGCCGGTGATCTGCGCCTTGCCGCCTTCGATCTTTTCCCGTATCACCGGGGCGGAGTGTACCTTGCCGTCCAGCACAATCGCCATTCGGCGTTTTACATATTTACCGGTGACTTCGCCGAAGCGGCGCGCCCCTTCGCTGTCGAACCCTATCGAAACGTATGGCTCGTTGAATTGCTGGTCTATCCGCACATCGGCTTCGGAAAGCGATTCGCCGCCGAGCAGGATGTTCTTCTCAACCAACAGTGGAACTCCCGCTTCGGTCTTTCCGGTGTTCGCGTCCTTGCGGTATTCATACAGCAGTTCCAGGTGCGGGGGAACGTCTCCCTGCATCGCCTTGGCGATGGAGGCGTCTTCATCCACCAGCCGGAATTCCAGCCGCGCGGTGGTCTTGATGAGCGATTTCGCCCGCTCCGGGTCTTTCACGCCCGCAAGCTGTATCAAAATCCGGTTCTCGCCCTGCCGCTGGATGACCGGCTCGGACACGCCGAACTGGTCAATGCGGTTGCGCAGGGTTTCCAGCGCCTGATCCACCGCGTGCTGGCGGATGGCCTTGGCGCGCTCGCCGGTGATGGCATACACCGCCTTCATCCCGGCGGATTCGCTTTTTTGCTCTTCTATCTCGCCAAACTCCTTGGCGGCGGCGCGTAGCCCTTCAAGGTCGCTTTGCTGGGCGAGGTCAATAGTTATCTTTTCCGCTTCCGCTTTCACGCCAAGCGGGGTTATGCCTGCCTTTTCCAGCGTGCCGCGGAAATCCTCGGCGGTGCGGGCCACGGTCATTTCCACCGCCTTTTCGGTCTGCACCTCGTACACCAGGTGCATACCCCCTTGCAGGTCGAGGCCCAGCTTTATCTTCTTTTGGAGCGGCAGTGCGGCGTACAGCGCGGCGGCGGTAATGACCCCGATGAGGAGAAAACGCCAGACGAGGGTGCGGTCCATCATCGTATATCAGCCCTGCGCGGGCGGGTGTTCCGCCGCGTCCTTTTCGATCACGTCTTTCTGGCCGGCCACATAGAAGCGGTTCACGCGCACTTTCACGTTGTCGCCCACGTTGAGGGTCAGCACGTCGTCCTTTATCTTGACGATGGTGCCGTACATGCCGCCGACGGTTATCACGTTGTCGCCTTCTTTCAGGTCGGCGATCATTTGGCGGGTTTCTTTCTGCTTTTTCTGCTGTGGCCGGAACAGGAAGAAATAGAAGATGACCATGAGCAGAACGAGCGGGAAAAAGCTCATGAACACGTCGAAATTCGACGCTTCCGCGCCCGGCGGGGGAGACATAGCGAACGCCACGTCGTTAAACATCAAAACCTCCAAATCCGTAAACCAAAGCCGTAAAATTGAAGGGTAATTAAAGCCCAAGACGGCCCAAAGTGCAAGCGCGAGTTTGGAGGGTGTGGGGAGGATGTTTCAGGTGGTTTGGAACTGAAGTTCGCGCAAATTGAGTTTTGGGCTTCTCTTGGAAAGGTGGAGTATCTCTACCCCCACCACCTGATTTTGTTCGTTGTAGTCCAGTATCACCCCCGGCGAAACTTCTTCCGACTCTTGTATCTTTGAATCGTCAAGCCGCAGGTATAGCGCATCCCCCTTTTCATTCACTTCGAGTTTCATAATCGCACCCTTTATAAACTCAGCCGCATGATCTGTTCGATGTCCGCCCTCTGCGTGTATTTTCCGCCCCCGCCGGTATCCATCACGTTTTCCACGATTGCCGGAATATCGGACTCCTTTATCCCCAGTTCGCCCAGCGATACCGGCGCGCCGATTCCTCGGAACCATTCTTTCAGCCCGGCGATACCTTCTTCCGCGGCCTTGGCCCCCATCACGCGATTGGCGAACTGATCGAATTTTGCGGGCCGCTTTTGGGCGTTGCGCGCCATCCATCCGGGGATAATGACCGCCAGTGCCCCGCCGTGCGGCGCGTTGAAAAGCGCGCCAAGCGAGTGCGCCAGCAAATGCACGTCCCAGTGTGTCTTGCCGCGCCCCGCCGCCAGAATGCCGTTGAGCGCCACGGTGGAGGCCCACAGCATGTCCGCCCGCGCCGGGTAGTCGGACGGGTTTTGTCTCAGCCGCGGGGCTATGTCGAACAGCGACTGAAAAAGCCCCTCGGCCAAACGGTCTTGCACCGGCGTTACCGGGTCGGCGCCGTTGAAATACGGTTCGAGGATGTGGCTGAAGATGTCCGCCAGCCCGTACGCGGTATGGTTGGGCGGCACGCGCAGGGTGAGCGACGGGTCGAGTATCGAAACCTTTGGGTAGAGCAGGGGGGAGAACATGCCGAGTTTTTGCCGCGTTTCCGTGTTGGTGATGACGGCGTTGCCGTTCATTTCGGAGCCGGTGGCGGCCAGCGTGGGGACCGTGATGACCGGGAGCGCCCGTTCAGGCTTTTGGCCGAGCGAGAAGAACCTCCACGGGTCGCACTCCGCCGTTGCGCCGGCGGCGATCGCCTTCGCCTCGTCCATCACGCTCCCGCCGCCCACGGCGAGAATCACTTCCAGCTTGCGGGATTTTGCTTTTTCCACCCCTTCCCGCACATGGGCGATGGTGGGGTTCGGCTGAACGCCGCCGTGGTCCACGACCTCGGCCCCCGCCGCGCGCAGGCTGTTGGTCACGGATTGGTACAGTCCGCTTTCCTTGATGCTCTCCCGCCCGTATACCAATAGCGCCTGGTAGCCGAACTGGATGACGGTTTCCCCCGCCTCGATGCTCTTGTTGCGCCCGAATATGACGCGGGTGGGGTTGTGAAAGTGGAAGTCCTGCATCGTCCCTCCTGTTTACCGGTGTTTACCGGCATCATAGCAAAAGGCGGGGCAGGGGGAAGGAAACTATTTATATAAAAAAAGTTTCCATCCTTCCCGGAATATGGTATAAAATAAAAACAATTCGAGGAGGTGGAAACCGTTAGCATGGATAAAGTTTCCAATATCGCGCCGGAGGATGCCCGTCAAAAGATATTGGCGGCCGCCAGCGGCATGTTCTTCTCCCACGGCGTCGCCGGGGTCCGCATGGACATTCTGGCGCGGCACCTGGGGATGAGCAAAAAGACGTTGTACGCCCATTTCAACAGCAAGGACGACATGCTTCATGCCGTGGTGGAATGGCGGATGATGGCGGTCCGGAAGGGGATTCAGGAGATACTTTCCTCCTCACACGATTACATGGACCGGTTTTACGAATTCTGCGCGTTCATTACCGCCACGCTGTCGGGGTTCAGTCCCCGCCTGTGGGACGACCTCCGGCTCCGGCGGCCCGACCTGATGAAAAAGATGGAGGAGCATCGCCGGGTGAACATCCTCACTTTTTTCGGCGCGTTTATGGACGAGGGGATGCGGCTGGGCGTTTTGCGCGCGCGGCTGGACCATGAATTGGTGACGATGGCGTTTTTGGGCGCGGTACAGGGAGTGATCAATCCGGAAACCCTGGCGCGCCGGAAGATGGCGCCGGACGATGCGTTCCGCGAGATCATCAGCATTATGTTCGAGGGGATATTGTCCGATTCGGCCAAGCCGCATTTCAGGATGAGAATGAAACACAGGAGGAAACGATGAAGCATCGGTGGGTTGCGGTAATTGCCGTGTTGGTATTGGGGGGATTTGCCTGCGCGAAGTCCGGCAACGGCCCTATCAGCGCCTCCGGCACCATAGAGGCGGTGGAAGTGACCGTGAACGCCAAAACGGGCGGCACCGTCACGCGCCTCGCGGTGGCGGAAGGGAGCGAAGTGAAAAAAGGGGACCAACTCGCGCTGGTGGACAGTAGCACCCTCGAAATTCAGCTCAAACAGGCGCAGGCGAACGTGGAGGCGGCGGAGGCGCAGTCCCGTTTGGCCCAGCGCGGCTACCGCACGGAGGACGTGCAACAGGCCGAGGCGAACTTCGCTTTCGCGCGGGCGGAACTTGAGCGTGCGGAAACCCTGTTCCCCCTGCACAGCATCACGCAAAAGCAGTACGACGATGCGAAGGCCCGGTTCACCGTGGCGCAAAAAGCGTACGAAAAGATGAAGGCCGGCCTTTTGCCGGAGGAGCGCGACACCGCCCGCGCGCGGGCGCGGCTGGCGCACGCGCAGGCCGACCAGATACGCAAGATGATACGCGACGCGGAGATAACCGCTCCGGTGGACGGGGTGGTGACGCAAAAATCGGCGGAAGAGGGGGACGACGTTCTTCCGAACGCGCAACTTTTCCGCATTTCCCGGCTCAATACCGTGTACCTGATGATCTATGTTAACGAAGTCGAGTTGGCCAGCGTGAAACTGGGGCAGGAGGCAAATGTGTTCATTGACGCTTTTCCGGGAAAGCCATTCAAGGGGCGGGTGACGTATATTTCGCCGGTGGCGGAGTTCACCCCGAAAAATGTGCAGACGAAAGACGACCGTACCAAACTGGTGTTCGGCGTGAAAGTGGAAGTGCCAAACGCGGACTACTCGTTGAAGCCCGGCATGCCCGCCGACGCGGAACTGATAGGGGCATAAATGAACATGGCCAGCGCGGCGCTGACGGTGGACGGACTCTCCAAACATTACGAGGGCATCCGCGCCGTGGACGGCGTGAACTTTTCGGTGGGCGAGGGGGAGATGTTCGGCATCGTGGGGCCGGACGGCGCGGGAAAAACCACGCTGTTCCGCATGTTGTGCGGCATCATCCGCCCCGGCGGGGGAAGTGCGGCCATCTTCGGCAAAAACATAGCCGAGCACCAGGAGGCGGTGAAGCGCGAGATCGGTTATTTTTCCCAGAAATTCACGTTGTACGGCGACCTGACGGTGGATGAGAACATGGAATTCTTCGCTGAGATTCACGAGGTGTTCGATTACATGGAACGCCGGGAGGAACTGCTGGAATTCACGCGGCTGGCCCCTTTCCGCAAGCGGCGGGCGGACCGGCTTTCGGGCGGCATGAAGCAAAAGCTCGCGCTCGCCTGCACGCTTATCCATAGGCCCAAAGTGATATTTCTGGACGAGCCGACCACCGGCGTGGATCCGCTATCGAGAACCGATTTCTGGCGGATACTTTCCGGCCTGCTCAAAAGCGGCATCACGATAGTGATGAGCACCCCTTACATGGACGAGGCGGAGCGGTGCGGCAGGATAGCGCTGATGAATAACGGCAGGCTGATGGCGGTGGATTCCCCCGCCAACGTGAAGAAGATGCTGGACGGCGTGGTGCTGGAAGTCCATTGCGCGGATGTGCGGGGAGCGCAACGCGCCCTGAAGAACGACCCCGGCATGATGGACGTGCAGGCCATCGGAGGCAGGTTGAACGTGGTGGTGGCGTCCGCCGCGGCCGGACACGCGGCGGTGGCTCTGGCATTGGGCAAAAACGGTATCGCAATCACCGGTTGGCGGGAGATCAACCCGTCGCTCGAGAATGTGTTCATCTCGCTGGTGACGCGCGCCGCATGACGATTTACATGAGAGGCAACGCAATGAAGAAAACGATTTTGCTCCTTTTGGCATTCATCCCGTCCCTTGCCGCGGCGCAAGAGGCAAGGCCGCTCACCATGCACGAGGCGGTGGCGCTGGCGCTCAAACACAGCAAGAGCCTCCACATATCCGGCATGAGGGTGGAAGCGGCGGAAGCAAAATCCGGCGAGGCCAGCGCGGCGGACATGCCCTCGGTGAAACTGCAGGCGGGTTACACGCGGCTGAGCGATGTGGATCCCTTCCAGATACAGCCGCCGGGTTCCCCCGCGCCCATCACCGTTTCCCCCGTCATCTCGAACGCCTATTCGCTGAAACTCGCGGTGATCCACCCTCTGTACACCGGTCAGAGGCTGGAAAAAACGGCGCGCTCCGCCGAATTTTCAGCCCAAGCCGCCGGGCACGACCATTCGCGGGACGAGGCGGACCTGGTATTCACCGTGAAAGGGGCCTACTGGACCTTGTACAAGGCGATGAAGGTGAAGGATGTGCTGGATGAGAATGTGCAACAGGTGGAGGCGCACCTTGGCGATGTGACGAATATGGTGAACGCCGGCATCATGCTCCGCGACGAGCAGTTGAAGGTGCAGGTGCAACTTTCCAACGCTCGGTTCGCGCGGTCGGATGCCGCCAACAACGTCCGTCTTTCCATGATGACGCTCAACAACGCCATCGGCTTGCCGTTGGAGAGTATGGTGAACCCCGTTTCGGAGCTTCAGCCGGAAGACCGTCCGCTGAAACCGCTCGATGCATATACATCGTCGGCGATGGAAAACCGGGAGGATGTCAAGGCCGCGCAATCGCGCCTTGACGCGGCGGATGCATCGGCGGAGGCGGCAAAAGGCGGTTATTATCCGCAGGTGGCGCTGTTCGGCGATTACTACTATCAGCGGCCCAACCAGCGCGTATTGCCGAACCGTGACCAGTTCGACGGCACATGGGACGTTGGCATCAGCCTTTCGTACGACCTGTGGGACTGGGGAACGGTAAAGTACCAGGCCAAGCAGGCCGAGGCGGTTCGTTCGCAGTCGGGAATCGCGCTCGACCTTTTGCGCGACTCCGTTCTGCTGGAAGTGAACCAGAGTTTTTTGAGCCTCTCGCAGGCGAAGGAGCGCATCGCCATCGCCCAGCAGGGGGTGGCGCAGGCGGATGAAAGCCACCGCATCACCAAAAACCGTTTTGCCAGCGGACAGGCGACCAATACCGAGGTGCTGGACGCGGAGCTGGCGCTGTTGCAGGCGAAGCTGAACCTTACGGTGGCCGTGGCGGACTGCGAAGTGGCGTCCGCGCGCATGGATAGGGCCGCAGGCGCAAAATAGACATGCAGACCAACGCGGTGGAAGTGGAGGGACTGACCAAGGTCTTTGGCGATTTCACCGCCGTGGATCGCATCAGTTTCCGCGTTCAGCAGGGGGAGATATTCGGTTTTTTGGGGCCGAACGGCGCGGGGAAATCCACCACCATCCGAATGTTGTGCGGCCTGTTGGAGCCAACGGAGGGGCGCGCGCTGGTGGGCGGTTTCGACGCGGCGGGCGAGGCGGACGAACTGAAGCGGAACATAGGGTACATGTCGCAAAAATTCTCGCTATACGAGGATCTGACGGTGGAGGAGAACATCCGCTTCTTCGGCGGCGTGTACGGGCTGGGCAAGGCGCGGGTGAAAGAACGCCAAGAATGGGTCGTGGAAATGGCGGGCCTGAAAGGGCGCGAGAAAAGCCTTACTGGCACGCTTTCGGGCGGCTGGAAGCAACGGTTGGCGCTGGGGTGCGCCATCATCCACGAACCGCGCATAGTGTTTCTGGACGAGCCTACCTCCGGAGTGGACCCGGTATCGCGCCGGAGGTTTTGGGATCTTATCAACACGCTTTCCGAAAGCGGGGTGACGGTGATGGTCACCACGCATTACCTCGACGAGGCGGAATACTGCAACAACATCGTGATGATAAACGCCGGGGGCATCGTGGCCGCCGGCGGCCCCAAGGAACTGAAGGAACGGCACATAGATTACCGGATATTGGAGATCCATGCCGACGACCCGATCTCCGCGATGGCGGCGCTACAGGGCAAACCGTGGGTGCGGGAGCTTTCGATATTTGGCATTTACCTCCATGTTGGGGTAGCGGACGCAAAGGAAGGGGAGGCGCTGATACGCCGGGAACTATCGGCTCAAGGGTTGGCGGTGACGCGGGTGGAAACGGTGGCGCCGTCGCTTGAGGATGTGTTTGTCCGGCTCCTTACGGAGAAGGAGGAGTAGATGCCGCCGTTCATTCGCAGGATCAAGCCGGTCATCGTTAAGGAATTCCGCCAGGTGGCGCGCGACCGCATTTCGCTTGGCATATTGCTCCTCATCCCGGCGTTCCTCATGTTCATGATAGGGTACGCGCTGAACTTCGACGTGAAGCACGTCACGCTGGCGGTGTACGACAACGACAAAAGCCAGGCCAGCCGCGAGTTCGCGCGGAAATTCACCAATTCGGGCTATTTCGATATTGTGGCGTCTCCATCGGACTACCGGGAAATTGACGCACTGCTGAACGGGGGCAAGGCGCGGGCCGCCCTTGTTATCCCGGACGATTTTTCCAAAAACCTTCTCGCCGACCGCGAGGCGGTGGTGCAGGTGATCATGGACGGCTCGAATGCCAATACCGCCACCGCCGCGCTGGGGTACATGAACACCATCATCCAGACGTACTCGGCTGGGGTGCGCACGGACTTCATGGCCCGTAAGGGGATACAGGCGTACGAGCCGATAGACCTGCGCCCGAAGGTTTGGTACAACCCGGAACTTTCCAGCCCCAAGTTCCTCGTGCCCGGCTTCATCGGTTTCATCCTGATGATGAGCTCCGTGGTATCCACCGCGCTTTCGGTGGTGCGGGAGAAAGAGCAGGGGACGATGGAACAGTTGACCGTCTCGCCATTGGGCATCCCGGAGGTGATCATCGGGAAGACCGTCCCCTACCTTCTCATCGCCTTGGTGTCGTCGGTGCTGGTCCTTTTGATGGGGCACCTGTTTTTCCACGTTACCATCCGCGGCGAGATCGGCTGGCTGTACTTGGGTATAGTGATGTTCATTCTGGCGGCGCTGGGGCAGGGGCTATTGATCTCCTCCGTGGCGCAGACCCAGCAAGTGGCCTTTATGATGGCGATTCTCTCCTCGATACTTCCGACCTTCCTCCTGTCCGGCCTGGTGTTCCCGATACGGAGCATGCCGTACGCGTTGCAGGTGATCTCAAACATCACCCCTACTAAATTCTTTATCATCATTATCCGGGACGTGATGCTGAAAGGGGCGGGTCCCGCCGTTTTCTGGCACGAGCTTTTGTACCTTTTGCTGTTCGCCACGATCACCATCTCCATCGCCGCGCGGAAAATGGCGCAACAAAGGAGGGCGGCGTGAAGGTCATTTACCACCTCGTGGTCAAGGAACTGAAGCAGTTGTTCCGCGACAAGCGGATGCGCTTCATGGCTATCGCCGCGCCGGTTATCCAGCTCACCATTCTGGGATATGCGGCAACCACCGACGTGCGGTCGGTGCCATTGGTGGTGTGCGACGCGGACCGCTCCAGCGAAAGCAGGGCGCTGGTCTCGCGGTTCGTCAATTCGGGGTACTTCGAGATCGTGGGGGATGTGGACTCGCCGAAAGAAATTGATCCGTATATTGAACGGGGGAAGGCCTCGCTGGCGCTGATGATTCCCACGGATTTCTCGGCAAAGGTGCTGGGGAGGAAAACCGCCTCGCTCCAGATCATCGCGGATGGGAGCGACGCGAACTCATCCAACATCGCCTTGGGGTACGCCGCGCAGATCGTGGCCAGCCATTCGCGGGGCATTCTGGCGGAACTGCTGGAGAAAACACCGATGGCGGCAAAGCCCGGTTCCGTGCGGGCCGTTACGCGCGTGTGGTACAACGAGAACCTTTTAAGCCGGAACTACATGGTCCCCGCAGTGGTGGTGCTGGTGCTGATGATCATTACGTTCACGCTCACGGCGATGGCGATAGTGAAGGAGCGGGAGATAGGAACGCTTGAACAGTTGCTCGTGGCCCCCATCCGTCCGTACCAGCTTATCCTGGGGAAGCTCATCCCGTTCATCTTGGTGGGGATGGTGGACGTAACGCTGGTGCTCCTTGTGGCGGTGTATTGGTTCCATGTGCCGTTGCGGGGGAGCGCCCTCCTTATTTACGTCTCGTGCGGCCTGTTCATCATGACCACGCTGGGGCTGGGGCTTTTCGTTTCAACGATAGCCAACACTCGCCAGCAGGCGATGATGATCGCGCAATTCGGGTTTTTCATTCCGTTCATGTATTTTTCCGGATTCGTCTTTCCCATCGAGAATATGCCGCAGACCGTTCAATGGCTGACTTACGGTGTGCCGCTTCGTTACGCGCTGAATATAATGCGCAACATCTTCCTGAAAGGGGTGGGGCTGGAAGTACTGTGGCCGGACGCGCTGGCGCTGGTGATAATCGGCGTGCTGATACTTACATTGAGCATTCTGCGTTTCCACCGGAAGCTGGGGTAGCGTTCAGGACTTTCCCAAAAGCTTTAATAGTTTATTCCCACGCGCCACTATGGAGGGGCTTGCACCAGTCATTGCTTCTTTCACTTTTGTCCGGGCAAGGGGGAGCAGTGCAGGGTCGCCTTTGGCGAGGTCAACCAACGCCTGCAACGCCATAACCTTCACGATCCGGCTTTTTTCCGGGCCTTCGATCCACTCGCACAGCGTTTGCGCGGCGCGTTTTTTCTCGGATGGGGTGAGGGGAAGGCGCGGGAGCATCTGCGCCACATGCCAGCGCACCTCCTGCTGGGAAATAGGAAGAGCTTCTTGCAGGAAACGCTTTTTAAAGGGGAGCAGGAGTTCCGGACGCTTCAGGCTGGCCTTTTCCAGCGCGTCGGCGCTCCGCATCCGCACTCCGGGATGAACGCTGAAAAGTCCCTCGAAAACCTCGGCAAACAGTTCCGGGTGTTTCAGTATTTCAGAGACCACTTCCGCCGACCGCCCGGCGGTGCGCATGTCGCCCTCGGCGAGTTTGGCGAGGAGGTTACTCATACCTCAGCGCTTCGGCGGGATCCTGCCGCGAGGCGTTCCACGCGGGGTACACCGCGGAGAGCATGGTGATGGCGAGCGCGCAGGCGGAAATGAAGATAAAGTCCGTCGGATCCATAGCCACCGCCAGGGTGGTATTGCTGTAAACGTCCGACGGGAGTTTTATGAAGTGGTATTTCCTGAGCGCCACGCAAAAGATATAGCCAAGCACGTTGCCCAGCGCAGTGCCCGCCACGCCGATCATCACCCCTTCGAGGAAAAAGATGCGCATCACCATGCGGCGCGTGGCCCCCATGGATTTTAAAATGGCGATGTCGCGGGTCTTTTCCATCACCACCATGATCATGGTGCTGACGATGTTGAACGCCGCCACGAACACGATGAGCGTGAGTATCACGAATATGGCGGTCTTTTCCAGCTTGAGCGCGTAGAAAAAGTTCTGGTTCATCTCCATCCAGTCGCGGGCGTAGTAAGGCATCCCGATGTCCTTTTCCAGTTCGCGCGCTATCGTGTCGGCGTTGTAGATGTCGTCCACCTTCACTTCGATGCCGTTCACCCCGCCGTCCAGCCCGTAGAACTCCTGCGCGGCGGGGATGGAGATGACCACCATGCCGGA
>JACRGR010000062.1 GCA_016212275.1 Nitrospinota bacterium | reverse complement strand
CTTGGGTATCGCCCTGCGGCGGCAGGGGAAATGGAAAGAGGCGGTGGACGAGTATAAACTAGCGCTGGCAATTGACCCGGAAGACGAGGTAATCTATTTCAATATGGGGAAGGCTTACCTTGAAGGACGGAACAAGCGGGAAGCGGCTAAATGCTTCTCGAAGGCGGCGGAACTTCAACCCGATTTCAAGGAAGCCAAGGAGGAACTGGATGCGTTATTCCAGGGAAGCGCCAAGGCATGAGTTCTACCGATCAAGGGAAAAAACCTTTATCCCTGGCTGACTATTTCAAAGGCGGCTATATCCTCGTGGCGGACGATATGTCCAACATGCGGAAGACGCTCAAGAACATGCTCCGCCAAGTGGGGATCATGAACGTCGTCGAAGCGGAAGACGGCGATACCGCCATCAAGGTCATCAAGACCCACGAGGAGAAGTGCCTCTTCGCCCTCTTGGATTGGAATATGCCCCGCCTGCCCGGCATTCACGCGGCGCGGGAGATACGGTCCGACGCGAAGATACACGACACCCCGATACTGATGGTGACCGCCGAGATAGACAAGGGGCAAGTGGCCCAGGCGGGGGAAATAGGCGTGAACGGCTATATCATCAAGCCGTTCGTGGCCAAGACGCTGGAAGAGAAAATAGAGGCCATCCTGGACGCGCGGGAAAATCCACCGGAATATGTGAAACTGCTCAAGGCCGGCGAGGCGCTGGCGAAAATGGGGCAGTACGAAAAGGCGCTGGCAGTTTTCAACGAGGTGATGAACAAGCAGGGGAGCGCCCGCGTGCTGGTGCACATCGGGGATCTGCACGAACTGATGGGCGAGTACGACAAGGCCCAAGCGGTGTACCAGGAGGCGGTGGTCAGCAACCCGCAGTACCTGAAGGCGCATGTGAAAAGCGCCGAAGTGTACATGAAGCAGGGGGACGAAGCCGCCGCCCTCTCCTCGCTCCAAAAAGCGTCCGAGATAAGCCCGGCGAACGCGGAGCGGCATGTGGAGATCGCCAAGATACACATGAAAAAAGGGGACGACGTAGCGGCCCGCGCGGCGCTTGAAAACGCGGTGCGGTATGATCCGCGCAAGGCCACCGAGATCGCGGAAGAACTGCTCACCCAGGGCAAGCCCCAAATGGCGGAAGGGTTTTTCCGGAAAACGCTGGAGAAGCACGCCGATAGCGTGCATATCTACAACCGGCTGGGTATCGCCCTGCGCCGGCAGGGGAAATGGCAGGAGGCGATCACGGAATACGAAAAGGCCATCAAGGTGGACCCGCACGACGAAGGGCTGTACTTCAATATGGCCAAGGCGTATGTGGAGGGGAACAAGCTGGAAGAGGCGTTCAAGCTCTTCACGAAGGTCACGCACCTCAACCCCCGTTTGCAGGAAGCGAAAAAAGAACTCGAGACGCTTGCCCGCCGCATGCAAAATCCGAAAGGCTGACCTATGGGGAATGGCGAAGACGGCAATCCGGGCGCTTCCAAGCCCGGCAAAACGCCGAGCAAGGACGCGCTCAAGAACCTTCCTTTCAAACAGAGGATAGCGCTCGAATACGCGCCGATACTGGATTCCCTCGTCCAACGGTTCGGGCATGTATCCTACCGCGTCGAGGACGCGGCGCTCGCCACCGAGATGTCCGACGTGCTCACGCGAATCGGGTTCCAAAGCCACCCCCAGCCGGACCAGCAGGTAAAGGTGCTGGTGCACAACATCGTCAAGTGGCTGGGGAACGGCCATCTGGTCATGTTGCACTACAAACCGAAGTTCACCGACTACAACCTTATAAACTTACTGCGGGAGGTGAAGACCACTTCCCCCTCCTGCCGGTTCGGGGGGCTGGTGCCGGTATTCGTGAGCGCCGCCAGTTCGCAAAAGCAATTGGAGATGTTCAAACTGCTGGGGGCGTTCGGCATTCGGTACGCCGTGTTCCTCTCGCACGGCGCGCCGGTGGAAAAAAACGTGGAGGAGACGCTCGCCGCATTGGCCTCGTTCGCGGGGATCCTCAAGGCGGACGGCCCCGCGCCCCAGGCCGCCCCGCCGGAGGCCCCCGCCGAAGAACCGGCGAAGGTGAAGCAATACCGCGAGCTGATGGGCAAGGGTGAAGACCTTGTGAAAAAGGGGAATTACGAGGACGCGATACTCTGCTTCACGCAGGCCATCGCGCTGGGGCCGAATTTCAGCATCCTCATGGAGCGCGGCGAGGCATATTACAAGACCAAGCAGTTCGTTCCGGCTTTGACCGATTTCCGCGAGGCGTCAAAGATGGAAAAGTCCCTGCCCGACCCGTATGCGAAGATCGGCGCTTGTTGCCTTTCGCTGGTGAAGACGGCGGCGGAAACGGAAGGGGAGGAAAAGGCCCGCAAGTGGTTCGATATGGGGCTGAAGTACCTCAAGGACGCCGAACGGATCGTGGTGGACATGGAAAATAAGTACCAGGCCACGCCGGAGAAGCTCCCGCCCGTGCCGTATGCGCCGATTCTCAACGCATTGGCGGAGAGCGACGTGCGCGGGATCGGGTTCGCCGACATGGAAGAGGCGGTCTCGTCGTTCGGCGCGGGGGTGCTGGACAAAGTGCGGGACCAGGAAGACATGATCTCGGACAACAGCGAGGATACCCGTATAGACCGCGCCATTTTGCTCGCGCGGTACGGGCACTACGCCCGCGCGGAGGAGATATTCAGGGGACTGGTGGCGGAGGATCCGGAAAACGCCGGGCCGGCGTTCAATAATTTCGCCATCGAATTGCGGAAAAACGGGCAGTACGCCAAGGCGTTCGATATTTACGCCGAACTCCTTAAATTCCAGGTGCCCGACCGCGAGATCGTGGTGGAAAACATGAAGACGGCGGGGATGCGGCACGTCACCGGCCTGAAAGAAAAAATGAAGCAGGACGAGGCGATCGCCGTCCTGCGCACCGTGCTGATGCACAAGCCGCGCCACCGCGAATGGGTGCTGTGCGAACTTGCGGCCACCTTCTTGGAGATGCAGGACCAGGCCCAGGCGTCGTTCGCGCTGATGGAAGCGCTGTATGTGAATCCCAAGCTGATGCAGTCGGAAAAATTCGCAGCTTATGGCGACTTGAAGAACCTGCGTCAGGAAATGATCAAGAAACTTTCCGAGAGCGAACCCGGCTCCCAGATCAGGTAGCCCCCATCACTTTCCACTGTCTTCCAAACAATCCGGAATTACCGCGAGGCATGGAGAATAAGAAACAGGAACTCTATCCGCAGATTACACAGATGACACGGATTGATGATCTATTTTCATCTGCGGAATCCGTGAAATCTGCGGATCGTTCCCCTCTGTGGTTAATTTCGAACGGTAAGGAGCGGGAACGCCGGGGAAGCGGGGTTACAGGATGCCTTTTTCCCTGGCCTTCGATATGGCGTCGCGCTTGTTCTTGGCGTGCAATTTAGCGAAAATATTTTTGATATGCCAGTGGACGGTATGTACGCTCAGGTTCACCGTTTCGGCAACTTCCTTGTACCCCAGCCCCTTTTCCACTTCCTGGAGTATTTCCCGCTCCCGGTTGGAGAGCGCCGTATCACCGCCATCATCCTTCGATTGGAAATCCTTGAGCATCGCGCGGGCGATCTTGGGGGTGATCGGCGCGCCGCCGGCGCGGATATCCTTGATCGCTTTCAAAAGGTCCTTGGCCGACGAGCTTTTGAGGAGATAGCCGTTGGCCCCCGCCTTGATCGCCTCGAATACCGTTTTTATGTCCTCGAACACCGTGAGGGCGATGATCTCTATTTCCGGCAGTTTCTTTTTCACCATCTCGATCAGTTCAATGCCGGTCATGCCCGGCAGGCCGATGTCGGTGAGCAAGAGTTCCGGCTTTGACCGGTCCAAGTCCTCGTACGCTTTTCGCGGATCCGAATAGGCGCCGACGACCTCGATGTCGTCATCCGAGGCCAGCGTCAGTTTTAGCACATCCAGTTGGAGCAGGTCGTCCTCTACCAGTATCACCCGTACCGGTTTTTTGATTTCCGCTTCACTCATCTCCGTACGACCCCTTTACAAATGGCTGACTGATTATCCAACTTTGAGGATAATAACACATTCTACCCAATAAGTGTAACATGATAGCCGACCGTTGCCTCATGGCGAGACAGTTATTCTCTTTTGGTGTCGCCAAGTAATTCCAAAATGCCCTGTTTGGTCATTTCCAATGCGCCCCGGTTGGCGGAAACGGTTGTGCGTCCCGCTTTTCCCACCGTGGAACGGGTGGCGGGATCGGCCAGCCATTTTTGCAGTAGCTGATTTAAGTCAGCCAATTTCGCTACCTGTTGTGCGCCGCCCGATTCTAACAGTTTTTGGGTGATTTCGCGGAAATTTTCCATATGCGGCCCGAACGCCACGGGCACTCCCCATGCCGCCGCCTCCAACGGGTTTTGTCCTCCATGCGGGACAAAGCTTCCCCCAATGACGGCGATGTCCGCCGCGCCATACGCCTGCGCCAGTTCGCCGATGGTATCCATGACCAAAATGGAACCCTCCGCCAACGGTTTGCCGGAAGAACGCAAGACGGGAATGAACCCATAAGTCCGGCATGTTTCCGCCAGCTTTTGCGCGCGCTCGATGTGGCGCGGGGCGATGACGAAACAGAGGTCGTTGCGTCCGCTGGAAATGTGCCGGGCGGTTTCCAGCAGTAGTTCATCCTCGCCGGGATGTATGCTGGCGAAAATGACGGCGGTTTTCCCTTCCGGCAATCCGAATTTTTTCCGCATGGCGGGTTTTTCCTCCGGCGCGGGGAGCGGAATATCGAACTTGATATTGCCCGCGGCCCGCACCCGGTCCGGGCGTGCGCCCAGCGCGGCAATGCGTTCCGCATCGTTCCGCGATTGCATCAAAAGCATATCCATGTTCTCAAGCACGGGAGCGATGAACGGCCTGAACTGCCGATACCTGCCGAACGAGCGATCCGAGATGCGCCCGTTGATAAGGACGGTTTTGCACCCCTCTTTTGCGCAAGAGCGCAAAAAGTTTGGCCAGAGTTCCGTTTCCATCATCACCGCCACGGCGGGGGAAAAATGCGTCACCGCCTTTTTCACGGCGAAGGGGAAATCGAACGGGAAATAGGTGATGGCCGCTTTTCCGGCCAGGCGGTCGCGGGCCAGCCCCATGCCGGTCCGCGTGCTGGCGGAGAAGATGACCGGCTTGCCGCTTTTCGCCAGCATTTCCACCAGCGGGATGGCCGCTTTTGTTTCTCCCACCGATACGGCGTGGATCCAGATGCCCCCTTTGGCGGGTGGCGGAGCCGGATAAATGCCGAGTTTTTGTTTGACGCTTTCCATCGTTTCCTTGCCCGAAAAAAGCCGCCAGGCGATATACGGAATGAATATGGTCAGCCCGAAGAGCAGGGCGAGGTTATACAAAAAACTCATCGCCAGCGCCGAAAAAAACAATGATGCACATACTGGTTGTCATTCCCGCGAAGGCGGGAATCCAGGTTCTGGATGCCCGTTTTCACGGGCATGACAATTAAACGGTTCATATTGGAAGATCGCGGCATTATTGATTTCCGCACGGCAAAAGTCCTATCTCATTGGTGGCACGGACACTCTTGTCCGCGTTACGCCCAGAGGGCGCAAGACTTCCGGGCAAAGGGAATGCGCGCGTCCGATGGACACGCCACGGGCAGGAGTGACCGTGCCACCATCTAATATTTTCAGTGCGGGTATTCATAGTTTCATTCAAACCTGTCCGCCATGTCCGTCACCCGGTTTATGGCGGCCTCAAGTTCCAGCCGATTTTTTTCGATCTCTTCTTCGGATAGTTTCCGGGGGACGTGCATTGGCGCGCCGAACACCATGTTGACGCGCGAGAAGGGAAGGGGGATAAGAGTGCGGTCCCAACTGCCCAGTTCCCGTTTTTTTTCCGCGCCGAACGCGATGGGGACGATTGGAGCGCCGGTGAGCATTGCGAGGTAAATGGAGCCGGGCTGGGCGATGCGCGCGGGGCCGCGCGAGCCGTCGGCTATCATCGCGGCATTCGCGCCGTGCCGCACCCGTTTTGCCAGCGCCACCAGCGACGCGGGACCTTTCTGGAAGGAGGAGCCGCGCACCGTGAAGATGCCGAACCGGCGGAGCGCCCCCGCGATGATGTCGCCGTCCGCGCTGGGGGATACCAGGGCGTGCAGGTTTTTCTCGCGGCGGAAGTAATAGGGCATATAGAAAATGCGGCTGTGCCAGAAGGCGAGAATGTGGCGGTTGTTTTGGCAAAACGCCGCATCGCCGGTTATCCGCGCATCCAGCGTGCGGGAAACGGCCTGTATCAGCCCGTAGGCCAGCCACGGCGCGGCGGTGGCGTTCACCAGCCGCTTTATTTCCCCCTGAGCCACTATTTGTTTAATGCCTGAGAGGCCGCTTTCACTATCGGCATGATAATGTCCATCGGGAGCGGGAACACGGTCACGGAGTTGTTCTCGGTGGCGATCTCCCGCAGGGTTTGCAGGTAGCGCAATTGGAGCGTCATCGGGTGCTTGCCCATCATCTCGGCGGCCTGCATCAGTTTTTCGCTGGCTTGCAGTTCGCCTTCGGCGTTGATGATCTTGGCGCGGCGTTCCCGCTCGGCCTCGGCCTGCTTCGCCATTGCGCGCTTCATCTCCTGCGGCAAGTCCACATGCTTGATGGCCACGGAGGCAACCTTGATGCCCCACGGGTCGGTCTGGTGGTCGAGCAGTTCCTGCAGGCGCGCGTTTATCCGATCCTGCATGCTCAGCACCTCGTCCAGCTCGTGCTGGCCCACGGTGGCGCGGAGCGTGGTCTGCGAGAGCAGGGAGGCGTTGTAATGGTAGTCCCCCACCTTGATGACCGCCTTTTCGGCCTCCATTACCTTGTACATCACCACCGCGTTGATGGTGATGGACACGTTGTCCTTCGTGATGATGTCTTGCGACGGCACGTCCAGCGCGATGAGGCGCATATCCACCCGCACCATCGTCATCACGCCGGGAATGAGGAGTTTTATCCCCTTGTCGTAGGTGGCGAAGTATTTACCGAAGAGGAACACCACGCCCCGCTCGTATTCGTAAATGATCTTGATGCTTGCCGGAACGATTATGAACAGCAAAATGACCAATGCGGCGATATAAACCATACGTCCTCCTTGAGTGATTTGTATTGGAGGCGGCGCAAATGCCAACCACGTCCATAATACCTCACCCGGAGCGGGGTGGGGGAAGATTTCTGCCGTTCACGGAAGGCGCTGGGGCCGCAAATTAAGATGTTTCCGCGATTTATGGTAAACTCACCTAATCCCCGCGGTGTTCCATCGCGGGGGTGGGAGAGGTTTGGAGCGAGGACAACTTTGACGCACAAAAGCTGGTATATCGCCGCCGCATTGTTCGTGTTGGCGGTGAACGTGTGGCTATTGTTGCGGTTCCTGTGGAAGGCCAAGGACTGGGGAAAAGACAAGAACGATGTTTGAAGGGTTCAAAATATCGCGGCTCATTTCCCAGCTTACCGAGGTGGGAAAAGACCACGCCGAGACCTTAAAGTCCCTGCGCGAATACGGCGAAGACGGGCTGAAAGCTTTGGTGGACGCCTTCAAGGCGAACAAGATACTTTTTGCCGATCTGGACAAATACCTTGCCAGCCTCTATGACAAGGAGATGCTCGACGGTTACATCACGCTTTTGGGCGACAGCAAAGAGCAGTTGCGCACACGCGCCCGCGAGATCATCCAGCAAAAGACCGGCCCCGGCGCGGTCGCGCGCCTCGTGGAGCGGTTGAAGGATGCGGACGCCACCTGCCGACGGGGGATAGCGGAACTTTTGCGCGCGCTTGCCTCGCCCTCGGTGGCCGAGAAACTGATTCCCTACCTCTCCGAGGAGGACAAGGATCTCAAGAGCGTGAGCATGGGGCTGATAGCGGATGTGGGCGGGGCGAAGGCCAGCGCCTTCCTGCTTCCCCTATTGAAATCGCCCGACTGGTGGGTGCGTAAAAAAGCGGTCGAGGCCATCTGCAGGATAAAGGATCCCGCCTCCATTGACGCGCTGGTGGACCTGCTCTCGCTGGAGAAGGACCCGAAGATAAAGATAACGGTCATCCAGACCTTGGGGCAGGTGGGGAACGTGCGCGCCGCGCGGGTGATACTGCCGAGCATCACGGACAACGACATGATAGTGCGGCAGGCCGTGGTGGAGGCGCTGGAGAACATCGCGGACGAGACCATCGTGCCGGAGATCATCAACTTCATGCGGGACGCGGAGGTGAACGTCCGCAGGGCCGGCGTGGAGATACTGAGCAAGCTCAAGAACGTGAAAGGCTCCGAAACGCTGATCCGGTGCATACAGGACGCCGACTGGTGGGTACGGGAGATCGCCACCGACGCGCTGGCGGTGATGAACGTGCCGGGGGTCGCCGCCCGCGTCATCGAGCTTTTCGCGACGCCGGACGAGAACGTGCGCAGAGCCGCCATCGAGTATTTCGTGCGTGTGCCGGACAAGGCGGCGTTCGAGCCTCTGCTGGGAATGCTGAACGACAAGGATTGGTGGGTGCGCGAAAAGGCGGTGGTGGCGCTGGGCAAGATGAAGGACGAGCGCGCCATCGAGCATATCCTGCCGCTGGCCGACGACCACGACGTGCGCTGGACCGTGCCCGCCGCGCTGGGGGAGATCGGCGGCGAAAAGGCCATTTCATACCTTGCCGATTTTCTTGACGACCCGGAGCGCACCGTGCGCCTGGAGGCGCTGAAGGCGCTGGGCCGCGCGCAGGAAAAGGCCACGCTACCGCTGATAAAAGCCTGCGTGAAAGATTCCGACGCCGAGATGCGTGACACCGCGCTGGACATCATCAAGCAGATGACCGGCCACGCGGTGAAGGCCAACCAGATCATCGCCGAGCAGGAGCGGAGCAAGTGGACCGGCGGGAGCACCATCTTCACCAGCCCGCTGGTGGGGAACGTGAAGGTGCTCAAGGAAGCCATCTTGGTGCTCGACCTCGCCAACTCCACCGACATCGGCTCGAAGTACGGCGACGACTTCGCCTTCAAGCTCACCAACCGGCTGGTGGAATTGACGAAGCCGATCGCCTCGAAATACCGCGTGAAGTTCACCAAGAGCACCGGCGACGGCTATCTGATGACCTTCAACGAAGTGAAGAACGCCGTCAATTTCGCCAAGGAGATACTCCTGACCATGCGCCGGACCAACGAGACGCTCCCCCCGCAGGAGCGGATAGACATACGCATCGCCATCAACCAGGGGGAGACCCGCGTGGACGACAAAGGGGACCGCCTCGGCACCGCCGTGAATATGACCTTCCGCGTGGAAGGGGTGAAGGCCGCCGGGATGAAACCGGCGGACGGGGGCATGAAGCCGGAAGAACTGCCGCTGGTGAACCGGGTGGTGCTCACCGAATCGGTGAATACGGATATAACGAAGGAGGCCGGGTTCGTAACCCGTCTCATCGGCTTTTTTGAACTTAAAGGGATTCAAGGCCAACACCGGCTGTTCCTGATGAATACCGATTGAAAGGGGCGAATTGTATGGAACGCACGCGGGAAAACGTCATCAATGTGGTCAAGGGTCTGCCGTTCTTCGACTCGTTCAGCGATGACGAGATTCGGATGTTCACGCAGTATTTAAGCCTGCGGCAGGTGGACGAGGGAACCGTGCTGTTCAGCGAGGGGGAGATGGGGGACTACCTGTTCTTCGTGATCGACGGCATGGTGGAGGTGAGCCTGACGGGGGACGGAAAAAAGCACCGGATCATCGCCAATTTCGGCCCGGGCGCGTCGGTGGGGGAAATGGCGCTATTGGACGACTACGAGCGTTCCGCCACGGTGCGGACCGCCACGCCGTGCGAGATACTGATATTGACCAAATACAAGTTCGACAAGATATTGGACGAACAGCCGAAGACCGGGATTAAGGTGCTCAAAGGGTTGGCGAAGAACATCAGCCTGCGCCTGCGCGCATCGCAGGGCCGCTTCAAGGATATTTTGTAACCGTTCCGCTCACTCCCCCTTGCGCCAGTCTTTTTGCGGCACCGTCGAATTGATGGCCGCGATCTCCGGCCGGGCTTCCAGCACCGCCATCGCGTTCGTGAAATTCACCGGAAGGCCCTGATCCATCATCGCGCGGAAGAGCGTTTCCATCATCTCCCTGTCCTTCGCCGTGTCTATCGTCAGCCGGTAGTCCCTTTGCATCCATGCGGGAGCCTGAACACGGTTCACGCGGAAGGACTGCGGGTTTTCGTGGATGAACGGCGTCACATGTTCGCGGCAATGCACCGTCTTCGCCTCGCGCCACATCCGTTCCAGTGTAGTGAACGAGACCACCTCGCCATACGAGCCGAGCGGGAACAGCCCGTCGTTATGCGTGTGGTCCGCGCCGGTCTTCAGGTGTGTTTCTATCATCATGTCCATATATTCCGCCGAGGGGAGGGGACTATCGGCGCACAGACGGATAACCGGGTCCGCTTTTGCTTCCAGCGCGGCGCGGTAAAAGCGGTCCAGTACATCTTCGGACGAGCCGCGGAAGCAGGAAACGCCGCGCTCATTTAGATAGGCCTCAAGCGGATCATCCTCCGGGTTTTCGGGAATCGCCACGATGATACCGCGCGCGTTCTTTATTGCCCGCGCGCCATCCAATACCCAATCAATAAGTCGGCGACCGGCAATTTCCATCATCGTTTTGCCGGGCAGGCGGGTGGAACCCATCCGCGCCTGGATGATAACGACCGGGTTGGCGCTCACCCTAGGCCGTTCCCGATGCGTATCTTTTTGCCGTCGGCGCCCGCCGATTCATACACCGCCATGATGAGCGCCAGCGCGTCGCGCGCGTCCTGCCCGTTGGATACCGGCTCCTTGCCGGTGCGTATGGCGCGCACGACTTCCGCCACGCCCCCCACCAGCGAGTTCACCCGCGTTTTCGGCGCGGGGAACGGCACCGGGTGCAGTTCGCGGAACCCCGTATAGTGACGGCTTTTCCCCGCCGCGAAAGCGTGGATGCCGGAATTGCCGATAAGTATCCTGCCGCGCTCGAATTGGAGATCGAGGTCGAACTTGAAGTATTCCCGCTCGCCGCCGCCTTCCACGAACACGGTCACGTCGTTTTCCATCTTGATGATGCCGCCAGCGGTGGTCTCGATGTTCTCCTTGCCGTAGGGGCGCTTGTTGAAGCCGATCACCCATTTTGCCGGGCCGCCGAAATATAGCGCCAGGTCCATCAGGTGGGTGCCGTCGTGCAACAGGGTGCCTCCCACATATTTTTTGCGGGGCAAGGCGGGGACGGGCAAGGAGAGAGCCTGCGCGAAAATGGTTTTCAGCTTCCCCAGCGTTCCCTTCTCGATGATCTCCTTCACGCGCACGAAGTTCGCGTCGAAGCGCCGCTCGTGCCCTATAACCAGCGGGATGCCGCGTTTTTTGCACGCCGCTATCATCCGGTCCGCCTCCGACATGCTGGAGGCGATCGGTTTTTCGCAATAGATGCCCTTGACGGAAGGGGTCTTGGCGGCCTCCAAAACTATCTCGCAATGGCTGTCCGTCCAAGTGGCGATGCTCACGATCTCCGGCTGTGCGCGGCGGAGCATTTCGCGGTGGTCGCGGTACCAATAGGGGGAAGGGACGCCCCACTTCCTGCCGAAGCGTTCCAGCCGCTCGGCGTTTATGTCGCACGCGGCGGCGATCTTTGTGGCCGGGTGCGCGGCGAGAGCGCCTGCGTGGGTGGCCGGTTTTTCGCGCAGGGGGTCTTCTTCCAGAAGGGACGCTATCCGGCCGCATCCCACCACCGCGGTTTTGTACACTTTTGCCATGACCGTTAGCTTCTTATCGGAAAAAGCGCGGATAGCTTCAGTTTTTCCGCCCGTTCGCGGGGTGGCGGTACAGGCTTTCCTCGTAACTCACCATCGTCAGCTTGTCTTCGAACTCGCCGATGCAGGGTTTCACGCCGCCGTTGAGCATCTGGAGCATCATGTGGGGAAAATCGGCCCCCGCGTTGATGGTCAGCTGGATCGCGCCGGAGAAGCGGGCGTTCACTTCGAAGAACTGGATGTTGTCGCCATCCACCTTGCACTGCAGGTTGGCCGCCCCCACGAGGCGCAGTTTCTTTGCGGCCTCTTCGGCGAGGGCCATCAGCTTTTGATTTTTTTCCGTCATGCCGCGGTCGCACACGCCGGAGCGGATCACCATCCGGTGCCGGGGCACCACCGAGATCACCCGCCCCTCGAAATCGCACAGCACGTCCACCGTGTATTCTTTGCCGGGCAGGAACCTTTGCACTATCGGGTCCTGCACATAGTCGAGGAAGAAATCGAGTTCCTTTTTTTTGAATATCGGATAGGCCTGCACCGCGCCGCGCCCGAACCGCGGTTTGATGAAGAGCGGCAGTTCCGGCTTGAGCTTCCGCACCTCGTCCGGCAACCATGTTTCGGCGAACGGCAGGCCGTTCTCCTTGAAGAAGAGGTAGGTCTTGTATTTGTCGTTGCATACATTCCCTATCTCTTCGTCCGACACGGGGATGCGCACCCCCATCAGCCGGAACTCTTCCTTATGCTTGCCGAATATCGGCAACTCCTCGTCAATCGTGGGGATGAGCAGGGAGATGTCCTCCGATTTGCATATCTCCTTGATCGCGGGGATGTAGTCGGGGGATGTGGCGAGCGGGACGATGTGGTGCCCGGAACAGAAAAAGAGTCCCGGCGAAAGCGGATCGGAATCGGTAACCACCACACGGCCCGCGGCCCCCGCCTTTTTCAGCCCTTCGGCGAAACCGCGGATAAGCGCCACGCGCCGCGACGCGGCGGTGATAAGGACATTAACCTGTTTTTTCACTACTATTTTTCCCGCTGACGGCCTTGCCCAAAATCAGGCAGGCCGCGAGCCACGGTACCCCCAAAGCAAGCACGAGAATTGTACCAAATACCGCGGCGGGAAATAAGAGTAATCTCCGAGTCGCCTCGCGCCGAACTTGGGCGGGCGGCGCCGGAACCAGTTCCCCCGCCGTGTTGAAGAGGAACACGTTGCTCCCCGCTTCGTGCGCGGCCCGGATGGCATTGAAGTGGCCGCCGCCTGAAACGTTGCCGCACAAAACGATTATCTCCGAATGATCTTTGGCAAGTGAACCCGCCCGCACCATCTGTTTTACGGCATGGCGGCAAAACCCACCCGTATACGGATATTCAACCACAGTGACCGTAGGGTAATTCGCTCTTAACGCTTCCGTTGCATGCGGATGGGTGAGCACTTCCACCGGATCGGTGTATCCGGCGTTCAGGCCGAGCTTTTGGGCCAGCGCGTCGAACCGTTCAAGTGATGCCGAGCGGATGACCAGTGTTTTCATTCGAACCTCGTGAATACGAGGTGGAGGGGGATGCGGACCTTTTCGAAAATGTTCGGCGGAAGTGGATTCCGCCCGCGCACAACTCCGGGTGCCGCCGCGAACGCATCCCGCACCGCCCGCAAATACACCCCGGTGCGCTGGTACAGGCTTTCCGATACCGCCAGCCAGACGAATTGCGCGGTGGCCGAAAACATTTCCCGCGCCGGGTAGTGCCGCCAAATCACCCACAGCGCGTTACGCGCATAAAAATACGCTCCCCGTTCGGAAGGGCGCGCCACCGGCGACGACCGGTGTACCGCGCGCACGGCTGGGGAGGTGATGATGCGGTATCCCGCCATGAGCGCGCGAAGGGCGTGGTCCATCTCGTTGAAGTAGAGGAAAAACGGCTCGTACCAGTACCCCGCCTTTTGGAATACTTCCGCGCGGAATCCCACGCCCGCGCCGTGGTATCCCGCCACCTCCGCCACTGGCGCGCCCTCCGGTATCGGTTTTCCGCCGGGCGAGGCGTGTACGTCGAACGCCACGATCCCCGCCGTTGGATTTTTTTCAAACAGTGTTACCATCCGCCCCATGGCTTCCGGTTCGGGGTGCGAATCGGAATCCAGCGCCACGATATAATCGCCGCGCGCCGCCATGAAGCCCGCGTTATACCCGGCGATGCCCCGGTTCTCTTTCTGTGGAAGGTACACCACCTCCGGGAACGACGAGCGGACCATTCCGTCGGTGCCGTCGGTGGAGGCGTTGTCCACCACGATAATTTCAATCGGGGAGTAGGGCTGTTCCCGGAGCCGTTCCAGTGTTTCTTTCAGGTCGTCCTTGCGGTTCCATGTGAGGATGACCGCGCTGACCAGTTTATTACCTATCGCCATCGTGAGAGTGTATCCCGCTTTTGCGCCGCTGAAAATGCCAATTGATGACCGCCAATGGTATCGGCATGTTGACGGGCATCTTCACATGGCGGCGGAGCGCCGTGTAAAAACGCCGAGGCCACCGGCAACCCGCCTTTAAAGCTTCTCCAGCTCCTCTTCGGCCATCGCCATCAGGCCGGACAACATGCCGTGCGAGAAATCGAACCGTATCCCCGCGGCCTCGAACAGTTCCTTTGGCGGCCTGCTCCCGCCAAGCGCCAGCGCCGCGAGGTAGCTATCCACCGCCTTGCGCGGGTTTTCGCGGAACATGCGGTAAAGCTGGAGCGCTCCCAGTTGCGCGATAGCATATTCGATGTAATAGAACGGCACCTCGAAGATGTGCAATTGCCGGTGCCACGAGTATTTTTTAACGTCCGGGTTCAGCCCGCTCCAATCAAGCCCTATTTCGAACCGCTGGGATATTTTCAGCCATGCCGCGGCGCGCTGGTCCCGCGTGTGGCCCGGATTGGTGTAAATCCATTGCTGGAAAGCGTCCACCGTGGCCACCCACGGGAAGATGTCCACCACCCGCTCCCATTGCTCGAACATCGCGCGCTTGGCCTGCTCTTCGTCGCGGTAAAATTCGGCCACGAAGCCGTTGCCGAACAGCTCCTGCGTCATGCTGGCCACTTCGGAAAATTCCATTCCCGCGTGACGGTACCAGATCATCGGCAACGCACGGCAGGAGATGGTGTGGAAGGCGTGTCCCCCCTCGTGCAACAGCGTGGTCACGTCGCCGTGGAGCCCCGCCGCGTTGGTGAAGATGAACGGCACGCGCCGCTCCTCGAAGGTGGTCTGGTAGCCGCCGGGGGCCTTGCCGTCCCTGCTGTCCAGGTCCATCATCCCGGTGATGGCGCCGTACATCCGCTCCAAACGAGGGTCTATCTTCCCGAATATCCGGCCCGTGCCGTCTTGCAGTTGCTTCACTTCCTTGAACGGCTCCAGAGGCGGCCTGCCGAGCGGATCCACATGCATGTCCCACGGGCGCAGGGCGGGCAAGCCCATCTCCATGCGCCGTTTTTCGGCGATCTTCCTCATCAGCGGCACGGCGGCCTTTTCTATCGCGTCGTGGAACTGCAAGCAGTCCTCCGGTGTGTAGTCCCGCAGCTTTGCCTTGAAGCTGTATTCGCGGTAATCCTTCAGTCCCAGGTTTTGCGCGTACTCGTGGCGCGTTTTCGCCATCCGGTCGAACAGGCCTTCCAGCGCGGGCGCGTCCGCCAGCCGCCGCTCGCCGGTGGCGCGCCAGGCCTGCTCGCGAAGGGGGCGGTCGGTGCGGTACAGGTAGCGGGACATCTGCGGCATGGTCTGCTTTTTGCCGTCGAATTCCACCGTCCACGCGCCGGTGGTCTGCTGGTACTGCTGGCTCATCTCGGCCAATTGCACGTCGAGCGGGATGTTCTTTTCCGTGAACAGTTCGATGGACACGCTGAACATCCTGTCCAGCCTGCCGAACTCGACGGCGTCCAGTTCCTTACGGAACGGCGATGCGTAATATTTCTTCTTCAGGGCGTTGTCCCACTCCGTCAATTGGGGCTGTATCTCGCGCACGAAATAGAGGTACGCCTCGGTCTTTTTCGGGTCCTTCGTATCGCATGTCATGGCCACATAGCGGAGGTTGGAATCCTCGCCGATGACCCCCTCCAGCTCGGACCAATCTTCAATCCACGCCTTAAGGTCGGCCAGCGAGGAGAGCGGGCGCTCCAGAAGTATGTCCACCCACGGTTTTAGCGAAGCCGCGTCGGTGATGGCGAAATCCATGGAAACGAATGTTCTCGGAAACGGTTTTAGCAGTTCATTGTTTTGCATGACCGGTATTATCCCCGGTTTTTCCACTTGGGCAAGAAAAATCAGGCGCCGGTGACGGGGCGGTACGGAAGCGCCACGGTGAAGACCGAACCCTTGCCGAGGGCCGATTCCACCTGTATGGAGCCGCCCATCGCCTCGGTCAGCCGTTTGGCGAGCGTGAGTCCCAGCCCCACGCCGCCGTGGCTCCGGGTGGACGAGCCGTCCAACTGCCGGAAGCTTCCGAAAATAGTCTCGAAGTCTTTTTGGGCGATGCCGATTCCCTGATCCGTCACCCGGAACAGCACGTTTTCATTTTCCCGCATTGCCTCCAGCGACACTGCGCCGTGATCGCTGTATTTGACCGCGTTGTTCACGATGCTCTTAAGCACTTGTTCGAGGCGCATCTGGTCCCCCAAAAACATCACGTCCGCGGATGAAAGCCGGTCGCGGTTGGTGGACATCTTCAGGTTCTTCTCGCGCGCGATAGGCGACTGGCTCTCCACCACGGCGTGCAAAACCATGTCGGCGGACACCACGCCGTTCATGATCTTCAAGTGCCCCGCCTCGAGTTGGCTGAGGTCCAAAATGTCGCTGATCATCCTGAACAGTTGCTCGGCCTCGCGCACGATGATGGCGTTGAACTCGTTGGCTTCGTGCGCCTGGTTCACCAGTTCCATGCCGATACCGTGCATGCCGTCTTGCCCCGCTCGATCCCCGGCGGCCAGCAGTTTCACCCCATCCGACAGTTCTTGCCATTTTTCACCGGCGATCCGCGAGTATCCCAAGATGGAGGTAAGCGGCGTGCGGAGTTCGTGGGACATGTTGGCCAAAAATTCGGTCTTCAGCCGGTTCGCTTCCTTCACCTCGTCGAGCGCTTCCACCATCTGCCGGACGAGGTTCAATTGCTCCCGCTCAATAGCCTTGCGCTCGGTGATGTCCAGCACCACTCCGACAAGCCCCGCCACCTCGCCGGACGCATTGAAGAAGCACGATTTATAGAACATCACGTTCCGCAATCCATTCTGTTTGGTCTGCACCAGGCTCTCGTACACCTGCGGTTCGCGCGGATGGGCGAACAGGTCGTTGTCTTTTTCCTCGTATTTGGCGGCGAATTCCGCGGGGCTGATGTCATATACCCCTTTCCCCACTATGTTTTCCGCTTTGATGCCGAACCACTCTTCGAAGGTGCGGTTGCACCCCAAGTACACTCCCTTTGCGTCCTTGAAAAAAACCGGGTTCGGGATAGCGTCCATCAAGCGTTGCAGGAAATCGGCCTGCTCCTGCATTTTATGTTCGGAATCCACATAGTAACTCATGTCGCGGAATATCCCCTGGACGATGATCCGGTCTCCGAACGTCATCAGGCTTGTCCGCACGTCCACCGGGATGGTTGTGCCATCTTCCCGGCGCACCATCAGGTTGCGGAGTATCTCCCCGCTCTTGATCACGCGGGCGAACGCCGCCGCGTAAAACTCGCGGTTGTCCGGCGGATAAAGGTCGGACTGCGCCATGCCCACCAGCGTTTCCCGCCGCTTGTGGAACAGCGTTTCGGCCTCGCGGTTTACGTCCAGGATAACTCCCGTCGCCGCGTCCGCCACCACGATGGCGTCGCCCGCCGTTTCGATGAGTTTGTGGTATTTTTCCTCTTCCTCTTTCAGTCGCGCCTCATCCCGGCGTATCCGGCCTATCGCCATCAGCTCCACCACGCACAAGAGCACGATGATCGCCAAAGCCAGCGCGACCGCCCACCGCATTTTCACGATCACGCCCCACTGGGCGGCGGCATCCTTTTTTCCCGCAATTTCGAATTCGCGTTTCAAGACCACGATGCGGCCGTCTATCCGGGCGGTTATGGCCTCCACCTTTGCATGAAGATGCTCCGATGTTTCGAAAGCGGAACGGATGAGGCGGGTCCGTTCCCGGTCGGTCCCCTTTAACCGCGCAAGGGCATTGGACTGGTTTACATTCGTTATAACCCCGTCAATAAGCGGAAGGCATTCCAGCATTTCCCTCCGAAGGTTTTTAATAAAATCGTCTTCGCCGCTTAAGCGGGCGAATACCCCATCCAGTCTTTCCTTTACTTCGGCAAGTTCCCGCAGTTCTTTTTCAAGCCCCGCCATCGCCGCGGTATCGCCAATTTGGCGGCTCGCGTAGGCCGAAGCGTGCATTAGCGAATCGTGGAGCGGAAGCAAGGCGCCATTCAACAGGCGGACGGTCTCGGTGAGTAGCAGTATCTCGCTGTTTTTGAGGTCGCGCTCTTTGTCCGCTTCCTCGATTATCCTGAAGTTGCGCTCGTTCAGATAGTAGTAACCGGCGCTGAACACAACTATCAGGACAAGTGAAAATGCGATGACCAGCCTTCCCAGCGAGGTGCGCGCCCCTCTGGCGATGTGGTCCGTCATGGAACTGTACGGAGTCCCGTTTGCGTTGATCTTATGTTGCATGAACCTTGTATCTCATTCTCCGGTAAAATGATTTCAAAGCGTTACAAAACTGATTCTAGCGGATTATGCGGACTCTTCCAAACCGAATACCGTTTTTGAAAGAGAATGAGGCATGTTTTCCGGCAAAGTTTGACATGCTTGAAACGCGCGTGCTATGTTTTCCACAATGGTAGTGGGTTTCAATATTCCGGACTGAACGGTTGCATATACATTTTTGCCTGATAGTTGATTCGGCATACGGGGAACATTAGAAATCGCAACAATGGAAGGTTCTTTAAGTAGCCTAGTCTTAACCGCCATATTCATCCTTATCGCGTCCGTGGCCATAGTGCCATTGTTCCACCGGCGCCAACACCTTATTGTTTCAATCATTTTCCCGGTTTTTTCAGCCGCTTCCCTGTTTTCCCTTTTCGCGGGGATACTGGCAGTGGCGGGCGGGGAGGCGGAAACGCTTATTCTTCCCGTCGGGCTTCCCGACCTGCCGTTCCACCTCCGGCTCGACCCGCTTTCGGGGTTTTTCATAACCGTTGTTTCGCTCTTGGCGTTTTGCGTTTCGATTTACTCACGGGGATATATCGCCGGGTTCATCGGCAAAAGATCCGTCACCCACCTCGCCATCTTTTACCCGCTGTTTCTCGCGGGGATGCTTTTGGTGCTCGTATCGGACGACGCCTATTTTTTCCTCATCTCGTGGGAACTGATGGCCGCCGCTTCCTATTTCCTCGTCCTGTATGAAGATGGCGTGGTGGAGAACCGCCGTGCCGCTTACATTTATTTGGTGGTGGCGCACATCGGTGCGGTGGCGATCCTCCTGGCGTTCGGCGTGATGGCGGGGTTCGCCGCCGGGTTCGACACGTTTCACGGATATACCTTCGACGCGATGCGCGGCGCAAGCCTTCCCCCGGCGTGGGCGAGCACCGCTTTTGTGCTCGCCTTTTTGGGGTTCGGCGCGAAAGCGGGCATCGTCCCGCTCCATGTCTGGCTTCCGGAAGCGCACCCCGCCGCGCCGAGCAATGTGTCCGCCCTGATGAGCGGCGCGATGCTGAAGACCGCCATTTACGGCATCGTGCGCTTCACGTTCGACATTCTGCACACGCCGCAACTGTGGTGGGGGGAACTGGTGCTGGCCGTGGGGCTGGCATCCGCCATCCTGGGCGTGCTGGCCGCATTATTGGAAAATGACCTCAAGCGGTTATTGGCTTACTCGTCCGTGGAGAACATAGGCATCATCCTCGTGGGGCTGGGGCTGGGGATGATATTCCTTTCGTTCCACCAGCCGCTGATGGCGGCGCTGGCCATCACCGCCGCGTTGTACCACACGCTCAACCACGCCATGTTCAAGGGGCTTTTGTTCATGGGGGCGGGCGCGGTGCTCCATGCCACCGGCGTGCGGAACATGGAAAAGATGGGCGGGCTGATACACAAAATGAAATGGACCGCGCCGCTGTTCCTGGTGGGGTGCCTGTCCATATCGGCGCTTCCCCCGTTCAACGGGTTCGTGTCCGAATGGCTCACGTTCCAGGCGTTCCTCATGTCGCCATCGTTACCCAGCCAGCACTTGAACCTCGTCATCCCGCTGGGGGCGGCGCTTTTGGCGTTGGTGGCCGCGCTCTCGGCCTCCTGTTTCGTCAAGGCGTTCGGCGTCACCTTCCTCGGCCATTGCCGGAGCGAAGCATGTGCAACCGCGCACGACGCCACCCCCTCGATGCGCGCGGGAATGATGATCGCGGCGACCGCGTGCCTGTTGCTCGGCGTTTTCCCCACCGTCGTCATCGCGTGGATGGGCAATCTCTCGTCGCAACTGGCGGGGGAGACCATCGCGAGATCCGCGGGGGAGGTTGGCTGGCTGTGGCTTACGCCGGTATCGGCCCAGCGCGCCTCGTACGCCGCGCCGATGGTTTTGCTGGGGATCGCCTCCGTTTTGCTGGTGGTGTTCCTCACGCTCCGCTCGAAAAAAAGCGCCATCCACCGCGTGCCGCTGTGGGACTGCGGGTTCGAGAAGATCACTTCCACCATGCAGTACACTTCCACCGCCTTCTCCATGCCGCCGCGGCTGATATTCGGCTACCTGTTCCACATCAAGGAGCGGGTGCGGCCCGGCCTGCCGGATGGACGTCCCGCGGAATTTCCCGCCAAAGTGAACTATAGCGTTCGCGTGCGCGACCGCGCTTGGGGCTGGTTCTACCGCCCGGTGGCGGACCTCGCGTTCCGCCTCGCCAAACACACCGCGCGTCTGCAACACGGAAGGATACACATCTACCTGGCGTATTCCTTCTTCACTATCCTCTTCCTCCTGCTGGTGGCGCTGTGAGGGAGGCTTTTCCCCTGCTGATAGAGGCGTGCCAGATCGCGCTGGTGCTATTCGCCGCGCCCCTGTTGGCCGGGTGGGTGCGGGCGCTGAAATGCTGGACGCAGGGGCGCACCTCGCCGGGGGTGCTTCAGCCGTACCGCAACCTCATCAAGCTTTTCTCGAAGGACATCGTGCTGGCCCACAACGCCTCGTGGGTGTTCCGGTTCACGCCGTACTTGTTGTTCGGTTCGGTGCTGATGGCCGGGGCCATCATCCCGATCATATCGGTGGACCTGCCGCTGTCGGCCACGGCGGACATTATCGCGCTGGTCGCGCTATTCGCCATCGGGCGGTTTTTCATCGCGCTGGCGGGGATGGATGTGGGCACGGCGTTCGGCGGCATGGGTTCAAGCAGGGAGATGATGATCGCGTCGCTGGCCGAACCCGCGGTGCTAATGACCACCTTCACGGTGTCGCTTTTCGGCCACACCACCTCACTTTCCGAGATGGTGCGGTTCATCGGCCAGCAGAACTTTTTCCTTAGCCCCTCCATGGTGTTCGCCGCCATCGCCTTTGTCCTCACCCTGCTGGCGGAAACGGGCCGCGTGCCGGTGGACAACCCGGTCACGCACCTTGAACTGACCATGATCCACGAGGGGATGATACTGGAATATTCCGGGCGCTACCTCGCGCTGGTGGAATGGGCGGGGATGATGAAGCTGTTCATTTTCACCAGCCTGGGGGTGGCGCTGTTCGTGCCGTGGGGCATACCGCAGGGGGACGACCTGATGGACATTCCGCTGGCGGTCCTCATCATGGCGGGCAAGCTGGCGCTGGTGGCGGCGGGCATCGTGCTGGCGGAAACGGGGCTGGCGAAGATGCGTATTTTCCGCGTGCCCGAATTTTTGGGCACCGCGTTCCTTATCGCAACTCTAGGGATGCTCTCCCATTTCATTCTGGAAATGTAGGATGAAAATGACGTTCACCGCTCAGATCATCAACGTGCTGGCGGCGTGCATCCTGCTCACCTCGTTCGGCCTGCTGGTCCAGCGGCGCATCTACGGGCTATTGCGTATATTCGCGTGGCAGGGGCTGTTCCTTTCCGCCAGCACCGCGCTGGTGGCATACACGGCGGGCATGAACCACCTGTACATTTCCGCCGCGCTCACGCTCACGCTCAAGGTCGTGGTGCTCCCGTACATCCTCTATGTCCTCGTGAACCGGCTGAACATATACCGCGACGTGGAGCCGCTGGTGAACATCCCGGCCACCATGCTCATCGGCATCGTGCTGGTGATATTCTCCTACCACCTCACGGCGCCCATCCGCGAGCTTTCCACGCTGGTCACGCGCACCACGCTGGCGGTGGCGCTCTCCACGGTTTTGCTCGGCTTTTTGATGATGATCACCCGCAAAAAGGCGGTCACGCAGATCATCGGGTTCCTCGCGCTGGAGAACGGCCTGTTCTTCGCCGCCACCAGCGCCACCTACGGGATGCCGCTGGTCATCGAGCTGGGCGTGGCGCTGGACATCCTCATCGCGGCGTTCATATTCGGCATATTCATTTTCCAGATACGCACCACGTTCGACAGCCTGGACCTGAAGGAAATGGAAAAGCTCAAGGAGCACGAGGGGGCATGATCATCGTCGCGCTCTTCACGGTGTCGCTGTTTTCCGCCGTCATGCTGGCGATCATCGGCGACCGCCGCTTAGCCGCCGAGATCAACATTCTCGCCTCGTTCGCCACGTTCGTCATCAGCCTGTTCCTCGCGGTGGACGTGTACCACTCAGGCGGAATGACCGCCGCCGACAACTATTTCTTCGTGGACGCTTTCAACGTCTATCTGGTGGTGCTCACCACGTTCGTCTCCACCACCACCGCCGTCTTTTCCCGCAACTACATGCGATTTGAGAGGGCGCACGGCAAAGTGGGGCACAAGGGGATGCGCTTTTACCACGCCATGTTCCAGATGTTCATCTTCGCCATGCTGTTGGCCCTTTTGACCAACAACGTGGGGGTGCTGTGGATCTCGATGGAGCTTGCCACGCTTTCCACCGTGCTCCTCGTGTCGCTGTACCGCACGCCGTCGTCCGTGGAGGCCGCGTGGAAATATTTCATCCTTTGCGGCGTGGGGATCGCGCTGGCGCTGTTCGGCACCATTCTCCTTTACTTCGCCTCGGAAAAAGTGGTGGGGGAGGGGACTCAAGGGCTGTTGTGGACGAACCTGATACTGGTAAGCGACCGTCTGGAACCGACCATCCTGTCGCTGGCCTTCATCTTTTTCGTGGTGGGGTACGGCACGAAGGTGGGGCTTGTGCCGCTCCATAACTGGCTCCCGGACGCGCACAGCGAAGGCCCCACTCCCATATCGGCGGTGCTCTCCGGCCTTTTGCTGAACATCGCATTGTATGCGCTGGTGCGGTGCAAGGTGCTGGTGAACAAGGCAATGGGTTCCAATTGGGCGGGGGAGATCATGATGGGTTTCGGCATCCTTTCCCTCATCGTGGCTTCGTTCTCCCTTCTGCGGCAAAAGGACGTGAAGCGGATGTTCGCCTACTCGTCCATAGAGCACATGGGCATCGCCACGTTCGCTTTCGGGCTGGGCGGGCCGATAGCCACGTTCGGCGGCCTATTGCACATGCTGGTGCATAGCCTCACCAAGTCCTCCATCTTCTTCACCGTGGGGCACGCCGCGCAGATCAGCGGCACACAGCACATTGCGAACATAAAGGGGCTGATAAAGGCGAACCCGCTGGTGGGCTGGGGGATGGTGTTCGGCGTTATCGCCATCACCGGCATGCCGCCCTTCGGCGTGTTCGCCAGCGAGTTCCTCATCCTCACCGCCACCATGAAATACGCGCCGATGCTCATCCCGTTGTTCATGCTTGGCATCGCAGTGGCCTTTGCCGCGCTGTTCCGCAAAATGCAGACGATGGTGTTCGGCGATCCGCCGGAGGTACGCCAGGAAATATCCGCCGCGCATGTGCCGGTGTTCTTGCACATGGCGCTGGTGCTGGTGTTGGGCCTTTATTTCCCGCAATTCCTGCAACGCTGGTTTTTGGACGCCGTGGAGATACTGAAATGACCGACACACTCCACCGCGCGCTGGTTGCCGATCTCCGCGAGTCGAATATCATCGAACTGCCGCAGGGGGGAGCCACCGCTCTGCGGGTGCCGCTCCCGTATTTCGTCCGTTCCGCCGAGGTGATGAAAACGGCTGGCGCGCGCCTTGCCGCCGAGTGGGGCGTGGATGAAACGCCATTCGGGAACGGCTTTGCCGTTTGGGCGGCGTACAATCTTGGCACCGAGTATCTGCTCGTCACCGCGGCATTGGACGCGGCAAAGCCCGCGTTTGGCACCCTCACCGGCCAGTATCTGGCGGCGTTCCGTTTCGAGCGGCAGATCATGAGCCTGATGGGGTTAACGGTTAAGGGGCATCCCGACCCGCGTCCGTGGATAAAGCACGAGGATTGGCCGCAAGACGCCTATCCCCTGCGCAAGACGTGCGACGCTTCCGCGCCAATGCCCCGCGTGGAAGGGACGTATCAGTGGATCCCCGCCGTGGGGGAAGGGGTGTTTGAGATCCCGGTCGGGCCGGTGCATGCCGGCATCATCGAGCCGGGGCATTTCCGTTTTCAGGCGGTGGGGGAAAAGATACTGAACTTGGAGGCAAGGCTGGGGTACGTCCACAAAGGCATTGAAAAACGGTTCGAGTCCCTTTCGTGGCAAGACGCGGCAAAGCTGGCGGGCAGGGTTTCGGGCGATACCACGGTGGCCCACGCGCTGGCTTATGCGATGGCGGTGGAGTCCGCCGCCGGGTGCGCCGTGCCGCCGCGCGCGCAGTGGTTGCGCGGGCTTTTGCTGGAGCGCGAGCGGATGGCGAACCACCTGGCGGACCTTGCGGCGCTGTGCAACGACGTGGCCTTCGCCTTCGGCTACTACCAGTTCTGGAACTTGCGCGAAACCATGCTCCGCATGAACAAAACGCTGTTCGGCCACCGGTTGCTGATGGACGCCATCGTGCCGGGCGGCGTTTCGGTGGACCTGGCGGAAGGGGCGAAGGAGGATATCGCCCTTGAGATCCACGGCGTGATAGCGGAATTCAAGCGGCTGATGGAGATATACGACGACAACGCCTCGCTGAAAGACCGGCTGTACGGGAGCGGCGTTTTTCCGCAATCGGCGGCGTTCGACCTCGGCGTGGTGGGGATCGCGGCGCGGGCAAGCGGGCAGGGGCTGGACGCGCGTTTGCAAAATCCTTTCCCTCCGTACGACACGGTGGTGCCGAAAATGCACGTCCTGCATTCGGGCGACGCGCATTCCCGCGGATGGGTGCGCGTGGAGGAAGTGCGCGACGGCGCGCGGCTGATCGCTGAAATACTTGCGGGAATGCCGACAGGGGCAACGTCCGCGCCGCTGACCGCTCCGGCGGCGGGGAGCGCGGGGTTCTCCGCGGTGGAAGGATGGCGCGGCGAAATACTCTGCTGGGTGCAGGCGGGGCCGGACGGCGGCATCAACCGGTGCATGGTGCGCGATCCATCGGCGGTGAACTGGCTGGCGCTGGAGCAGTCCATAAAGCAGGACATGGTGCCGGATTTCCCGCTGGTGAACAAGAGTTTCAACAATTCCTATTCGGGGAACGACCTGTGATGAGAATGATGCTGGTCCCCGTTGGTGGCGCGGACACTCCTGTCCGCGTTTCGCCCATCGGGCGAAATGAGAGGAATAAATGTTAAGGATACTGCGCCAGATATTCCGCACCGGCATCGTCACCGAGCCTTTGCCGCCGGAAGAAGAGGCGAAGATCGAATTGGTGGGGGCGCGGCTGGAGGAATCGGTGAAGCGGGTGTTCGCCGGGAGCCTGACGATTCGCCAGGTGGACGCCGGTTCGTGCAACGCCTGCGAATTGGAGATACACGCGCTGAACAACTCCATCTACAACTGCGAGCGGTTCGGCATCACGTTCACCGCCTCGCCGCGGTTTGCCGACATGTTGCTGGTCACCGGCCCGGTCTCCGTGAATATGGCGATCGCCCTCAAACGCACCTATGACGCAATGCCGCCCCCCAAGCTGGTGGTGGCGGTGGGGGACTGCGGCTACAACGGCGGTATTTTCGGAAAAAGTTACGCTTCGTTGGGCGGCGTGGCGAACGTCATCCCGGTGGACGCTTACATCCACGGCTGTCCCCCTTCGCCGTCCGTCCTGCTTTCGGGGATATTAGAAGCGGTCGGCGCGCGCCGCCTCTCGATAGGGAAGTAGAGCGCCCATTTCCGGCTTTCTTTCTCTGCGTCCTCTTTGGTTTGCCAAAAAACACAGGATAAGCACGTTTACAAATTCATACGGGGATTATCTTTTCTATAACCGCATTTGGCCTATAGAGGTGCGTAAGACCCTTAAAAACAGCAGGGTAGGGGTGTGGCACGGCTGATGCTTTATGTCTGGGCATGAAGACGAAAACGATAGCATTGGACATGTGGGAGATCATGGCGGACCTGTTTGCCGCGATTTCCGCGACGGCACTTTGGGTGCTGGCAAGCGGTTTGATTTAGAAACAAAGCTTGGGGAGAAAATGCGGCAAGCGTTGGTATAAGCGTATGGCACCGGGCACGATCCACCACATCCGGCCCCGATAAGTGTTGCCTCGGCGGATGAAAAAACGCGCAACGGACCATGCCACCAAGGCTTGCCGCCGCAAAAAAGGGATTGAATGATGAGACCAACGGAAAACAGCTCGATACTGATACTCCCGAAGTTTCCCGGCTCGGAGCGGCTGGTCGAGATGCGGCCAGTGCGGCGGAGCCTCAAACGGGCGATAAAGGGATACATAAGGGTCGGCCTGAAAGCGGGAACGGTTCTGCCGCATGTGCCGCTGGTCATGCAGGTGTGGACGATCGTGCGAAGGATGGGAACGATGATCTAAGGTTACACGCGGGAAGCGCCAGATTCCCGTTTTTTCCAAACCTCCTCTTTAAAACCCCTCGCGCCAGAGAGGGGTTTTTTTATTTGCGTTTGAGGTAAGCGGGAAGCGTTGCTAGAGCGGCTTGATAAGCTCTTCGGCGATCTGCACGGCGTTGAGCGCCGCTCCCTTGCGCAGGTTGTCCGACACTATCCACAGGTTCAGCCCGTGTTTCACGCTATCATCGCGCCGGATTCTGCCCACAAAAACCGCGTCCTTCCCGGCCGCTTCAAGCGCCATGGGGTATTCCCCCTTTTCGGGGTCGTCCACCACTTCCACGCCGGGGGCGTTCCGCAGGATCTTCCGCGCCTCGTCCGGCGAAAGGTCCTTTTCAAATTCCACGTTCACCGATTCGCTGTGGCAGTAGAACACCGGCACGCGCACCGTGGTGGCGCTTAACGGCATTTCCGGGGTTTCCATTATCTTGCGCGTTTCGTTCACCATCTTCATTTCTTCTTTGGTGTAGCCGCTCGGCTCGAACACGTCTATCTGCGGCAGGCAGTTGAACGCAATCGTGTGCGGGAACGCCTTTTTCTCCGTTCCTTGGAAACTGAACAGCGAGCGTATCTGCGCCGAAAGCTCGTCGATCCCTTTTTGCCCCGCGCCGGAGACCGACTGGTAGGTGGAGACCACGACCCGCTTTATTTTCGCCGCCTTGTGGAGCGGGTTGAGCGCCACCACCATCTGGATGGTGGAGCAGTTCGGGTTCGCGATGATCCCCTTGTGCGCCTTGATGGCGTGGGCGTTCACTTCCGGAACCACCAGCGGCACCTGCGGGTCCATCCGCCACGCCGATGAATTGTCTATCACCACCGCCCCGGCCTTCGCCGCGTGAGGCGCGAACTGCTTGCTCCGGTCGCCCCCCGCGCTGAACAGCGCGATCTCGATTCCCGCGAATGAATCCTCGCGCAGGACCTCCACCGGGATATGTTTTCCGTGGAACTCCAGCGTTTTCCCCTCCGAATTGGGCGAGGCGAGGAGTTTTAGGCTTTTTACCGGGAACGCGCGTTCCTCCAGTATCTTTATCATTTCATGGCCCACCGCGCCGGTCGCCCCGGCCACGGCCACGTTGAATGAACGGCTCATTGCATTTCCTTAATGATGAGGTTTCCCATCTCGGTGGTGCCCACTTTGGCCGTCCCCGGCGAATATATGTCCGCCGTGCGGAACCCCTTGTCCAGCACGCGCGCCACGGCGTCCTCTATTTCCCGCGCGGCCTGCTTTTGGTCGAAGGTGTAGTCCAGCATCATCGCCATCGAAAGGATGGACGCGATGGGATTGGCTATCCCTTTGCCCGCGATGTCCGGCGCGCTTCCGTGAATCGGCTCGTACATCCCCTTTTTGCCGTTGAGCGAGGCGGAAGGGAGCATCCCGATGCTTCCGGTGAGCATGCTGGCCTCGTCGCTCAGGATGTCGCCGAAGATGTTGCCGGTCAGCACCACGTCGAACTGCCGCGGGTTGCGGATCATCTGCATGGCGGCGTTATCCACATACATGTGGGAAAGCTCCACGTCCTGATATTCCTTGTGGACTTCCGTGACCACCTCGCGCCACAGCTCGGTGCATTCCAGCACGTTCGCCTTGTCCACCGAGCAGACCTTTTTCCGCCGCTTGCGGGCGATCTCGAACGCCACGCGCGCGATACGGTCTATCTCCGGGGTGGTGTACACCATCGTGTTCACCCCGCGCTTGCCCCCTTCGTATTTCTCCACCCCGCGCGGCTTGCCGAAGTATATGTCGCCGGTAAGCTCGCGGATGACCACCATGTCTATCCCTTCCACCACTTCGCGCTTGAGGGTGCTTGCGTCAATCAGCGGGGTGAACATCTTGGCCGGGCGGATGTTGGCGTACAGGTCCAGCTCCGAGCGCAGGCCCAGCAGGCCGCGCTCCGGGCGCACGCTGTAGTCCAGCTTTTCCCACTTCGGGCCGCCCACCGCGCCCAAAAACACGGCGTCCGCCTTTTTCGCTTTCGCCAGGCTTTCGGCGGGCAGGGGAGTGCCGAACAAGTCGTATGCGCCGCCGCCCACGGGGGCCTCCATGAATTCGAACCCTATCCGGTGCTTCGCGTCAACGGCTTTCAGCACCTTCACCGCTTCGGCGGCCACTTCAGGCCCTATGCCGTCGCCCGCGCACAACGCTATCAATGGCATTTACAACCCCATCTTCCTTTTGACCGAGGCCATCAGCCCGCCCGCCTCGATAAGGCTTTGCATGAACGGCGGGATGGGCGCGGCCTGGTACGTTTCGTTCTTCGTCCTGTTGGTTATCAGGCCGGTGTTCATGTCCACTTCCACCTCGTCGCCGGGGGCGATGCGCTCCGGGGCCTCGGCCGATTCGAATATCGGCAGGCCCATGTTGAAGGCGTTGCGGTAGAAAATGCGCGCGAACGATTTGGCGATGACGCACGACACGCCCGCCGCCTTGATGGCCACCGGGGCGTGTTCGCGGCTACTGCCGCACCCGAAGTTGCGCCGGCCAACGATCACGTCGCCCGCCTTCACCTTCTTCGGGAAGTCCGGGTCGGCGTCTTCCATCAGGTGCTTCGCCAGTTCCGCCGGGTCGCTGGTTATCAGGTAGCGCGCCGCGATGATCGCGTCGGTGTCAATGTTGTCGCCGAAAATGTGGGCCTTGCCCTTTAACAGCTTGTTGCTCACAGCACGTCCTCCGGAGAGCATATTTTTCCCGCGATCGCGGTTGCCGCGGCCACCGCCGGGCCCGCCAGGTACACTTCGCTCTTGCGATGCCCCATGCGCCCCACGAAATTGCGGTTGGTGGTGGTCAGCGCGCGTTCCCCTTCCGCCAGTATCCCCATGTGGCCGCCCAGGCAGGGGCCGCAGGTGGGGGTGCT
>JACRGR010000060.1 GCA_016212275.1 Nitrospinota bacterium | reverse complement strand
AGATAGAGATGGACGCGCCCGCCACCGAACAGGCGAAAAAAGACGCGGAGGAGATGTGCAAAAAGCTCCTCGCCAACCCGGTGATGGAAAATTACCGCGTCACCGTGGCGGAGCAGGGGAAATAGCCGGTGGACGTTCGCGGTGTAAAGGCGCTCATGTGCGAGATCCCGATGTTCGACCAGATACGGCCGGACGATGTGACGGTGATGGCCTCGTACCTGGAATACCGGAAGGTTACGCCCGGCACGGTGCTGGCCGCCGAAGGGCAAACCGGGGACAGCGTGTTCTTCATCGTCAGCGGCAAGATAGAAATAAAAAAAGAGGGCATGGACGGCAAGCTGGCCAGCATGGGGTTCCGCGGCAAAGGGACATCCGTGGGGGAAATATCGCTGGTGTCGGACAACCCGATACGCATCGCCACCGTGGTGGCGAAAGATCCCTCGGAGATACTGGTGCTCTCCCGCGTGAATTTCGAGAAGATAGAGGCCAAAAACCCTTCCATCGCCATCCGTATTTTGAAAAACATCGCCTCCACGCTCAGCCAGCGCGTGGGCCAATTGAGCGGCAAGCTGGCCGACCTGGCGTGACGGTGACGGCATGACAACGGCGGTGCAAAACCTGAAGGTCGGCGTGGTGGTGTTTCCCGGCTCGAACTGCGACCGCGACACTCTTCACGTCGCATCATTATTGCCCGGCGCGCAAGTGCGGAGCGTGTGGCACAAAGAGACTTCGCTGGGGGACTGCAACCTGGCGATCCTGCCGGGCGGCTTTTCGTACGGCGATTACCTGCGGTGCGGCGCCATCGCGCGGTTTTCCCCGGTGATGAAAGCGGTGGCGGATTTCGCCCAAAAAGGCGGCACCGTCATCGGCATCTGCAACGGCTTCCAGGTGCTCACCGAAAGTCATCTACTGCCGGGAGTGCTATTGCCGAACGAATCGCGCAAGTTCATCTGTAAGAACGTGCATCTTCGCGTTGAGCGGACGGATATACCCGCCACGCGAGGCTTGAATAAAGGGGACGTGCTGAAAATGCCGATTGCCCACGGCGACGGAAATTTCTTCGCGGACGAAGAGGCTATCGCCCGGCTGGAAAAGAACGGACAGGTTGTTGTGCGCTACTGCGACGAGCGCGGCAACGTGACGGCCGAAGCGAACCCGAACGGCGCGCGGAACAACATCGCGGGCATCTGCAACGAGCGGGGGAACGTGTTCGGCCTCATGCCCCACCCGGAACGATGCTCGGAGGATATTTTGGGAAACACCGACGGGTTCCGCATTTTCAAATCACTCGCTACGCTCTGATTGTTCCTGTACGCATGCTCCATTTTTTTTCGTGAATGAACCAGAGAGACACGGAGAACACAGGGGAAGAATCCGCCGATTTCACAGATGACACGGATTTGGCTCTCCCCAATTCGCGCTATCTGCGGATAGCCTTATCCGATTTTACTGAGCGGGGGCCGTGGCGACCTTCGATTTCGGGATGCAGGCCAGCGCGAAAGTGACGCCCGGCGAGTGACTTGCCCTTCCTTCTTTGTCGTACCAGTATTCCTCGATAACCGAGCCGGTCAGCACGGCGTCCGCAACCCATCCTTTGATGCCGGATATCCGCGCGCTGTCCACCCGCGATTCGGAGCCTTTCGTTTCCTCGATCATGATGGACTGCACCTGTACTGAAATGGACTTCGCCAGTTCGGCCCGCGCGCTCTCAGCGGCGCACGATTTTGCGTCTTCCAGAACGCCGGTCGGCTCGCAGGTTCCCACGGCGCACAGCTTGTCCGTGAACGTGGGGGTTTTCAGCGCCCATCCGGGAACCGGCGCCACGACGGGCGGTGGTTGGGTCGGCGAGAGGGTGGCGCAGGCGGTTGACGCGGCGCATATGGCAAGCGCAACCGCCAGCGCTCCGATCCCCCTCATCGCTCCCCTAATTGGCGGATGCTAATATGCCAGCTTCTTTTTGCTGTCGTCGGCGCGGTGCCGCACGCCTTCCTTGTCCATCGGTTTTTCCGGCGGCGGGGTGGCGCAGGCGGCCACGGCGACTGAAAGTGCCGCGCAGAGCAGGATGAATTTTCTGATCATGTCGATCTCCGCTTGAATGGCGGCCCGCGTCATGGCACGGGCCGCCGTGATGTGTTTGGTTATTGTGCGCCCCCGGTGGCCCCTTCAAGTTTCTGGAAGGATTTTTCGGCGTTGGCCCGCACATATTCCTTCATTTTTTCGCCAAGTTCCTTGTTTTTCTCGATGGCGGAAGTGAACGCCTCGCTATCGAGTTTCACCAAGGCATAGGTGGTGCCGTTCGAGGTGTCTTCGCACAGGTCATGCAATGTCACCCCGCTCAAGGTCTGGTCCACCACGGTGCGTTGCACCGCTTCGGTGTGGCGCTCCGCCGCTTCCTTGTCTCCCGCCGAGGTGGAGGCGCGGTAGTCGTCCATCAGCGATTTCACCGCCACCTTGAACGACTTTGCCAAGTCGTTGATGGCCCGGTTTTGGGCCGCCTCGTTGCGGAGCGACGAATCGGAAATGCCGCCCGCTTCGCCTTTGCCGTAGAACACCTTGCCGCGGTCGCCGGGGAACGCGGCCCCGCCGATGAACGCCCAGCGCGGCACTTCGCGCCCGTCCGAGCAGTACCGCTTGGGCGGTCCTTGGGGCGCGGGCGTGGCGCAACTGGCCATGAATACTGCAATCGAGATAAAGGAAATTGCCTTAAGAATTTTCATTGTGGGACTCCTCCAAAAGATTGAAAACCACCTTTATTTCTGTCCGTCGGGTAATTCCCGCGGGACATTATCGGCATCATCCGGAAAGGGAAAGCCATTGCACTTCTTCCCGTCGAACGGTTTCATTCTACCACACGGATTCCCTAATTTTGGGCCTTTTGGGCGGTTTTCGCCTTGATCCGCGTTTCAAAAAGTCCGTCCATCGCGTCGGCCTCCTTGTACAGTTGCACCAGTTCGTTCTTGATGATGGAGGCGTTGTCCGAAAGCGAAATGAGGTTCAGGTATATCCGGGCGATGCGCAGGCCCGCCATCGGGGCATTGATCAGGCGTTTTATCTCGTCCGGCAGGTTATAGACCGAGATGGGCAGTTTCAGCATGGCGATGGTGACAAGCGTCGTCGCGTCCACCTGCAGGCTTTTGGTGGCGCTCACGGCCGCCTGTATGTTCTCCGCCAAGGCCCTCTGCTCGTCGTTGAAGGCGGTGGCCTGTTGTTTTATCTTCGCTAGTTCGCTCTTCCACGCATTCAGGAGGTTCTCGTATTTCAGCGCGGCGTTATCGTATTCCTTTTTGTGCACCTGCATCTCATTCTCAAGCTCCTTTATTTCCGCCTCGTTTTTCTTTTCTCCCTTGTCCTTCAGGGCCTTTATCTCGCGCGCGGCGTCGGCTATGTCGCGCACCGCTTTTTTCTTTTCGCCGTCCACGTCCATCATGTCGTTGCGGATCGTTTGCAGTTGGTCGGCGTTGTCGGCCAGCGAGATGACCGCGTCCTCGATCGAGGGGTAGAACTCGGCGGTCTTGCCGTTCAACTTGCCCTCAAAATGTTCTTTTTTCGGCCTGAAATCAGGCGTGTAGCGCAAGAAGCGGTAAAACGACTTGTTGAACACCGGGTTGTAGTTCGGCCCCAGTACGCGGTGGCCGTAGTCGGTGATCGCGTCATTGGAGGGGGGCTTGTCCAGGTATTTTCGCTCGTAATACAGGTTCGGCCAAGTCTCAAAATAGATGGTTTGCAGGTACATTACCTTTATCCGTATCGGCGAAGGCCTGAACCCGGAACCGGGGCCGAAGATAGCGTCCTCCATGACGATGCTCATCAACTTGCCCTGATCGCCTTGCGGCACCTGCGCGTCCGCGCGCCGGGGCCAAGTGGAAGCGGCGGAGATCGGCATGGAGCGGAGCATGATGTCTTCCAGTTCCAGCGCGCGGGCGGCGGTGTTCACCCGGTCGAGCACCATTTCCACGCTGGGCGGCTCATCCATCGCCTGATACGCCTCCAACGCCGTGGCGCATGCCCACAAAGCTGGAGCAAGCGCCGTCAGCAACAACACGAATTTGTATTTCGCCCAAAACCTTTTCATTTACTCGCTCCCCTGCATGTCGGTTTTCAGTTTTTTCTTGATGTCCGCCACGCAACTGTCCGCCGCCACAAGGTCGATCGCTCCGGCGGACTGCCCGGCGTTCCCCACGCCGCGGCACTGCACGTTAAATCCGGACACTTTGCGGTCCTTGAAATACAGCGCGCCGCCGAATTTGTGGAACCGCGCCTTGAACTGCCCGTCGTCGGAGAGCTTTTCCTTCTGGTATTCCAGGGTGAACCCGCCGAATATTGTGTCGGCCTGTTCGTCGCATTTCGGGGTGTACTCCCCCTGCGCGCATGAAAGGTACTTGGCCTGCGGCGCCACCACCTTCACGCCGAGGCCGCCCATCACTTTTTCCAATGCGGCGATAACGCGCGCCTCAATGTCGTTTGGTTTGCCGGGTCTGTCCAGCGCGAAGACCATCAGCTTTTTGCTGGTGAACTTTTTGCGTATCTGCTCCTCGATCTCCCGCTGTACCTCCGCCACCGATTCGCGGCTGACCGTCGCCAGCGTCCACAATACGCAGTGCTTGCGGTCCAGCCATTTTTCGCGCACCTTCGCGTCGCGCAACAACTGCTGTACCCGCGATTCGGTGACGGATTCGATCTCGTGCTCCACCCCGCCGGTCTCGTCGGAGCGTATCATGTCGGTGAACGTGCTTTTCACCGATACGGTGATCTCCTTGCTCATGTTGGAATAGGCGTTCTGCTGGGATGCTTCGATCTGGTCTTCCGGCTTGTCGCGTTTGCTGGCGGTGCCCACGCCCACATAGTAGCCGGGCATCTCCGGGCGTTTTTCCACCCACGGCGGCATTTCTTTTTCCGGCAGGTAGTCGCAGGTCGCGGCAGGGGAGAGGGAAGGAATAAGAAGGATAGCCGCGGTTGCGGCGCCAACAGACAGGAGTATCCGTCCCGCCACGGCACATGAACGTCTCATGCGCGGCCTACTCCCCTTTCATCTTTTCTTTTTCTTCCAGCGCTTTCGTGGCGTTTTGCGCGCGGGACAGCGCTTGCACATACAGGTCGTCCTTTTGCGCGGCGAGCGCCTTTTGGTAATCGGCGACCGCCTTTTTCAGGTCGCCCCGCGCTTCGTACGCCACGCCACGGTTATACAGGGTGGCGTGGTCGTTCGGCGTTTTCTTCAGTTTCTTGCTCCAGGTGTCTATCGCCAGGTCCCAATTGCTGTTCATGGCGGCCTGCACGCCGGTATCCTCCGGGCCGAGCGGCTTGAACACCCGCAGTTCCTGTTGGGTGGTGGGGATGAACATGCGCGCCAGCGACTTCGCGACTTTTTCCACCACCACGGCGCGCACTTCGCTTTCGGGCGCGCCGGGCCGGTTGGTGTCTTTCGTGATGTTGAAGGTTTTCCAGTTCTGCCCGTTGTACACGATGGTGAACGAGGCGGAGATGGCGCCGTACCCCATGTCTATGGCGCATTTTTCCACTTTCCCTTGCAGGTCTATGGCGGCGGAGCCGGATTCCTCGAACCCGCCGATCTCTTTTTTGAATACTTCGGAATTCGTGATCAGTTCGTCTATCTTGCTTTTTAGCGGCGCGGCGCAACTCGCGTCTCCCGCAACCGATTTCATGTTGACGGTCTTGATGTCCTCGCTGAGCATTTTCAGATTCACCTGCGGCGGGACAGTCACGTCCACCAACACCCCTTGGGGGGCTGTGGCACAGGCCGATACGAAAAGCGCGGTTGCGGAAAAAAGGAAGAGAAAAGAATTTACGCGAATAGTTTTCATGCCAAGCGCTCCTTCAAGAAAAAGGAAGATGATCCAACCCTTCCGCTATTTTGCTCCGCCGCCCCACGGTTGTCAATTCCACGGTGCGCGAAAATTTAGAAAAATTCCCGCTTGAGCATTTTCAGCGTGTCCGCGAACGGCGTGGGGGTGAATCCGGTGGCGCGGACGAGTTTGCCGTTCGCCAGCGAGCAGTCCTTCGGGCGCGGCGCATCGGAGGGTACATCCTTCATGCTCACCGCTTCGATGAGCCGTTCGTCCAACCCCATCGCGCGCGCCACTGCAAGGCCGAATTCGTGCCGCGATTGCCGCCACCCGGGCGAAAGGTGAAACAGTCCATTTTGTTTACCCTCCGTCAGCAGGCCCACCGCGCGGGCGCAGTCCTCCAGATAAAAGTGCGAGCGGAACTGGTCGGTGAAAAGCGGGACCTTTTTCCCGGCCCTCAGCGCGTCCACCAGCCACACGGCGAACCCGCGCGGCGGCACTCCCCCCTTGCCGTACACGATGGCGGTGCGGGCGATCACCGCGTCGGGCAATATTTCCGCCACCACCCGTTCTCCCGCCAGTTTGGATTTGGCGTAGTGCGAAAGCGGATTCGGCGCGTCCTCCTCGGCGTAATTCCCTTTTTCGCCGTCGAACACGAGGTCGGTGGAAACGTACACCATCCGCGCGCCGTCCGTTTTGCACTCTTCGGCCAGCGCGCGGGTCCCTTCCACGTTGACGTGCCAGCAGGCATCCCTTTCCTTTTCGCATTCGTCTGCGCTGGTCATGGCGGCGCAGTGGACCACCGCGTCCGGCATGGTGCGGTCCACCGCCAGCCGGATGGAGAACGGCTGGGTGATGTCCATCTCCACGCTTTCCACCCCTTCGATGTTTCCGGTTCGCACCGCCGCAATGACGTGGTGCCTATCTTTCAGGTGGCGCGCGATACGCCACCCGATTTGTCCCGCAGAACCTGTTACCAGGACCCTCATTGTTTCCTCCATCGCCGCGCCGCAACGGCCCCCACGCCCGCAACGCAAAGCCAGGCGAAAAGGTCGCCAAACCGGTTATAGAACGTCCGTGTATGCGGTGGCACGGTAAGCGTATCGGTTATGACCGTCGTCTCGAACAGCGCCGTTGGCTTGCGTATTTCGCCGGCCGCGGTGATAAAGCAGGAAATGCCGGTATTGGCGGCGCGCAGGACCGGCACGCGGTTTTCCACCGCGCGGAAGGGAATGGACATCATGTGTTGCGCGCTGGCCGCGCTATCGCCGTACCATGCGTCGTTGGTGATATTGACGATCACCCGCGCGCCGTTCGCGGCGAATGCGCGGGAGCCGTCGGGGAAAATGATCTCGTAGCAAATCTGCACTCCGACGGTCAGGCCGTTTATTTTCACCGGCTCCGTGCTCGTGCCGGCGGCGATGTCTCCTTCCACCGCCTGTGTGAGTTTTTTTGCGAACGAGAGCAGTGATCGGAAAGGGATGTACTCGCCGAATGGCACGAGATGTATCTTGTCGTACTTGCGCTCTTCGCCGGAGGGAGTGACCAGCCACGCGCGGTTGGAATAACGGATTCTTCCTTCCGCGCCTCGTTCGGCCCCTATCGCCCCGAAAAGGAGCGGTACGCCGTCAGCGGCAACCGTTTGGCGCGTTTGCACCGTGTAATCCGGGTCGACGCCATAATAAAACGGGGCCGCCGCCTCCGGCCAAACGACAAGGGACGGCTTTTCTTTCGCGGCCTCCCGCGTCAGGGCGAAATATTTTTGGGCCGTCTGGTCGCGGAATTGGGGGTCCCACTTTTGTTCCTGTTCGATGTTCCCCTGAACCAGCGCCGCGGTGAACGCGTCTCCCCCCGCCTTTTGGACCGCCGCGATATGCCAGTATCCCCATGCGACGTTTGCCGCCGCCAGCGCCAGCGCGATAGCGGGCGCCGCGTAAGCGGGTTTGCCTTTCCGCCTGGACCTGATGAAGTGCGCGAGCGACGCATTGACCAAAACGATAAGGAAGGCCACCCCCGGCGCGCCGGTGATTGAGGCGATCTGTATGACCGGCGGGAGCGTGTATTGCGTGTGGGCCAACAATGCCCACGGGAAGCCGGTAAGGAATATCCCGCGAAGGTATTCCAGCGATACGAACAGCGCCGGCGCCAGAAGAACCGTCGTCGGTCCGCCTCCCAGCCGTGCCATTCCCCACGCGAAAAGGGCGAAATACAGCGCAAGGTACAGGATGAGGAGGATAAGCAGGAACACGCTCACTGGGGGGGAGATGTGGCCGAACACATGCAAGGCGTTATAAATCCAAGGCAAAGCGCCGCCAAAGAATACGGCGCCTGCCAGAAAGCCGCATTTGATGGCGGTTGCCGGTTTTCCGGGCTCAATCGCCAAGAGCAAGGGGGCCAACGCCATCCACGCCAGCGGATGCCAGCCGAACGGCGGGAACGCGAGGACGAGCAGAACCCCCGAAATGAGGGATAGAAGGTAAGGTTTAGCTTTTCCACCGGCAAAATTCTTCACCATAACGATAAATTATTGCTTATTTGCGGCAAAAAGAACTTAAAATTATCCAACGATGAACAGCTTGGGTGAAAAACTTAAAAAGGAACGTGAACTGCGCGGGGTCTCGCTGGACGAAATAGCGGCGGCCACGCGGATACAAAAGAAATTTCTGCAGGCCCTGGAGGAAAACCGGTTCGATTCCCTCCCCGCGCCGGTGTTCATCACCGGTTTTTTGCGGGCGTATGCAAGCCATTTGGGCATGGATACCGATTCCGTGGTTTCCGAATTCGAAGCGGTGAGGAATGTGGCCTCTCCGTCCGTCGAATCCGCTCCGCCCCCCGACTCGGTGGAAGCGAAAAACCTGCCGATGATCGCCGGAGGAGTGGTGGCGGCGGTGCTGGTGATCGCGGTGGCCGCGTACCTCTTCCGGCCCGCCGCGCGGCAGGAAGAACTCCCGCCCCCGGTGGAAGAAGAGCTTCTCGCCCCCGCGCCGGAAGCGGCTCCGGCCGCTCCCTCTCCCGTGGCGGAAACTTCGCACGGTCAACAGGTGGCGGCACCCGCCGAGGAATTGATGAAAAGCGCGGTATCGGCCGAAGCCCAGAGGTCCTACCGGGTTAAGCCGGAACTAGAGAAACCAAAAGAGCCGGTTGTGGCCAAATCGCCGGTCCCGGCGGCGGTGGCCCAGGTGAAGCCGAAAGAAGAAACGAAACCCGCCAAACCCGCGGCATCCGCCACACCCGCGGAAAAGCAATCCGCCCCCTATCTGTTGGGACTTTCGGCGATGGCCGAGGACGTGTGGGTGTATGTGGTGGTGGATGGCGGCGAGGTGCGCGACATGTACATCCGCTCCCAGCAAACGGTGTACATAAAAGGAGGCAAAAGCTTCATGCTCACCACCGGCAACGCGCGCGCCCTCCGGCTGAAAATGAACGGCAAATACGTTCCCATTCCCGGCGCGGACAGCAACAAGGTCATACGGAACTGGCCGGTACCGCTGGTCGAGTGACGGCATGCCGGACACGGTGCTGGGCATAATCGGCTATCCTGTTTCCCATTCACTGTCTCCGCTGATGCATAATTCCGCCGCCAAGGATTTGAGGCTTCCCTTCGTATATATCGCGTTCGAGGTCCCTCCCGCTTCGCTGGCAAAAGCGGTGGCGGGAATGAAGACGCTCGGCATAGCCGGGATGAACGTCACCGTGCCGCACAAGGAAAAGATCGTCCCCTTGCTGGATGCGCTGGATAAGGGAGCGGCGGAGATCGGCGCGGTGAACACCGTAAAGAACAACAATGGCGTATTGACCGGCGCGAATACCGATGGCGTCGGTTTTTTGCGCGCGCTGAAAGCGGAACGGTTCAATCCCCGCGGCAAGCGGGCGGTCATTATCGGCGCGGGTGGCTCGTCGCGCGCCATCGGCGTTTCGCTATGCAAGGCGGGCGCGAAAGAGATCGTTGTCATCAACCGTTCGGAAGGCTCCGGCAAGGCGCTTGTCCGGCATCTTTCGCGGTTCGGCAAGGCCGATTTCCACAAGAGCACTTCACCAGCGGCGCGGGACGCGGTGGCGCGCGCCGACCTGGTGGTGCAGACCACCCCGGCGGGCATGAAGAAAAGCGATCCGCTTCCCTTGGCGGATCCGCCCTTCCGCAAAGGCCAGCTTGTGTATGATATAATTTATTCTCCCGGCGAGACCCGCTTCCTGAAAGCGGCGAAGAAAGCGGGAGCCAATACGCTCAACGGGTTGTCCATGCTGGTGTATCAGGGAAGCGAATCGTTCAAGATGTGGACGGGGCGCCGGTTCCCGGAGGAAAAAGTGCTCCGGTTATTGAAAAAACAGTTGGGAGGAAACAGGTGATATGGCAAAGATAGACGCCTTTTTCAAACTGCTGGCGGAACAAGGGGGATCCGACCTCCATCTGGCGTCGGGCAACCAGCCGATCGTCCGCATCAGCGGCGAAATGGAGCGCATAAAGTACAAAACGCTGACCAACGACGAACTGAAAGCGATGCTGTACGAGATCACCCCCGAAGAAAAGGTGAAGGTGTTCGAAGAGACCGGCGACATAGACTTCGGTTACGAGATACCGGGCTTGGCCCGCTACCGCGCGAATTTCTTCATGCAGAAAAACGGCGTTGCCGCCGTGTTCCGCCAAATTCCCAGCAAGGTGCTCACCGCCGACGATCTGGGCCTTCCCCCCGTGTGCAAAAAGATGGCCACGCTCGGCAAGGGGATGGTGCTGGTCACCGGCCCCACCGGCTCCGGTAAATCCACCACGTTGGCGGCCATCATCGACCACGCGAACAAGATACGCAAAGACCATATCCTCACCATCGAAGACCCTATCGAATTCGTCCATGTGCCGCAGGGGTGCCTCATCAACCACCGCGAGGTGGGAATGCACACGCGGTCGTTCTCGGCGGCGCTCCGCGGCGCACTGCGCGAAGACCCGGACATCATCCTCGTGGGCGAAATGCGCGACCTGGAAACGATAGCGCTGGCGCTGGAAGCGGCGGCCACCGGCCACCTGGTGTTCGGCACCCTGCACACGCAGTCCGCGGGCAAGACCATTGACCGTATCATAGACGTGTTCCCCGCGAACCAGCAGGGGCAGATACGCACCACGCTTTCGGAGGCGCTTAAAGGGGTCATCGCGCAGAACCTGTTCCGCCGCGCGGACAAAAAGGGAAGGTGCGCCGCGCTGGAGATACTGGTCTGCACGCCCGCCATCGCGAACCTCATCCGCGAGGCGAAGACGTTCCAGATACCCTCGATGATCCAGACCGGCAAAAAACACGGGATGCAATCGCTGGACGACGCCATCATGGCCCTATTGCAAAAGGGGTGGATCGCGGCGGACGAGGCGTATTCAAAGGCGATTGAGAAAAACCGCTTCGTTCAATTCCTGAAAGAGCCGCCCGACGAGTTCTCGTGATATCGGCCTAAATGCCCAACAGGCGCGGAAAGCATCCTCCACGGAGCGTTTTTACGCGCCGGAGGCTTTTTCCAGCGGGTTGCGCCCCATCGCCGCTTCCGCCAGCTTTTCGGGCGTGACCGCCGGTTTTTGCTCCGCCGGAGCGGGGGGCGGCGGAACGGGCATGGGGGGAAGAGCGTCGTATTGCGCGGTGAACTTCCCGTGGATGTCCTCTTTCTGGAACAGTTCCCACAGGTCCTTGTCCAGCTTCCCCTTTTCCGCCTCGAATTTCATGATATCGAACACCTTGTTGATCGGCATCGGTTTTTTGTAGGGCCGGTCGTGCGCGGTGAGCGCCTCGTACAGGTCCACCAGCATCAGGATGCGCCCTTCCAGCGGGATATCGTCCCCCTTCAGCCCCTTCGGGTAGCCGGAGCCGTCCAGCGCCTCGTGGTGCGCACCGGCGAAACGGGCCACGTTGGCCAGCTTTTTGGTGAACGGAATTTTCTCCAACATCTTCACCGTGACCACGATGTGGTCCTGCATGATTTTGCGTTCGGAATCCAGCAGTGTCCCCTTGCGGATGGAGAGGTTCGCCACTTCGTCTTCGGTGAGGTACGGGAGGTCCTTGCCGTCCGCCCGGAAAGTTTTCGCGGCGATTTCCTTCAGCCGGGCGATCTTGGAATCGTCCAAAAACTCGCCCCCCTTGTTGGTGGCGGTCAAAAACACCAGGTCGTCTTTCAGCTTCGCCACGGCGGCGTCCAGTGCCGCTTCCCCGGCTTCTATCTCATTCCGCGGCGCGCCGGACTGAATGAGGCCGACCTTGCGTTCCAGCCATTGGCCCCGTTCTATCGCCTCGATGGTCATGAACCGTTGGCGTAGAAGGTCAACGCGGTCGTAGATGGTCTCCAGCTTTGTGGACTTGTCCACCACATGCACGGGGGTGGTGATCTTGCCGATGTCGTGCATCCACCCCGCGATCTTCATTTCCTTCAATTGGTCTTTCGAGAACTTCACGTCGGCGTATTTCCCCTCGTTGATCGCGTTGATGGTCTCGCACACCATCACGCCCAAGTCCGCCACGCGCTTGATATGGCCGCCGGTGTAAGGGGAGCGTTCGTCTATCGCGGTGGCCATCACGGTCACGAACGAATCGAACAGGTTTTCCATGTCGCGCAACAGCTTGGCGTTGGTGATGGCGACCGCCGCCTGCGATGCGAGCGATTGCGAGAGCGCCACGAACTCGTCGGCGAACGGCACCACTTCGCCGGTGCGCAGGTCCTTGGCGTTCAATAGCTGGAGCACGCCGATGATCTCCTGCTCCTGGTTGCGCATCGGCACCACCAGCATGGATTTCGAGCGGTAGCCGGTGGCCTGGTCGTATTTGCGGGGGCCGGTGAAATCGAACCCCTGCGCGTCGTACACGTCCGGGATGTTCACCGTCTCGCCCGAAAGGGCGACGTAGGCGGACACGTTGCTCTTCACCAGTTGCACGGGGGGCAGGGTAATCTCCTTGCCGGAGGTGCCGCCCATGCGGGTTTTGAATGTGTCGTTTTGCATGATCTTGAATTGCAGGTGGGAATCTTCAAGGATGTACAAGGTGCCCGCGTCGGCGCTGGTGAAAAGGCGCGCCTCGTCCACTATCATTTCCAGCAGTTTGTTCAGGTCGTGCTCGGAGGACAGCGCGATGCCTATCTGCGACAGGCGCTTGATCTGCGAGGTGATCTGCCAAGCGTAGGTGCTGATCTCCTTTTGCACCGTCCCCAGGAGCATCTCCAGCTTGCGGTCGTGATGCGCCTGTTTTTCCGGCTCTTCGCGCAATTCGCTCATTTAAATTGAATCCTCACTACATCCTCTTGATTCATTATTTTACACCAAAGTAACGGATTTTTGCGAATTTCGGGATAGTTACGGGAAACAAAATAATCACCCGCGGCGTTCCCCCAAGTAATTATTTGCCATTCATTACGCGATACCGTTCCCCCGCTTTGAAGCGGGTGGTGCCGGGAGCCGGAATCGAACCGGCACAGCCGTTGCCAGCCGAAGGATTTTAAGTCCTTTGCGTCTACCAATTTCGCCATCCCGGCAGGACTTTTAAGGATTGTACTAGATGGGAGGCCGGGACGCAGTAAAAACCTCCCCGCGCCAAATTATGATATAAATACAAAATGCGCAAAAATGTTTTAAGGGAAACCGCCGGGTTTTCGCTCATCGAACTGCTGGTGGTCATGGTCATCATCGGCCTTCTGGCGGGGCTTGTCGGCCCGCGCCTGTTCCGCCATGTGGATACGGCGAAACAAAAGGACGCATCGGCCCAAATAGCCATGCTGGAAGAAGCGCTGGACCTGTACCGGCTGGACCATCACAAGTACCCGGCAACCGAAGAGGGGCTGGCATCGCTGAAAACCTACCTGAAAAAAGAAGTGCCGTCCGACCCGTGGGGCAACCCCTATCATTACAAATCCCCCGGCGAAGAGGAACGCGAATACGAAATAGTCTCCAACGGCGCGGATAACGCACCGGGCGGCGAAGGGATAAACGAAGACATCGTCAGCTGGAAAGCGCTCACCAAGTAGGAAATCCCATTGAGGGAGCCTTTTTAAAAAACGGCTCCCTCAAACTTCCTCGAAAAACTTTATCGTTCAATACAAACACCCCCAACAAGGGGATGTTTGTATTGATCAAGGAAGTCTTTTGCTGGGGCTTGGGGGGGGAAGCTTTTCTTCAGAAAAGGTTTCCTCAATAGGATTATCTACAAGCCGCGGTCGAGGGCGCGGTACTGGATGGCTTCGGCGACGTGTTCGGTGCCGATGTCGTCGCATCCCGCGAGGTCGGCTATGGTGCGCGCCACTTTCAGCGTGCGGGCGTGGGCGCGGGCCGAAAGCCCCAGCCGCTCCATCGCCATCTTGAGCAGGTTTTCCGCGTCAGCGCCGATGGGGCAGTACGCTTTTATTTGCCGCGCGCCCATTTCCGCGTTGCGATATATCCTGCTTTTGGCGAAGCGGCGCGTTTGCCGTTCCCGAGCCTGTTCCACCCGCTCCCGGATGGCGGAAGAATTCTCGCACCCGTCGTCCGATTTCAGTTCCTGATATTTCACCGAAGGCACTTCCACCTGGATGTCTATCCGGTCCAGCAGGGGGCCGGATATCTTTCGCCGGTACCGGCGGATTTCCGCGCCGGTGCATTTGCATTCCTTGTGCGGGTCGGTGGCGTAGCCGCACGGGCAGGGGTTCATGGCGCACACCAGCATAAAACGCGCGGGGAACGCGACGGACGAGGTGGCGCGCGAAATGACCACCCGCCCGTCCTCAAGCGGCTGGCGCAATACCTCCAGCGCGCTCCGGCGGAATTCCGGCAGTTCGTCGAGGAACAGCACCCCGTAATGCGAGAGGGAAACTTCGCCCGGCAACACCGGGTTGTGCCCGCCCCCCACCAGCCCCGCGTCCGACACCGTGTGGTGCGGGGAACGAAAAGGCCGCCGCGTGAGGATGGAGGCGTTTCTACCCAACAGGCCCGCGACCGAATGAATGCGCGACGCCTCGATGGCCTCTTCCAGCGACCAGCCGGGCAGGATGGTGGGGAGCCTTCGCGCGATCATGGATTTTCCCGAACCGGGCGGCCCCGCCATCAGCACGTTGTGCCCCCCCGCGGCGGCCACCTCCATCGCACGGCGGACGTGCTGTTGCCCTTTCACTTCGGCGAAATCAACTTCGTCCTCTTCAAATGCCGCTGGCGGGGGGATGTGGGCCTGCGCCCGCGCTATCGGCACTTCGCCGTTCAGCCAGCCCACCGCCTGCGCCAGGTTTTCCACCGGTATCACGTTCACGCCGTCCACCACCGCCGCCTCGCCCGCGTTTTCGGCGGGGACGATAAGCGCGGCCCCTTTGAGTTTTCTTACGGCGACGGAGACCGAGAGCAGACCGCGCACCGGCTTCACGCGCCCGTCCAGCGCCAGCTCGCCGATGACATAAACTTTCTCCATTTTTTCTTTCGGCACGATCCCCTGCGCGGTGAGGATGGCGAGCGCGATGGGCAGGTCGAACGCGCTTCCCTCTTTACGCACGTCGGCGGGGGCCAGGTTCACCGTGATCTTTTTCACCGGCGGCTCGAAGCCGGAATTTTTCATGGCGGCCAGGATGCGGTTCTGGCTTTCCTTCACCGCCGCGTCCGGCAGTCCGACCGTGACGTAAAAGAACGCGCCGGGGGTAAGGTCCACTTCCACTTCCACCGGGAAGGCCTCTATGCCCAGATGTGCGGCGCTTAACACCTTTGCGATCATTTAGGAAAGATTAGACCGCACCCGCATGGGGCGGGTCAACCGCCGATGGCGGCCATCGGGCGGGAACAGGGGGCGGAAGAGCGCGGAGTGAGCGCGTGGCGTTCCGGCTTTGCGCCCAGCGCTTCCGCGAATTTTTGGCGGAACCAGTCATCTTCATGCCCCGCGTCGAGTCCGGCTTTCAGGTCTATCTCGCCATCCGAGAACAGGCAGGCGCGCAGTTTTCCTTCCGCCGTCAGCCGCATCCGGTTGCACTCGCCGCAGAAATGTTTGGTCAATGGGGAAACGAATCCTACGCGCCCCGCTCCCCCCGCGATACCGTACACCACCGCCGGGCCGCCGGAAAGTCCGCGCGGCCCGGGGAGCAGTTCATACCGCTCGCGGATTGTCCGCTCGATCTCCGCCGACGGCAAACAGGTTTTGCCGTTCCACAGCCGGTTGTGCGCCGTGGGCATCATCTCGATGAACCGCACCTCAACCGGAAGCTCAGCCGCCAGCCGCGCGAAATCCAATATCTCGTCATCGTTAATGCCGCGGATGGCCACCACGTTCACCTTCACCGGCCACTCGCCTTTTTCGGCGATGGCGCGGATGGTGTTCAGCACCGGCTCGGTGAAATCGTGCCCCGCCAGCGCGCGCATCCGTTCGGGCCTGAGGGTGTCCAGCGAGACGTTCACGCGGGAAAGTCCGGCGGCTTGCAGGGCCGGCATCATCCGGCCGAGCAGGACGCCGTTCGTGGTCATGGCGACCTCTTCGATTCCCCCCACCGCGCGCAGGCCGTCCACCAGCGCGACTATCCCTTTGCGCATGAGCGGCTCGCCGCCGGTCAGCCGCACCTTGCGGATGCCCATTGGCGCGAACGCCTCCGCCAGGCGCAATATCTGCCGGATGGAGAGGATGTCCCCTTTGGGATAAATGGGGCCGCCGTCCCCCGGCATACAGTAGGCGCATTTGAGGTTGCACCTTTTGGTGACGGATATCCGCAGGTAACTTATTTGCCGCCTCCAGCGGTCAACAGCTTTGTGCATGGAAATATTTTACATCGCGCGATGAAAGCGCGACCGCAATTTTACCTTATGGGGGCATCAGGACGGCGGAAGGGTCAGGAGGCAGCTTCCACATCCTTCCCGGCGGTGAGGAGGTTGTACACCCTTGCGTCGGAATACCGCAGTTTTTCGGAGATGATAGCCGCCAGGTTGCGGTAGAGCTTCAGGCAGACTTCCGGGTTGGACGTGCGGAGCACCACTTCGTTGATGGCTATCACCACTGTCGGCTCGTTCGCTATCACCGAGGCGGAGCGCGGCATCTTGTCTATGATCGCCAGTTCGCCGAAGCAGTCCCCCTCCTTCAATTTTTTCAGGTCCACCCGCTTGCCGTGCATGTCCTTGGTGATCGTCACCGAGCCGGAGACGATGATGTACATTTT
>JACRGR010000061.1 GCA_016212275.1 Nitrospinota bacterium | reverse complement strand
GAGTACGGCCGCAAGGTTGAAACTCAAATGAATTGACGGGGGCCCGCACAAGCGGTGGAGCATGTGGTTTAATTCGACGCAACGCGAAGAACCTTACCTGGGCTCGAAGTGCGCATCATAGGCTGTGGAAACACGGTCCTCCCTTCGGGGGATGCGGATAGGTGCTGCATGGCTGTCGTCAGCTCGTGTCGTGAGATGTTGGGTTAAGTCCCGCAACGAGCGCAACCCCTGTCTCCAGTTGCCATCGGGTAATGCCGGGAACTTTGGAGAGACTGCCGGTGACAAACCGGAGGAAGGTGGGGATGACGTCAAGTCCTCATGGCCCTTACGTCCAGGGCTACACACGTGCTACAATGGCCGGAACAAAGGGTTGCCAACCCGCGAGGGGGAGCTAATCCCAAAAAACCGGTCCTAGTTCGGATTGGAGTCTGCAATTCGACTCCATGAAGCTGGAATCGCTAGTAATCGCGGATCAGCACGCCGCGGTGAATACGTTCCCGGGTCTTGTACACACCGCCCGTCACACCACGAAAGCCGTCTATACCAGAAGCCGGTGAGCTAACCGCAAGGAGGCAGCCGCCTACGGTATGGGCAGTGATTGGGGTGAAGTCGTAACAAGGTAGCCGTAGGGGAACCTGCGGCTGGATCACCTCCTTTCTAAGGATAATAGGGTTGCATGCCTTCGGGCAGAGCGCCTTATATCTGGTCAATACCCGCATGACCGATTCATTATTTTTCGATCCGCTCGTACGGCGGCATGTCCGTCCGTACACGGAGGAATCCGCTGGCCGGCAGGCGAATAGGCTTCGGCACCGAAAGCCTTGAGGGATTTTCAAGGCTCGGTCGGCATGGGCCTATAGCTCAGGTGGTTAGAGCGCACGCCTGATAAGCGTGAGGTCGATAGTTCGAGTCTATCTAGGCCCACCAACTTTTCAGGCAGTCTTCATTCCCTGTGATATGGGGGTGTAGCTCAGCTGGGAGAGCGCCTGCTTTGCAAGCAGGATGTCGCAGGTTCAAGCCCTGTCACCTCCACCAATTTATTTTGGCAGAGTTAGCGGGGCCGATAGGCGGCAACCTCCCCCATAAGCTGTTGTGCTTATGGGATAGCGGATCATGTTTTTCGTGAGATGCCGGATGAAAATCCGGAGTTTTCAATTTCCCCGTTGGGGAAACGGACTTTGAAATTGTGGGCTGATCAAGAGTAACTGATGTAAGGTTCTTGTCAAGTAATTAAGGGCATACGGGGGATACCTAGGCGCCAGAAGGCGATGAAGGGCGTAGTTGGTTGCGATAAGCTTCGGGGAGCCGCCAACAGGCATTGATCCGGAGATTTCCGAATGGGAGAACCCAATACGGTAAAACCGTATTAGCTTGCACTGAATTCATAGGTGCAGGCGGCGAACCAGGGAAACTGAAACATCTTAGTACCCTGAGGAAGAGAAAGCAGCGCGATTCCCCCAGTAGCGGCGAGCGAAAAGGGATTGGCCTAAACCGTCAACCAGCAATGATTGACGGGGTTGCGGGGCCCGGTCGGGCGTAAGCCGGAAAGTAAAAAAAACGATTCCTAGCCGAAGGACCTGGAAAGGTCCGCCATAGCGGGTGACAGCCCCGTAGGCGAAAGGATGAGTTCTTTCTGGATCGGGTACCCAAGTACCACGGGACACGAGGAACCCAGTGGGAATCCGGGGAGACCACTCTCCAAGGCTAAATACTATCTGGCGACCGATAGTGCACTAGTACCGTGAGGGAAAGGTGAAAAGAACCCCCATTAGGGGAGTTAAAAGAACATGAATCCGTATGCCTACAAGCAGTGAAAGCCCTATGGTCCGCAAGGACAATGGGTAATCGCGTACCTTTTGCATAATGAGCCGGCGAGTTACTGGGCGTGGCAAGGTTAAGCCGTAAAGAGGTGTAGCCGTAGCGAAAGCGAGTCTTAATCGGGCGATTTAGTCGCGTTTAGTAAACCCGAAGTCAAGTGAGCTATTTATGGGCAGGGTGAAGCGGAGGTAACACTTCGTGGAGGCCCGAACGAGTTGACGTTGAAAAGTCATTCGATGACCTGTGAATAGGGGTGAAAGGCTAACCAAACTTGGCGATAGGTGGATCTCCTGGAAATATATTGAGGTATAGCCTCGGACGGTAGCGCATGGAGGTAGGACACTGGAAGGACTAGGGCCCATAACAGGGTACCAAATCCTACCAATTTACGAATGCCATACGTGGAACTCCGGGAGTCAGACAGTGGGAGATAAGTTCCATTGTCGAGAGGGAAAGAGCCCAGACCATCAGCTAAGGTCCCAAAGTGCGTGTTAAGTGGTAAAGGTTGTAGAGACACTCAGACAGCCAGGAGGTTGGCTTAGAAGCAGCCATCCTTTAAAGAAAGCGTAATAGCTCACTGGTCGAGTCTTTCTGCGCCGAAAATGTAACGGGGCTAAAACACGCCACCGAAGCTATGGATGCACAGCAATGTGCGTGGTAGAGGAGCGTTCCCTGTGGAGTGAAGGCAGACCGTGAGGACTGTTGGACCGCAGGGAAGTGAGTATGTCGGCATGAGTAACGATAAAACGGGTGAGAAACCCGTTCGCCGAAAACCCAAGGTTTCCTGGGCAAGGGTAATCCGCTCAGGGTTAGTCGGCCCCTAAGGTGAGGCCGAAAGGCGTAACCGATGGGAAACAGGTTAATATTCCTGTACTGTTTGCAATCCGTTATCACGATGGGGTGACGCGGGAAGGTAAACCATCCGGGCGCTGGTCGTCCCGGTTCAAGTCAGCAGGGCGTCTTCCTGGCAAATCCGGAAGGCTGGTTTTAATGCCGTGCCTGAGAGACGAGGTGGCGTTGACCCTACGGGGAAGACGTAACTGGTTGACCCTAAACCGCCAAGAAAAACCTCTAAGGAGGGTTGCAAATAACCGTACCCGAAACCGACTCAGGTGGGTGAGGAGAAAATCCTAAGGCGCTTGAGAGAACCGCAGTTAAGGAACTCAGCAAATTAACTCCGTAACTTCGGGAAAAGGAGTGCCCCTGAGCGTTAATAGCGCATGGGGGCCGCAGAGAATTACAGGCTGCGACTGTTTACTAAAAACACAGGACTCTGCTAAATCGTAAGATGAGGTATAGGGTCTGACACCTGCCCGGTGCCGGAAGGTTAAAAGGAGAGGTCAGGGATGATTTCGGTTGTCCCGAAGCTTTGAATTGAAGCCCCGGTAAACGGCGGCCGTAACTATAACGGTCCTAAGGTAGCGAAATTCCTTGTCGGGTAAGTTCCGACCTGCACGAATGGTGTAACGCTGGCCTGACTGTCTCAACTGCGGACTCAGTGAAATTGATCTTACGGTGAAAACGCCGTATACCCGCGACGGGACGGAAAGACCCCGTGCACCTTCACTGCACCCTGGCATTGGATCTTGGTTCGTGATGTGTAGAATAGGTGGGAGACTTTGAAGCCGGGCCGCTAGGCTCGGGGGAGTCACAAGTGAAATACCACCCTTTATGCGCTCGGATTCTAACTTGGATCCATTATCTGGATTAAGGACATTGCCAGGCGGGTAGTTTGACTGGGGCGGTCGCCTCCTAAAGAGTAACGGAGGCGCGCAAAGGTTCTCTCAGGCCGATTGGAAACCGGCCGTTGAGTGTAAAGGCAAAAGAGAGCTTAACTGCGAGACCTACAAGTCGAGCAGATGCGAAAGCAGGCCTTAGTGATCCGGTGGTTCTGTGTGGAAGGGCCATCGCTCATCGGACAAAAGGTACGCCGGGGATAACAGGCTTATCACGCCCAAGAGTCCATATCGACGGCGTGGTTTGGCACCTCGATGTCGACTCATCGCATCCTGGGGCTGTAGCAGGTCCCAAGGGTTGGTCTGTTCGCCCATTAAAGCGGTACGTGAGTTGGGTTTAAAACGTCGCGAGACAGTTTGGTCCCTATCCGTCGTGGGCGCTGGATATTTGAGGGATGTCGTTCCTAGTACGAGAGGACCGGAATGAACGAACCTCTGGTGCTCCGGTTGTCGCGCCAGCGGCATAGCCGGGTAGCCAAGTTCGGCATGGATAACCGCTGAAAGCATATAAGCGGGAAACCATTCCCAAGATTAGATATCCCTAAAGGCCCCTTGAAGACTACAAGGTTGATAGGCCAGGTGTGGAAGCGCCGCAAGGCGTGGAGCTGACTGGTACTAATAGGCCGTTCGGCTTGACATTAATTTTTCACCGTTACTTTTGATTAGCCCATAAGAAATATTGGCAATGACGCAAGCGCGTCATTCTGAGGCCGCCGAAAGGCGGTCGAAGAATCTCTTGTTTGAAGAGATCCTTCGCTAACGCTCAGGATGACGTCAGCGCGCGTTGTTGTGAAAGGTTTATGCCGGTGACTATAGCGGGAAGGTCACACCCGATCCCATTCCGAACTCGGAAGTTAAGCTTCCCTGCGCCGATGGTACTGCATGAGGAATTGTGTGGGAGAGTAGGTCGTTGCCGGCTTTAAGTTTAAAAAAAGCCCATGACCGGGCCCGTTTACGGGTTCCGGCATGGGCTTTTTTGTTTGTGCTATTTTAAAATCGTCAATTCCAATAAGTCATTAACTCACGCCTGACCCCGATTTATTAGTCAAGGCTGACCCCGACTACCGACTAATCCTGACTACCGCAGTTTACGTTTCGTTTCTGTTTCCGTTTGACCCCGTTTCCGTCCACTTTTTGGTTTATTTTGAGACTAAATCGTTCATTCTTGTCTTCGTCTCACTTACTATTCGAGCATTCTCAATCTCCCCTTGCATTGCATTCCGAGAACGCTCAAGGTCATTTAATTGCGATTCTAATTTATATTCCTTGTAGGAAATTCGCCCATTTTTAAAATCGCTAAATAGCGCGATGTTTTTTTTCCCCCAGTCCGCGTTCGCCGCATTAACTCGCTCCAGATTCTGCTCAAGCTGGTCCATCCCTGAAACTTTTAGAGCGTAAGCCCTTGCCAAGGTATCAAATTTATCATGTTCTCCGGACGCAACATTTTCCAATAAACCATTGGCTTCAGTTATCTCTTCGACGGTCTGAGTTTTGGAATTCCAGGAATAAATCTTTTTGCCAAGCTTATGCTTACCCAACAATACGAAGTAGGTCATTTCGGGAGAAGAGGCTTGCCTGGAATCTACATCAGGATTCGGGGTATAAGATGGGTCGGAATTCCCCTTAAGTACGGCTTCAAAATGAACAGCTTTGGCTTTAAGTTCCGACTCAACTATTTTCCCCAATTCCGCTTCATCCGGGATGCTTTTTTGGTGGGAACAACCCACAAATAGCAAAAAAAACCAATATCGAAAACATATTGACCTTCCCCATAACGGCAATGCTATGCGAATTGGTAAAGGCAGTCAATGACGACGTTCCACCGTGTTGCGAGCACATCAATTGTCCGGTTCGGGAGCACATGATCTGTCCGGTTTTATAAAGTGCCTTTTGGAGGGCGATTTATGAGACGGACGGAACTGATGATGGGAGTGCTTCTTATGAGGTTTGAGGAAGCGAATGGCGGCTGGCGTGCCGGTCGTCTGACGCAAGAGGAAGCGGCGCGGCTACTTGGGGTGTGTGCGCGGACGTTCCGTCGTCAACTTGCCCGGTACGAGGAAGGCGGCCTTAACGGCTTGCGGGACAAACGTCTGGGGCAGGTCTCGCACCGAAACGAAACGAAACGGGGTCACCCATAACCGTGCGTGTCAAGACACACGATTGGCGGCCCTAATTTATTGCCTGTGCATTGCAGTCACCCATTCGCACCGAAGTCGTGCATAATACGTTTCACAGGGCGCGTCGCTCAATCAGGCTTACGGCGGCTGGTAGCTATCTGCTTGCGCCAGACACCAGAGGCGAGCCGTGCGCGTCCTAATAACACACGCTGCATATCGGATGATTTTCGGATTGTCAGGCCGCTTTTTTCTTGAAAATGCAAAATGGAAATGGGGTCAGGCATGAGTTGTTGACTTATTTCCAAATTGTCAAATGTCAAGATGTGACCCCATTTCTGTGACCCCATTTCTTCCTTCGCCAACTAATCGGCAAGTTGGTCCAAGGAAGAACCCCGATAACCCCTTTTCATCATTTTTTTCACCGCAACGAAAAGAACCGGCTGTCTTGGAGGGATGGACAAACGGGCCGCGCGGATTTACAATGAACGAATAAGCATCAGGGCTGGACGAAGCCCCTTCGGACTTCCGCCATCCCCAATAGGTATTGCCACGCGAAACTCGCCGCGTTCCTTATCGGCGAAGGAGGCTTGCATCATGGAAACCGCAACACTTCCACAAATAAGCGAACGGCTCCTCGATGAAAAACTGGCCGCGCTGGAAAAGGCCCGCCAGTGGAGTCCCCGCGTCGTCTCCCGTCTGGAGAATCTCATCCGCGCCGGGGACGATTTTTCCCTCTTCCGCATCAATCCGGTGCAGTACGCGAAAGAAAAGGGGATGGAAGAGCAGGAGGCCATTGACGTTTTTCTGCACGCGACGGTTGCCGGGTTATTTCAGATGAACTGGCACCTTCTGTGTCCCGGTTGCACCAGCGTGGTGGAGAGCTTCACTACCCTCAAGACGTTCGATTGTCATTACCACTGCGAGATATGCAACGTGAACTTCGAGGCCGCTTTGGACGACTATATCCAGATCAGCTTCACGGTGGCCCCGGAGATACGCTCCATCCCGTTCCACGATCCGGAAAAACTCTCGGCGGACGACTATCTGCTGAAGTACCGCTTCAGCCGGGAGGGGATTATGACCAACGGCGAGAAATGGATAGACGCGGTGCTTCCGTTCCTCAGACACCATTCCTTCGTGGAACCCGGCGAGCGCGTCACGTTCAACGGAGAAGTGACGGAGGGTGTGGTCATCTTCAACGATCTGCTGAACCACATCGGCCATGGCTTGCCCGTCACCGGCGCGCCGGATGGGGGCGTGGTGAAGGTGAGGCTCAATGGCACGGCGATCGAGGCCGAGAGTAAAATACTTACGCCGGGGAAAAAGAGTTTCGAGGTGCGCAACGAATCGGGGAAGCGCGGACTGCTCACGCTGATGAATCTCCCCGCGGATTACCATGAGCGGTTCGCCATCACGTTCGCGCCGTTTCTTTCCGGCAAGCGGCTCCTGACCTCGCAATCGTTCCGCGACCTGTTCCACTACGAGGTGGTGCAGGGGATGGAAAGCCTGGGGGTGAAGAACATCGCCATCATCTTCACCGACCTGAAAGGCTCCACCGCGCTGTATGAGCGGATAGGGGACCTGAAGGCGTTTTCGCTGGTGCGCCAGCACTTCGACATTTTGGGAAAGGTGGTCGCTCGCAATTCCGGCGCGATAGTAAAGACCATCGGCGACGCGGTGATGGGGAGCTTTATGAACCCGCGCGACGCGCTGAAAGCCGCGCTGGAAATGCAAAAGGAAGTGGCGGCGATGAGCCAAACGCCGGGGGGCAAAGACATTATCCTGAAGATCGGCATCCATTCAGGCGCTTCGATAGCCGTGAACCTGAACGAGCGGCTGGACTATTTCGGGCAGACCGTGAACATCGCCTCGCGCGTGCAGGAGCTTGCGGGGGCGGACGAAATATGCGTTACGGATGATGTGTATGGATATGCCGGGGTGAAGGAACAGCTGGGCCGGATGAAAGTAACGCCCGGCAAGGCGAAACTGAAAGGCGTGCTGGACGAGATGAACGTGTACCGGATAGCCGCCTGATGCGGCGATGGACTTGGAAGAGATGGGATGGGAAACACTGTTAACCATTTCATTAAAGGAGGACTTGCCATGCGTTTTGTAATTTCATCCATTGTTGCGCTCGTTTTTGCCACCGTTGCCCCCTCGTGGGCCGAAATGCCGCTCGCCGCGCCGACGGGCGCGGACAAGGGCGCGGCGATGCACAACGCGGAAGGGATAGCGGCGTACGACAAGGGGCAATTCGGATCCGCCGAGGTCCATTTCCGCGAGGCGGTGAAGATAGCGCCCAACTTCGCGCAAGGGCATTTCAATCTGGGCTTGGCCCTGCACGGGCAGGGAAAGCATAAGGACGCAACGGAATCGTTCAAGGCGGCAAAACGCCTGGCCCCGGACAATAAAGCGATTGCCGGGTCGGAGACGCTGAACGCCCATGTGAAGATGTAACGGACGCGGAGAGGGATGAACCACGGATAAACACGGATGAGCCTTAAAATGGCAACACAGTTTCCCTCTCTGGGTTTTCCGTGCCTCTGTGGTTTAAGCACATCCCGCGTCTCCCAATCATTGAGAGAGCGGGGGAATTCCGGTAAGCTGTACTCTTACCTTTGAGGGGAAAAAGTTGAGGGGGAAATTAATCCCGGTTTTTCTGGTTTTTTCCGTGTTCGTTCTGTGTTCCGCCGCGTGGGCCGTGCCGCCGGTGGAAGTATCGGCGGACACCGCGGGCGTGGAACCCGGCGCAAGCATGGAGATGCTGGTTGATGCCGAAGCCGCGCTTGATATTTCCCAAGCATCCTCTTCCGCGTATTCCACGAAATTCGCCTCCGCCGGGGCCGGCTCCCCCGCTTATGGGTTCAGCCGGAGCGCATACTGGGCGCGCATCGCGGTGCGCAACTCCGAGGCGCAAGCCGGTTCGTATGTCGTCACCGTCAATTTTCCTCTACTAGACCTCGTTGATTTTTATGTTCCCGCGCCGGACGGCGGGTGGCGGGCGTCATATTCAGGTGATTCGCGGCCATTTGCGGTGCGCGAGGTGCCGTACCGCTCCCCGGCGTTCCGCTTTGACTTGGGGCCGGGGGAGGAAAAAACCGTCTATCTGCGGGTGAAGGAAAACCCGGTCGGCGCCGTAAGCATCCCGCTGAAGGTATGGAGCACCACGGGGTTTGACCAGTATGTCCGCGGAGAGGCGGTTATTTTGGGGGCGCTGATCGGAATCATATTGGTGATGACGGCGTATAACTTGCTCTTGTACTTGTGGGTGCGGGACATCGCCTATCTGTTTTATGTGCTGTATGCCGCCACGGCACTTTTTACCGTGTTGGGCGGTTCCGGTATTGGTTTCCAATATCTGTGGCCCGAAAGTCCGTGGTTGCAGAATGCGGGAAGGATGGTGGCGGTATGTTTAACCCTGCTTGCCGCCACGCAGTTCCACCGGGTGTTCACCGGCACGGCACGGCACACGCCGCGCATGGACGCATACTTCCGGTGGTGGATTGCGGCGTACGCGGTGGCCGGTGTCTTGGTATTGACCCCGTGGTATCTGCCGGGGGCATTGATAATAGACGCGGGGTTATTGAACGGATTGGCGGTGGCCATTAACGCGCTTTACATTTGGCGGGCCGGGGTGCGGCACGTCCGCCTGTATCTGGCGGGGTGGACCACGCTGTTCATCGCCATCGCCGTGGTGGCATTGTGCGATCTGGGCCTGCTCCCGCGGAGCGGGTGGAGCTACTGGCTAGCTATGGCGGGGTTCACCCTGGAGATGACCCTGTTCTCGCTGGCATTGGGCGACCGCATCAATTCCATGAAGCGGGAGGCGGTGCAATTGCGGCACGGCAAGGAAATGGCCGAAGCGGCCGCCGTGATGAAGGACAAGTTCATTTCCCTCGTCTCGCACGACCTGAAAGCCCCGCTGGCGACGATAACCGGGTATGCGCACTTGCTTCGCCACGACATTGATCTGGGGAGGAAGGAAGAAAGCCAAAAGCACGTTGCGGCGGTGCTCCGCTCCTCCGAAACATTGAACGCGCTTGTGGACTCGCTGTTGAAAACCAGCCGGTTCAAGATGGGGAAAATGGCGCTGACCAAAACCCCCATTGATATGGCATCGCTTGCCGTGCGTGTGCTGGCGGGTTTGGGAGCGGCGGCAAGCCAGAAGGGGGTGAAACTCCACAACGCCATCGCGCCCGAACCGCACCTGCATGGCGACGAAACGCTGATACAGGAAGTGCTCCACAATCTGGTGAGCAACGCGATCAAGTTCACCCATCCGGGCGGGACGGTGACGGTGCACAGGGCGTCAGCCGACCCACGCACCGTTGTGGTGCGGGATACCGGCATGGGCATAGATTCCGCGCGCATCCCGGCGCTGTTCAATTACGACGAAAAAACCTCCACTGTGGGCACCCACGGCGAACACGGGAGCGGCCTCGGCCTGCCATTGTGCCGCGACATCATAGATGCGCACGGCGGGACCATCCGCGTGGAGTCGCTCCCCGGAGAAGGTACCTCCGTTTACTTCACCCTCGGCTGATTCCGTTCTTCACGTTCAGGACGCTTTTGGGGTAAAATAATCGCCCAAAGGGCATCCTTTGGAGGGTGAAAAAATGTTCCGGAATGTGACGGTCTCCGTTGATGGGGCGAATGTCAGGAGGGGGAGAGGCGCAACGTTTCGGCGTTGAGCGCCGTCTATTATGTCATCGGTAAAAATCGGGAAATACACGCTCCTTGAAAAGTGGTATCAGGGAACGGGTAGTTCCGTTCACCTTGCCGCCAAGGAGGGGGATCACCGGCGGTACGCGCTGAAAGTGCTGGATGGCGAGGCGGCCTATCAGAAGAAGGGCGTAAAGGGATGAGCATGATCGCGGAAACCGGCGGGACGGTGCGGGAAGAGGTCCTGCGCGAGCAGGTGCGCCTGGCAATCGGACAGATACCGATGATGCAGGGGGCGTCCTACATCGTGGCGTTGGCGTTGGCGATCGTTTACTGGCATTCCGCGGTTCCGGCGCTGGCTATCGTGTGGCTCGGGTTGGTGACGGCAATCGCCCTCTCGCGGGTGGCGTTATATTTCCGGTTCAGGCCTGTGGCGAAGGACGAAACGCTGGACGGCAGGTATTGGCATGATATATATCTCCGGCTTACGGTCATTTCCGGCTTTGTATGGGGGACTTCCGCCTTTTTGCTGTATCCCGCGGGCGACACCGCTTCGCAGTCGTTTCTCATTCTTATCATGACAGCTTTGGCTTCCGCCACGGTGGTTTCCCACACTTCCGTCCGGCTTGCTCCCGCCGCGTGGGATATTCCCCTCTTGGTTGCATATTCGGCGCGGAGCCTCTGGGAAGGGGGGATATACGGGTATGCCGTCGGTATTTTACTCCCCCTGTATTGCGCCGCATTGGTCATGTATTCGTTCCGCATCCATGGGATGATGGCCGCCTCCATCGAGCGCCGGTTCGAAAACATGGAACTGCTGGAGGAAGTGCGGCAGGCGACCAGGCTGAAGGATAAATTCGTTTCACTGGTCTCCCACGACCTGCGCGGCCCTATCGCGGGCTTGAAGTCCGGAGCCGAATACATCAAGGAAATATTGGATAACGATCCCGCCAGTCCGCACGCGCGATCCCTCACCGTTTCCATTTCGGAATCCGCGGGATCCCTGCTCACCCTTTTGGACCAGTTGCTGGATATCAGCCGCTTGCAGAGCGGCAAGATAACGCCGATCAAGCGCATCGTCCATCCCCGCCAAATCGCGGATGAAAAGATCATGCTGTTCGCGCAAGCCGCGGAAAAGAAGGTCCTTACTATCCGCAACGACCTGCCGCCCGCCATGTGCCTAATCGCGGATCCCGCGCTGTACGGGCAGGTGATCAGCAACTTGATGGGGAACGCGGTGAAGTTCTGCAATGCGGGCGGGCAGGTGCGGCTCTTCGCGCCGGATGGGAGCATAAACACGGTGGCCATCGAGGATACGGGGGTGGGCATAAAACCGGAAGTATTGCCGGACCTTTTCAAGCCGGAGGTGAAGACCACCACGTTCGGCACCGCGGGCGAGATCGGCACGGGGCTGGGCCTCCCCTATTCGCTCGAGATCATGCGGGCGCACGGCGGCGACATCCGGGTGGAATCATCGCTTGGGGCGGGAAGCACTTTTTATGTAAGTTTGCCGGCGGCGGCGGTGACTTTTTTGATTGTGGACGACCAGGAGGCGCACCGCCGCATGATGATGCAGATCATCCGTTCATCCTTCCCGGCGGAGTTCCTGGAAGCCGAGGATGGCTACGAAGCGCTATCCGTCCTGCGCGAGATGACCCCCGACCTGATCATCACGGACTTGAATATGCCGGGAATGGATGGCATCGCGTTTTTGGAGAAGATGCGGGAACTTCCCGGTCTCTCGTCCGTGCCAATCGTGGTCGCCACCTCCTTGGACGGTATGCCGGGAAACGAGGCGCGGGAGTCTGCGAGGGATCTCGGCGCGGCGGCATTTGTCCGGAAGCCGGTGGTTGCCCAGGAGTTTACCGGAACTATACGGACAGTGTTGGAAAAGGGCCGATAGCTGATGGAAAATAATACGGCGGCGGGCGAATCAGTACGCGAGGACGTCCTGCGCGAGCAGGTGCGCCTGGCCATCGGGCAGATACCGATGATGCAGGGGGCGTCCTACATCGTGGCGTTGGTGCTTGCCGCCGTGGTATGGGAATCCACATCGCACCTTATGGCGCTGGCATGGATAGGCTTGATTACGGCGGTCGCGGTGAGCAGGATGTTTTTGTATTACCGGTTCCGTCCCGTTTCTGTTGGTAATGCATTCGACGGCAAACTGTGGCATGACTGGTATCTTTCGCTTTCGTTTTTTTCGGGCATTTCCTGGGGCGTTTCCGCTTTTATGCTTTTTCCTTCGGGGAACGTCGCCATTCAGTCGTTATTCCTCCTTGTGATAACCGCTCTGTCGGCCTCCACGGTGGTGTCCCATCCCTCAATCAAACTCGCCCCCGCCGCATGGATCGTCCCCGTGGTGCTTTCCTATTCCGCGCGGTGTTTGTGGGAGGGGGCCGCGTTCGGATATGCGCTGGGTGCCTTGCTCCTGCTGTACACCGTCACGCTGGTCAAGTATTCGTTCCGCATTTACCAGATGATGTCCTCGTCCATCGCGCTCCGGTACGAAAACCTGGAATTGCTGGAAGAGGTGCGGCAGAGCACGAAACTGAAGGACAAATTCGTTTCGCTGGTTTCCCACGACCTGCGCGGCCCGATTGCGGGCATGAAGTCCGCTTCTGAATTTGTGCGGGAGATGGTGCGGACGAACGCTCCCGCCGACCAGGTGGAGGGTTTGAGCGTTTCCATTTCTGAATCGGCCACATCCCTGCTGAACCTGCTCGACCAGTTGCTGGACATCAGCCGGTTGCAGTCAGGCAGGATAATTCCGATAAAGCGCACCATTTACCCGCATCAGGTCGCGGACGAAAAGATACAGTTGTGCTATCAGGCCGCGGTGCAGAAGGTTATCACGCTGGAGAATGTTGTTCCGGCGGACATGCGGCTGATAGCCGACCCCGCGTTGTACGGGCAGGTGATCGGCAACCTGCTGGGGAACGCGGTGAAATTCTGCAACGCGGGCGGGAGCGTGCGGGTGTACGCCCCGGAGGGAAGTGTCAATACCGTTGCCATCGCCGACACCGGCATCGGCATAAAGCCGGAAGTATTGCCCGATCTTTTCAAGCCGGAGGTGAAGACCACCACATTCGGCACGGCGGGGGAGATCGGCACCGGGCTGGGACTGCCCTATTCGCTGGAGATCATGCGCGCTCACGGGGGCGAGATCCGGGTGGAATCGGAGCCGGGTGCGGGAAGCACCTTCTTCGTCAGTCTGCCGGAAACGGTGGTGACGCTTTTGATAGTGGACGATCAGGAGGCCCACCGCCGGATGATGAAGGGGTTGCTTGCCAAAAACGTATCCGCCGAAGTAATCGAGGCGGAAAGCGGCTATCAGGCGTTGGACGAACTAAGTCACGCCGTCCCGAACCTTATCATTACCGACGTTCACATGCCATTTGGCGGCCTTGAGTTCATCCGCGAACTGAAGAAAGACCCCCGGTGGAGCCATGTGCCGGTGATCGTGGCTACCTCCACCGCCTCCGAGGACCCGAAAGGACTGTTGAGATTGCGGGAGGATTTTTTCCGCGCGGGAGCCGCCGATTTCGTGGCGAAGCCGGTGGTGGAAGAGGATTTTATCCCGCGTGTGAAACGATTCCTGTAACGCCGGCCTATTCCCGTATCTTCAGCGCCCAGTAGATGAGGCCGTTGATGTCGTTGAAGTTCACCGCCCAGTAGCGCGTTTCCGGGTCGAGGTAGTTGCGCTGGGTCATGCCGATGGAGACCTTGTTCCACAAAAAACCGATTTCGAAGCGTACGCCCATGTTTTGGGTCTGCCGCAGTTCAGTGAACGCGCCCCACTCGTAAAACTGCATAATGCCCGCGCCGGCCGAGAAGCCGGAGAGCGCCTGCGGGGAGTATCCCCCCATCGCGCCAACACTCAGGAATGTTTTGTTCACGCTGTTGGCTCCGGTGTACGGTTCCACGGGGAATGCAACGCTCCAGTTTTTGTTGAACCGTATTCCCGGCTCGTAACCGAGAATCCATCCCCCCTCGGTGGTATTGATGCCGATGCGGTAGGGGAGGGCCATGAAGAAAGAGTTGTAGAACGGGTTATCCAGCCCCAATTTGTCGTCGGGCACCGATGAAGCGTTGAGCCGCAGGACGCGGTAGCCCATCGTGTCGTGGTCGTTTCGCAAAAGGAATTCCGCCGCGTTAAGAGCTTTAAGGTCCAGCGAGGGCGCGCCGCCCCTTTTGCGCTCCAGCCATTTCAGCCGCTGGATCGCCTCCAGCGAGTTGCGGACGAACCACGCATCGTAATTGTTCCGCAGGTCGCGCATGCTGTCTTGCATCATGTAGCAGGGGGTGCAGGAAGGATCGCAAACATTCCGGTACTTTGAGAAATCAACGTAGCCTTCAAACAACAGTTCCTTTATCCTGCCGATGTTGTCGGTATCGGTCTTTACCGCGCACTGGGGCGGGTTCACCTCGCTGTAACCGGTGCCGAGCGCCGTGATGAAATCCCTGAAGCTGTTTTGGTCCTGTCCCGTTTCCGCCGCGCGGGGAGCGGCACCCGCCGTCTCGCGTCCAAAGAGGGCGTTCATTATCACGCGCAGGTTGTTGTTGCGCGGCTCCTCCTTCATTTTTTTTAGCCAGTTCCAGCCGTCCGCCGTTTTCCCGAATTCCCGATGCGTCAAGGCGCGGAACACATATTGCGCGTCGGCGGTTGCCGGTCCTTCGGCCAAAAGGCCCAGCGCCAAAACGCCCGCCGCCATCCCTCGTCCCACGCATTCCACATCATACGCATCATCGGGTATTCCATTGGCGATGCCGCAGGACAGCTCGGCGAATTTCCGGGCGCCGTCATAGACTCCCGCATAATAATCGTACTCGCGCAGGGGGCGGTCGAAAAATGCGCCGAAGTGCGCTAGGTAGGCTCCCGCGATTGGTGAGAAGCGGCCTGTTGCCTGTATCTTCCCCTTGATGTTTGGACTTGAGAGGGCAAGAACCGTTTCGGCCTCCATCGCGGTGGTGACGGTGTGGCTGAAGAACTCGGACCATTTTTTCTCGACGTAGTTGCTTCCGTCCTTCGCGTCTGGTTTTTTTTCACGCGCGGGGGATTTGCGCGAGCGCTCCTCCGGCGCGATGGCGAGGTAGATCGGCGCGGTATCAATGCCTTGCTGGATGACCGCCAACCCGATGGGAATGTTGTTGAATATTCCTCCGTCGGAGAATTTCTCCGTGTTCAGGTAACTGCCGGCGGGGCAAGTGTAACCCTCCACGGAACTTTCCTTCCCCTGCTCGTCGCAGTACGAAAGCGGTATCGGTTCGAACGCGATGGGAAAGGCGGCGGACGCGCGGATAGCGTTCACCAGCGCGCGGGGGGAAACGGAGCCGCCGGAACTGCCATCGCGCGGCAGTTGCACCGGTTTTCCCGGCAGGGGCCGGTCCATAACGAAACCGAACCCGGACTGATTGTCCACCGATAACGATCCCTCCCGGATGTGCAGGGAGAGCGGCAGGATGAATTTCTGCGTGGAGGTCTTGATACCACCGGCCGACACCGCGGCTGGTTCCACTCGCGTGAGGGTGAGGCCGATAGTTAGTTCGCATTGCGCTTCGGCGGGAGCGCCTTTTTCCAGCCACTCGCGGAGTTGCGATTCCAAAACGCCGCTTATAGGGCCGTTGGCTCTTTGGGTTATCAGGCCCTCTCCCGGAAGGTATGCCGGATAAAGGCGGCTTTCATCCAGCGCAAGTTCCTTTCCCGCCGCGGCGTTGATGCCGCTAAATGCGTTAAGATACCGCAGACGGTAGTCGTGCGCCGTGACGTTGAGCGGGAGCATAATGTCCGCGCCGAGCGGTATCCACGCTTTCCAAAACAGGTTGCCGTTAACCGTCGTCGGTTCGCCGCCGCACCAGGTGAGCGCTCCCAACACGGTGTTGATGCCGCCCGCCGATGCTCCCGCGAGGCCGGTGATGTTGTAGTGTTTCCCCTCTGCCGCGTTAGTGCGGCTATCCTTGAAAAGCTCAATGAGCGCCCAGTTAAGCCCCGCCTCGTAGGACCCCAGGCTTACGCCGCCGCTGGTGACGATCACGACATCCTCGGCTTTTGCCGTGACGGGGGAAAGAGCGAACAGTGAAAGAATGGTCAAAAGGGCGGTAATGCGCATTTGCTTCTCCTCCCGTGATTATGTTGGAGGGGGCGGAGGCAAGTCAACGGCGGGGCATCAGCCGCGCAGGTGTTTCAGCGCGCGGGGGAGATATTCCAGCAGGGTGGATGCGGTGAGGGAGTAGGCGTCGTATTCTTTCGTGTAGAGGTCGGCGGCGAGGCCGTGCAGGTATACCGCAACCGCGGCGGCTTCCACCGGCGCGAGTCCCTGCGCCAAGTATCCGGTTATCATCCCACCCAGCACGTCGCCGGTGCCACCGCTGGCGAGGTTCGGGTTTCCCGTGGGGTTGATGTAGGCGGCTCCGTCCGGCGCGGCGATCACGGTGCGCGCCCCTTTGAGGACGGTCACGCAGTTGTGTTTTTGGGAAAAAACTTTCGCGGCGTTCAGGCGATCCGCGTTTATTTCCTGTGCGGTCATGCCGGTCAGCCGCGCCATCTCGCCCGGGTGCGGGGTAACGATAACAGGCGCGGACGCTTTGGCGAGCGCGTCCTTTTTGTCGGCGAGGTTGTTCAGCCCGTCGGCGTCTATCACCATCGGGATATTTAATGTTGTGACAAGTTGCGCCACCGTTTCCGCCAGCGTTTCGCTTTGCCCCATGCCGGGGCCTATGAGGATGGCCGATTTGTTCCGCGCGAAGGCGATCAGCTTTTCCGCGTTCGCGGGATCGGCGATCGTTTCACCCAGCGGGAACGACATCACTTCCAACGCGCCAAGCTCGAACTGCCTGCTAAGCGGCAGGGAAACGGCGGCGGTGGAAAGTCCCGCGCCCACTTTGAGCGCGGCCAGCGCGGCCAGCGCCACCGCGCCCCCCATCCCTTCCTGTCCGCCGGTTACCACGGCGTGTCCGTAATCGCCTTTGTGGGCGTCCGCGTGGCGCGACGGCAACTTCGTCTTCACCCATTCGGCGTCCAACAGAAAGGCATCGCACGGCGATGATTCGATGAGAAGTGGCGGGAAAGTAATGTTGGTTATTTTCAGTTCTCCCACCGCCAGTGCCGCCGGATAGAACATCATGCCGGTCTTCGGCAGTCCGAAGGTGATGGTCGCGTCCGCTTGCACATGGAGCCCGTGAATCGCGCCGCGGTCGGAATCCAGTCCCGTGGGGATGTCCAACGCCAAACAATACCGTTTCCACTCGTTGATCTTTTCGACCGCCGTTTTGTAAATGCCGTCCAGCGGCGCGTTGATGCCCGTTCCCAGTATCGCGTCCACCAGCGCGTCGGCATGGCGTATGGCGATCTTGTGTTTTTTTAGGTCCGTCTCGTCAAGGAATTCTTTTATCCGCCCGCCGATGGCGGCGTACGCTTCCATGTTTGTTTTGGCGCTTCCTTTCAGGTCGTTGCGTTTCGCGAGGAGATACACGGCGGGGTCGTGCCCGCGCACGAACAACTGGCGCGCCAGCACAAAGCCGTCGCCGCCGTTGTTCCCTTTGCCGCAGAAGATGCCGATGCGTTTTCCTTTAAGGCCGCCGAAGCGTTCTTCCAGAAAGCGCATGGCCGCGATGCCCGCGTTTTCCATCAGCGCCAGTTCGGGGACGCCGTATTGCTCGATCGCGGCGCGGTCAATGGCGCGCATCTGCGCGGTGGAAACTATCTTGAACATCCATGCACCAATAAAAAAGGGCTTCCCCGTTCAGGGAAGCCCCGGAATGACGTTGTGAAAAGCGGGCTTATTTCTTTTTGCCCAACACCGCGTCCTTGGCGGCCTTGGCGACCCTGAACTTGATGACCCGTTTCGCCGGGATCTTGATCGCTTCGCCGGTCTGCGGGTTGCGGCCCATGCGCGCCTTGCGGTTCACCAGCACCAGCTTGCCCAAGCCGGGGATCGT